>DAOSJS010000318.1:0-4746 GCA_035367355.1 Candidatus Hydrogenedentota bacterium
CCCGACCATATGCACGCGCCCGCAGCCCTGGCGGCGATGCAGCTTGGCAAGCACGTGTACGTCGAGAAACCCCTCACCCGGACCATCTACGAAGCCGACGTGCTGCTGAAGGCCGCGCGCCGCTACAACGTCGCCACCCAGATGGGCAACCAGGGCCACTCGGGTGACGGCGTCCGCCGGATGTGTGAAGCCGTCTGGGCCGGACTGGCCGGCGACATCACCGAGGTTCACATCTGGACCGATCGCCCCGTCTGGCCGCAGGGGATTGCCGAGCCGCTTCCCGCGGAGCCGGTGCCGGACACGATGGACTGGGACGCCTGGATCGGCGTCGCGCCCATGCGCCCATACAACAAGGGCTATGCCCCGTTCAATTGGCGCGGCTGGTGGGATTTTGGTTGTGGTGCGCTTGGCGACATGGCCTGCCACATCATGGACCCCGCCTACTGGGCTCTTGACCTCAGCACCCCCACCAGCGTGGAGTGCCTCAAGCAGGAGAATGCCAACAAACAGACCGCCCCGACCAAGGCGCTGGTCAAATATGAGTTTCCGCAACGCGTGAACCAGTACGCGTCCAAATATTTGGGGAAAAATGTCACGATGCCGCCGGTGGTGGTCTATTGGTACGAGGGGGGATGGCAGCCGGAACGGCCCGAAGGCGTGCCCGCGGGAGAGCAAATGGGCGACGGCGACAACGGGTCGCTCTTCGTTGGGACCAAGGGGCTGTTGACCACCGGATGCTACGGCGACGATACCCGCCTCATGCCCGCGTCGGTCATGGAGACGCAGAAGGAAGCCTTTGACAAACTCGAGAAGATTATCCCGCGCGTTGAGACCCCGGGCGGACACCGCCGCGACTGGGTGCGGGCCTGCAAGGACGGAAACCCCTCGGCGTCGGATTTCGAGTATGCCGTGCCTCTGACTAAAACCGTGCTGCTCGGCAACCTGGCGATGCAGACTGGCGAAAAGGTCTATTGGGATGCCCTGAACGACCGGGTTACGAACAACGTGCCGGGCGTCAAGGATCTCATCAAGCCAGAATATCGCAAGTCGTATTCCCTGCGTTAACTCGCTTGGGCTCGTGTCGGGACCCTGGGGACTTTCCCGGGGTCCCTTTTTTCATATTGGAGGGTCTTTGTTGTTCCAGACACCAGGCGTGCAAGCCCGCAAATCCGGCATCTATTTTCCTGAAAAAAGGCCTCTGAAACGCGAATTTGAGCCTGTATTCTATTGTATATCATTGAATTGACTTGCTTTACGAATTTTTCTGCTTTGATGGATGTTAGGAGTGAATGCACTGGACCCGTATTCGTCTAATTGAACAGAAGGAAGCGAACTCCTATGGAGGTCCTAGCCATGAGAGTCCGAGATAACATCTGTTTTGCCGGTGTTGCCGCACTGATACTGCTCTGGGGCACGCATGCGGCGCAGGCCGACTCTACCATGCACGCCCGTATCAGTTATGAGTCCGGCGGCGCGATGGTCCAGGGCACGGCCGACGCGGATTGGAGCTATGCCACCACCAACACGCTTATTTTGCCGGGTGACCAGCTCTGGGCCGACAAAGGCGGCACCATAGAGCTCGAAATGTCCGGAGGCAGCTTCCTCCGGATGGCGGATGGGAGCAAGGCGGAGATTATTGATCTGCCGCCAAGCGCATCCATACGAGGTTGGGCCGGGGCGTTTTATATCCAGCGAATCGCCCGCAGCACGGGGGATTTCCTGTTTATCACGCCCGCCTGCCGCATTGAAATCGGCCAGGATTCTCAGGTGCGTGTCGACGTGCTCGAACAGGGTTCCACCACGGTAACCGTCCGCTGGGGTTCAGCGGTCGTGCGCACGGACCTCGGAGAACCGATGACCGTCACTTCGGGCAAACGCGTATTTGTTGACCCCGGATACCTGCCCTCAACCACGGTAGCGTTCGACCGAGCTGCCGAAGATGATTTCGACGCCTGGAATCGCGATCGTGCGGAAACGCTGGCTCGCGGCTATAAGCAACTGCCGGCCAAGGTTATCGAGACCCCCGTGGTCGGGGCGTCGTCCCTGAGCTCCTACGGCGAGTGGGTCTACGTCGACAGCAGCTACTACTGGCGGCCCACGGTGGTCGTGAATTACGTACCGTACCGGTATGGGTACTGGAGTTACGTCCCCGTGTACGGCTACTGCTGGGTGGACGATTACCCCTTCGCCTATGTGACGTCCCATTACGGGCGCTGGCAGCACCACGACCGGTATGGCTGGATCTGGTCCTACCGTCCGGGATGGGGTCCAGCCTGGGTGGCTTCGGTTCGCTATGGCAACAATTTCGTGTGGTGTCCGCTGAGCCCGTATGACCGCCCGGTTGTTTTCGGGGACCTGCACTACACGCTTGGCGGGTCGCGGTTCAGCCTGTACGCCAGCTCGTACTGCGTGGCGGATCGCCTGCTCTACGGTCCTTCCTACGTCGGGGCCTGCTACCCCGGCATTATCCGCCCGGGGTACGGCGGCGATGTATATATCTGGAACATCAATATCAACACCGGCTCCAGCAGCACGAACCGCTGGTACCGGGGCGGAACCACTATCCCGGTGCGGGATTACTCCCCGCGCCGTGTCATCCGCGGGCCGGACACCATCGGCCCCCGCAGCGTCGCTGCATCGACGCGCAGTGCCGAACTTCAGAGGAGCATTCCGCGGAGCAGCTTCAACTCTGTCGACCGCACGGGCGACCGTATGCTTCGCACTCCGATGACCGCATCGTCGCGTGAGGCCCGGCTGCGGAGCGTTGCCGTGGATCGCACCGCCAATCCAATCACTTCCGCCGCCATCAACAGTGCGCCCGGAAATCGCGTGGAGCCCTCAGGTTCCAGCCCGGAACGCATCACGCGCACCAATCGGGCTGTCTCGGGAGCCGAGGAGGCTTCGGCCAGGACCTCCACGGACACACCGCGTTCGGTTCGCGGCCCAATGAATGCCCCTGGCCTCAATCTCGACCGTACAGCGCCCAGCACCAGTTCGGGCGTCCCCGCAACGCCGCGCACCCGGGTTATCGGCCCGAACACGGAGCCAATCGCCCGCAGCGGTTCCGCTCCCGAGCGCACCGCCGTACCCGGTCCGGACAGAGCCGCCGGGGACATCGGAGAGGCTCCTCGCGCGCGCACTATCGACAATTCCTACGGGCGCGCGCGGACCCCTCAGAGCATCTCCCCACCGGAACACAGCATCAGCACGCGCACGCCGACAATGGCGCCGGCGCCGCGCAGCACTGCGACGGATATCCCTGGGGCGCGCACCCGGAGCATCAATACACCTGTAACGTCTCCACCGTCGCAGCAATCCAGCCCGGCGGACACTTTGCGGACAACGCCCCGGAGCGCCGCGCCTACCCGTTCGGTAACCATCGGCGGCCCATCTTCAGCGCCGACTGCAGACCCGCGCAGCTTCAGGAGCACGCCGGCGCCCAGTTCTCCACCGCGCTCCACCCTGTCCACGCCGCCAGCACCGTCCTACAACAGTCCCAGCATTCCGAGAAACGCTCCGAGCCCGAGCACACGGAGCATGCCTTCGATGTCGAGTCCGGCGCCCAGCCCCATGCGCAGCGCCCCGTCATTCTCGAGCCCGGCGCCCAGCCCCATGCGCAGCGCTCCTTCGGTTTCGAGACCGGCGCCCAGCCCTATGCGAAGCGCTCCGTCATTCTCGAGTCCGGTGCCCGGCACGATGCGCAGTGCCCCCTCGGGCGGCGCTTCACGGTCATTCTCTCCGCGCGGCCGGTGACAACGGTACTAACAAGGAGGTGGAGGTATCTGCCATGGAAAACACCATGAGACATAGACTGGGAACCGCGTGCCGGGTGCTGCTGATCTTCGCCGCCGCACTCACCGTGACAGGTTGCCCTTACTTCCCGCCCAATGACGGGAAAAGCGATTACGATATCGGTTTTGATGACGGCTTCGCCCGCAATGACTGGTACTGGGCGGGCCACGACGATGGCTTTGACACGATTGACTGGACCATCTACTACGAGGGCGACACCATTCCATACATTGACGCTCTGACGTATGACGCCGGGTTCTGGGATGGCGTCTGGTGGGCGTACAACGACGGTTATTTCGTCGATTACCGGTACGCCTTCATCATCGGGTTCAGTGAAGGCTACGACAACGCGTTTTACCCGGACTACCTCGCTTTCCTGGCCAGCGACGTGCACATCGAGTATCTGCACGGCGGATGGATAGATGGGTACAACGATGGTTTCTCAGAAGGCCGCGTTTTCGGCGCCAATGATTACGAACAGGGCTTGCCCTTCGACTGGAGAAGTGCCCTGTTCGATTATGAGGATGGCGTGGATCTCTACTTTGAGGAAGTTGATGTCGGCACGGGCGTGTACGGTCCGGTCTATCTTTATGAATACGGAACGGACCCGCACACGCTTAAAGCTTACGCACCACGCGGCGACGGCATTCTGGGCCCTGAACGCAGCATTCGCAAAGATCTGACGAAGGCGGACGACATGGACAGCCGGCAGCTCTACCGCCCACTCACAGCGGACGCGCGACAGCGCTACAAGGTGACTCCAGAGAAGAGCATGCGCGCTGATCGAAAGCTCCAGCTTAAAACGACATGGCTTCAGCGCATTCAAAGCTACCTGTCGGCCGCGAAATCGGCCGAGATCAGGTCCGAACGGGTCCGCCAAGTCAGCAATGACTAGGCCATGGCCTGTTTCTCCTCCACCCCAAAGGCAAGGCCCCGGGAATCATCCGGGGCCTT
>DAOSJS010000319.1:0-4716 GCA_035367355.1 Candidatus Hydrogenedentota bacterium
TCGCCTATCCGGAGCAACTTGCCAGAAAAAGCAGTGCGCTCTCCGCGCTGTTTGATTTCTGCTGGCCGCATCCGATTCCAGTCGAAGCGTCGCCCGTCGTCTGGCATTACCGCAACAAAGTGGATCCGGCTTTCGGCGGAAAACACTACGACGAGCCGCCCCCGAAAGGATTCCAGCGTGAAACCGTGCTCGGGTTCAAACCCCGGGGCCGCTGGTTTGGTCCCATCGAAATTCGGGAATGCCACATCGGGCCGGAGGGCCTTACTCCGCTGCTGGGCAGCGTACAGGCATGGCAGCGCGCCGCCGGGTACCGGTATTACGATACGCGCTCAGGATCCGGATTTCTCCGCGTACTCCTTGTGCGCGACGCGAAACGAACCGGCCAGCGCATGGTCGTGCTCGTAACCGCCGAGGGCGACCTGGACGCCGCCAGTTTCGTCGATTGTGTTCAAAGCGCCTTTCCATCCGACAGCATTCAACATGCTGTCTTTCGCGGCCGGGCTCAGATCGCCGCCGCCGATGAATTGCGTGTTCTTTACGGCGCCTCCGATATCACCGAAATTCTCCACGTGTCCGATGGCGATGCCGTACCTGCCCGCAGACTGTCGCTGAGGGTCTCGCCGTTCAGTTTTCTCCAGACCAACACGCTCGCCGCAGAGAGGCTCTACGCGATGATTCGCGCGTGGACGAAACAGGCCGCGCCATCCACATTGCACGATCTCTACGGCGGTATGGGGTCGATCGCCTTCGCCTGTGCGGACCTCGCCGGCGAAGTGCACTCCGTGGAGAACGTCCCCGAGGCGTCGGCTGACGGCCGGCACAACGCGCGGGCAAACGGCATTGACAATGTCGTGTTCCATACGATGAAGGTCGAAGACTATCTTCATGGATTGGCTGAGAGGCAGCTGACCTTTGCCGAGGATTCGGCCGTGGTGGTCGATCCGCCGCGGGCGGGAATGCACCCCAGGGCGCTGCGTTGCCTGCTCGAGCTGGCGCCGCGGCGATTCCTCTACGTCTCGTGCAAACCCACGGTGCTGGCGCAGGAGATGGCCTCGTTTCTCGAGGCGTACCGAATTGCGGATATGCGCGCCGTTGATATGTTTCCCCACACGCCACACGTCGAGCTGGTGGTTCAATTTGAGCGGCGCTAAAACGCGATGCCCATCTTGCGCAGCGTCTGCTCGACCGCCTGGCTCCAACCCCGGTTAGCTGCGGGACTGGCCGGGCTCGGATGAAGAATCCGGCCTGTCCGAATGCGGTCATCATTCACCACCCCCAGAACCCGGCTTTCCGCAAACTGGCCTATCCCAAGCACATACTGGGGCTGAAGGTAGCCGATCTGGGCGCGCAGCGCCCGATCGCACGCCGCGAAGAGAAGCGCACGTTCATCCGCACGCAATTTGTCGGGAGTGCGGTTCCGGCCGGAAGCTTCCAAAAAGCACAAGGGACAGTAATTGGCGATAAAAAAGCGTGAAAAAAAGCGTTCCGCGCTGCCGAAGCGTTCCGCGGCCCAGCCCCAGAGACGCTGCCCGCTCACTTCAGCCCGCCGGCACGCGAAACCTTCGACCGGGCGGCGCGGATGCTCGACCATCGGTTTATGGATTGCAGCCTCAATGCCCATCCAGTCACGAACGGAGCATACATCGCCGAACGGCACACCCGTCTGGGCCATGCCAAACGGGCCGGGATTCATGCCGACGAGCAGAATCTCACGTTTGCCCTGGCCGTACGCCTTCACATAGGCGTCCCAGCCTGCCCGGGCATATTCCAGCGGGTTGTAGACACAGGTAACCGGCGGTGCAAACTGCAAATCCGCTATTTCCGCGCTGAGCTGGTCAGTGATATGCATCAAATTCATGGGCGGAGTATAGCAAAAGACAGACGCGCCCGGACAGGCGTGGCGGAAAGGAATCGCTGTTGAAAGATAATCGTACATGACACTCGAAACTGAAGGCATTGTGCCGCCGATTGAAACCCGAGGGACCTGCGAATGCCGGGGCTTCGGCATTCGAACGCCGCGAATCAAAAGGTTAATTTGCGCCTGCAACGTGATAGAATCGCCGCGCAATGCCTCCCAGGCATGCGCACAATGAGGGAAATCGGTGGGGAACGGATCATGCTTGTCGAGATCACGAAGGCACTGGCCGCGGAAAAGCTGCCCGAGCGGCCCCAGGGCGGCCACAAGGGGACCTTCGGACATGTGCTTATAATCGGAGGCGCCGTGGGTTATACGGGCGCCGTGCAACTGGCGGGGCTGGGCGCCGCACGCTCTGGAACCGGACTGGTCACGCTCGGCATCCCGGAGTCGCTCCTGAGTATTGTGGCGGGACGCATGCTCGAGTGCATGACATTCCCGCTTCCGGAGAGTCCCGCGCGAAGCCTTTCGCTTCAGGGTCTCGATGCCGCTCTGGAATTCGCCGCGGCCCGGGACGCCGTCGTCCTCGGGCCCGGCTGTGCGCGGCACCCGGACACGAGAGAGTTCGTCCTGAACTTCATCCGGCGCTGCCCCGTGCCGCTGGTTGTGGACGCGGACGGGCTCAACAACCTCTCGACGGACGTTGCCGTGCTGACCCAGACGGAATCGCCGGTAGTCCTCACACCCCACCCTGGAGAGATGGCCCGGCTGGCAGGCAAATTACCCCTCGAAGTTCAGGCAGATCGCGCGGGGACGGCGGCGGGATTTGCGGCAAAATACGGCTGTACGGTCGTCCTCAAAGGCGCGGGAACCCTTATTGCCACTCCGGGATTGGATATGCATGTGAATACAACCGGAAATCATGGCATGGGAACGGGCGGGACCGGCGATGTGTTGTCGGGAGTGATCGGCGGATTGATTGCTCAGGGACTGGACTGTGCGGATGCCGCGATTCTGGGCGTCTATGCGCACGGCCTCGCAGGCGATACCGCCGCGAAACGGTACGGATGCCGCGGGATGATTGCCGGGGATCTTGTGGAAGCACTCCCCGAGGCCTGGCTGCTTCTGGAGCAGGAACGGAAAATATGAGCACGGTGCGCGACATAGGCGAGTTCGGGTTGATCGACCGCATCGCGCGATTGCTGCCCACATCGCCGGCCGTCGTGCTGGGCGTGGGGGACGATTGCGCCGTGCTGCGTTTCTGCGAGCGCATGATGCTGGTCTCGTGCGACCTCTTCGTGGAAAACGTGCATTTCAGGCAAGACTATGCCCAGCCGGAACAGATCGGATGGAAAGCCGCAGCCGCTGCCATGAGCGACATCGCCGCCATGGGCGGCCAGCCGATGTTTGTGCTGGTAGCCCTGGGGTGCCCGCCCGAGACGCCGGCGCAGTATGTGCAAATGCTGTACCGCGGCTTGTCGTCGGCCGTGTCCCGTTTTGGCGCCGCGATTGTCGGTGGCGACACGTCGATGAGCCCGGACGGCATCGCGCTTGACGTGACCGTAATCGGCCAGGGGATCGGCAACCGGTGCTTGACGCGGCGAGGCGCCCGCGCGGGCGACGCCCTGGCAGTAACGGGGCCGTTGGGCCTTGCGGCGGCCGGTCTCCATTCCCTGCAGCACGGCCACCTCGCCCCTGCGCTTCAGGCTGCGCATCTTTCCCCGCGGCCACGCGTCCCCGAAGGCCAGTGGCTGTGCAGTCAGCCTTTCGCACACGCGATGATCGACATCAGTGACGGCCTGGCCCAGGATGCGAAGCATATTGCAGACGCGAGCAAGATTGGGGTCCTCATTGACACAGCGAAACTGCCCATACACGCCGATCTGCAGGCCTATTGTGACCAGCACGGCCTGGATCCGCTGCGATTTATCCTGGCGGGCGGGGACGACTATGAACTGGCCGCCGCGGTGGATGGCGAGCACGCCGCCAAGGCCGTGGAGGCGTTCGGAAACGAATTCCGCACCGGGCTGAGCCTGATCGGGGAGTTCACGACCGAATGGACCGGCGTCCGGGTGGACGGGCAGCCCCTGGACGAGACCGGCTACAGCCATTTCTCCAGCGGGCCGCAGGCCTGAACTTCAACGCGTGGTCAGCCATAGACGGGTGCGTTGCCGGGCTTCCATTTGATATTGCATCCCATGCTTGGTTTCTGGTCGCCCTCAACCGGCTGCCCCGCCAGCGCTGCGTCGAGTGCAGCGCGGAGATCACGCCCTGTGACCGGCAGCCCATTGCCCGGGCGGGCGTCGTCAAGCCGGCCGCGGTAGACCAGCTTGCGGTCGCTGTCGAACAGGAAGAAATCCGGCGTGCACGCCGCGCCATAGGCCTTGGCGGTCGCCTGGCTCTCATCAAAAAGGTACGGGAACAGGTAGCCTGCCGTTTGCTTTTCGGCCCGCATCGCCTCGACGCCGTCCTGAGGATACGCCTCAACATCGTTGGCGTTGATGGCCACCATGCCCACACTCGCGGGCGCGTAATCGCGGCTAAGCTGCGCCAACTCATCCCGCACGTGCTTCACGTAGGGGCAATGGTTGCAGATGAACATCACGAGCAGCACGCGTTGATCCTCGAAATTCTTGAGTGCTACCACGTTCCCGTCTGTGTCGGGGAGAGAAAAATCCGGGGCGCGTGTCCCGAGAGCCATCATCGTGGACGCCGTCAATGCCATGGGCCTGTCCTCCTTAAATCTCGCCTCAGAGCCGATCACAACGGTAAACGTGCGCTCAGCGGTCCATATTCCGAGGAAGAACTCTCCCCTCCCCCGGTTTCAAGGATACGGAAATCCGGACGGGCAGATCCAGAGG
>DAOSJS010000320.1:0-4660 GCA_035367355.1 Candidatus Hydrogenedentota bacterium
TGTTCGGGGATTTTCCACATAACGGGAGGCTGACGCCGCTGTGGTTCCGCTTGATCAAGCAGGGATTGCCGCTGCCTCTGTCGCCGGAATACGGCGAATTCACCCATCTGGCGGTGGGAGAAGGACAGAAGCAGTACTTCACCTACATCTGCCAGAAGCAGGACGATGCGGGGCAGCAGATGCTGATAACGCGTGGCGTCGACCTGCTCGCGGATACCCCGGAAGGCGCCTACCTGCTGGATGCCATGATCGATTACGCGCTGAGCGATGCGTTTGTGGAGGCGCTTCCCGCTAAACCGAAAACCGCGTCCCGCGGGTAAAGTGCCATCGGTCGTGTTGGCGGAAACTGCCCGCGGATCACAGTTTTCCGAGCGCGAAGAGCTGGTTTTGTGCGGGCATGCTGAACGGACTGGAGAAGTGGTACACCTGCGCCGTTTCCTCGCCGTCGACAAGCACGGGCGTGGGCTGTTCGACAACAAAATCCGCAAATCCGGGCGCGTTAAACGCGATGAACGCGAGGCTGAAGCAATCAATGGGCGGATCGTACCGTTTTGAAAGATCCGGGTACGCGATGGGGCCGGTATCGACCTGGTAGAGGCGTTTTTCCAGGCTGACGTTCATGGTCTTCGTCGGGCACTCGATAATGGCCCGGAGGCCGGTTTCCTCGTTCCTCAACATGGTCTGCGTCACGATGGGGATGGCTGCGGCAGTGGCGCTCTGAATCTGCTCCCAGGTCTCGAGCACGGTCACGGCTGGCGCGTACTGGAGGTGAAGCCGGGGCTCTCCCCACAGCTCCTCTACGGTGTGGATCCGGCGGTAGCCATCGCTGAGCCGGGCAGGCCGCCGGAAAACCAGGTAACGTCCATCGCCAAAAATGGGGAGAAAATCGTAATTGTCCTCGTGGAACAGGTCTTTTTCAGCAAAAGTATGCTCGCTTTTGCAGGATGCGCACTGGTAATAATCGGTCCAGGCGCCAGTGGCGTCGTCGATGAGCCGGGTGCGGCTTTCGATCCAGAACCGCACGGCGTTGGCCGGCAGGGTGTTGCAGACGAAGGAGAGCCCGTAGTCGAGCGGAGGCATGGGAAGGGTAGAAGCCACGGTTTCGGATGCGGACTGGGTTTCCGCCGCATGCGGAACGCCCGCGTGGAGACCCGCGGCGCCCGCTGCCGCTGCCAGCAATGCTTCACGTCGTGTAGTCTTCATAGTCACACCTTCTTCACCGATGGGATTGCTGTCAACACTTATTCGTAAAACCAGGCTGCCGGCAGGATTTTCAGCTGAAGCGACAACCCGCCGGTGCAATTGAAATAGGTGAGGTACGCCAGATCATCGATCCACGTCACTGCGGGGTAGGCCCAGGCGTCGCCGGGGGCTTCCTCGATGTTGCGGAACGCCTCCCAGGTCTTTGCCTCGTCCTTCGAGATGGCCGCGGTGAGCGGGTTCCGGTTTGATTTCCCCGGGTCGTGATTCCAGATGGCGAGCAGGTGGCCGGTCGTGGGAATGCGGGTGATAGCGACGGGCGCAGCGGAACCGACCAATACCGTGGGCTCGGGCTCGCTCCAGGTCTCGCCGCCATCGGAAGAAAAGCTCTGATACTGCCCGCCGAGCTGGGTGCGCATCAGCATAAGCACCCGGCCGTCCTTAAGTTCGATGCAGGCGGGTTCCCAGCAGCCGTTTCCCGGCCTGACCCGCTGCGATTCCCGCCAGGTTTCGCCGTCATCGTCTGAGAGATAGCAATAGCTGTCGTTATCTCCCCAGGCTTCCAGGAGGATGCGGCCGGATGCCAGCCGGAGCGCGCGGCCGTTGGTGAGCCCGGTGTATTTTCCATCGGGGCTGAGCTGTTTGGGGTTGATCCAGGTCTCACCTTCGTCGCTGGACGTGCGCATCATGACGCGGCAGTCCACATTCTCGGAATTTTTCTGAAGATAAAAGAGGGCGATACGCTGGTCACGCAGGCGCAGGAAATTGACCTCCATAACGTTGCAGCCGCCGTCATTTTCGACCAGGGTCACCTTGTCGCCCCAGGTGCGGCCGCCGTCCTTGGAGCGTTTTCCAGAGATACGCGCGGGACCGTGGTCTGCGCCGTCACCGGCGTAGAACTCGGTCCAGCCGAGCAAGAGCGAACCGTCGTTAAGAGGAATGATGGCGGCCTCGCTGTTGCGCGGATTATCCGGCCCTACCGGAGCCACGACCAGGTGAAACGGGACTTCAGGCGCCGCGGTGGACCAGGAGCTCAGGGCAGCGATGCAAAGCAGAGTGGACAGCACGATTCGAACCTCCTGTGTTGGAACGAGGGCCTATCTAGCGATACGCGCCAGCTCTTCCACTATGCCCCGGCGCCTGATACTTATCAAGTCTCCCAGCGGACGAAAAGGTGTTAGTCCGGCCAGGCCGGCGCAGCGCCAGACACGCGCACCGCTCTGGAGCGCCGCACTTCAGTCCTCGTTCAAAGTGACCTCGATGGACGCCACGCAGCACCGGTGTCCGGCCAGATAGACGCGA
The DNA here is from genome assembly GCA_035367355.1 of Candidatus Hydrogenedentota bacterium. Lineage (GTDB taxonomy): Bacteria > Hydrogenedentota > Hydrogenedentia > Hydrogenedentales > SLHB01 > UBA2224. The sequence goes on from DAOSJS010000320.1 coordinate 2,503, forward strand.
AAATCGGCGCCGCTGTTTTGCCTGTTCCCGCAGTATGGAGATTCTGCAACAAACTCAAGCTGCGTCCAGCCGTCTTTCGTGGACTGACGGTGCGGCGGCACAGGGCGATACATGTGGGCCGCGTCGTAAGGACCCTCGGCATCGTATTGAAGCTGGACACCGTCGAGCGGTTCATCCGACCTGAGCGTCACGCGCACGTCCATGGACTTAAGCTTGGCACGAAAGGCCAGGCGGTCGTCGAGATCAACATACAGGTAGGCGTTGCGCTCGGGGTTGTCGTTGACGATGCAGCGGACGCCATCGTGGGTTGCATACTCGAACGCGCCGTCGTTCGGACTCTTGCGAACCAGGCCATCGAGCGGGGCGTCTTCACAAAATGTGGCCGACGCTGTCGTGGATTGCTTTGTGAATTCGACTTTTTTAAGCGCTTCGCGCACGTCTGTGACGAAAGGGGAGTTCGGTGCCGACAGCAGCAGCACCCAGTCTCCGGGTCTTGGCGGCTGGAGCACAACGTCCGGAGTGGATTCCACGCGGGGACCGTCGAACGTGCGCCCCGTGCAGGCCTGGATCCAGAGTGTGTCGTAATCGGATGCGCATTCGGACAGGTCGAGCTCGACGGGTTCGTGCGCGGGGAGATATGCGATACCGAAGCTGCGCTCCTGGCTCAGAGCGAAGGCCATGAGCCAGCTGTCCGCATCCGGCTGGTTCAGGATGCGCCGGGGTTCGGGCTTGAGACGCCACCAGGGAAGAGCCTTCAAAAAGGCGGCAAACACCGCGATCTGCTCGCTGGATGGCACGTCCATCATGGTCAGCACATTGGGTTTCCACTGGTAAACTTCGTTGATGCCGGCGGTATAGCCAACCGCACCGGACAGGACGCTCAGCCATGCGGTCCTGCGAACGCCATAGGCGCCGCCCAATTCCCCTTCATAAATGGCTTCCCCGTTGATGATGGGTTTTCGCGGGGTCAGCGCGAGAATCTCCTCGGGCATTCTCACGGCCAGCGCCGATTGCTTGCCTGTATTGCCGCCATTGTGCCCGCTCTGGTACATATCGAAGGCGAGCCAGTCTGCGCCGTGAAAATGCGGGCCCACACCAGTGCCCATGTGCATCGTGACCATATTCGCCGGGGCGGCTTCACGAATCGCAAGCGCAGAAGCCAGGGTCTCAGCTTCATGGATGCCGCTGTCGAAGCTCGGGGAAAAGATCAGGGCATGGGCGGCATAACGCGCAGCGACATAGCGGCTGAAGATCGCGATATCGCCGGCAGGCGGGTATTCATAGGGCGTCTCCATCAGGCCGCACAGCATCACGACGAATCCCTGGTCGTTGGCCATATCGAACATGCGGTCCAGCTCCCGGAAGAATGCGGGATTGGGCTGTGAGATGTCCGGCAGTCTTGACAAAAAGGGCGGAATGCCTCGCCGCGAATGCTTCAATGCCCACTCCGGTGCGATGGACGTCTGCAGCACCGTGTAGCCCTTCGCCGCACGACTGTCCAGGTAACGCGCCCATTCTTCGAAGGTGCTGTGGGCCGGTGCAGCCCAGCACGTATCGCCGACCCAGAGAAATGGCGTGCCGTCGGCATAGCTCAGTGTGCGGGCGTCGTCGGAAACGCGGAGGTAGCCATGACGAACCAGAGGATTCCGGGCGCTGCCAGGCACCACGCGCACCGTGCCCGTTTGCTGAAGTCCCTGATTGGATGGATCCGAGCATTCGGTCGACCAGCGCCAGTCTCCTGGCCGGGGAAAGGCCTGCCTGATGACAAAGGCGTCCTCTCCGTCCCAGAACCCCATGCCGCGGCGTGTTTCTCCTTCGGCATTCTCGTAAAGGACCCGGACCTCCACATCCACGCAGGGATTCTCATAAGCACGGTCGCTCACCAGCCGGTGTTCCCAGCGAGTCCAGACTTCGGTGGAGTCGGCAGACGCTGCTGGCGCCAGCAGCAGCATCACGAGCAACGGCAGACGATGGAGGATCCCTGGTTTTGCAGTGGTAAAGACGGGTGATTTCATGAAACGCGCCCTCGCATGACAAAAGTCAAAATATTTGGTTTTCACCGGGCAACAGGCGAGACAACAGCTATCAGGCGACCCAGGTCACTATCCTGACTGTCCTTGCACTGCGGCCAGATGGCAGTTTTGATGCGCACCAGTAA
>DAOSJS010000321.1:0-3582 GCA_035367355.1 Candidatus Hydrogenedentota bacterium
GCCAATCGGCGACGATTTTCGTCAGAAAAACGCGCACGGCGACTTCGTCGCCGTCGACGACGACACGCGTGCGCAGATCCTGCGCGCCTTGCAGTTCGCTGCCGGCTCGGGCGCGGCAGGCAGGGGTGCTTCCACAGAGGCGTCCTCAGTATGTACCGGCTCCGGCGGAGTGGGCGGCGTGACCTCGGCGGGCGCCTCACCGGTGATGTCCGGCTCGCCAGCCTCGGCCGGTTCGAGCGCCGGCGCTCCCGCGAGCGCGGGGCCGTTGGCCGGCGGGTTCTGCAGGAGCGCTACGAGCACATCCAGCCGTTTTGCCACGGGCCGGACGATAAACAAGCCCACCAGCACGATCAGCGCAGCCGCAGCCATCAGGCGCGGCGTCGGAATGTAGCGTTTCAGCGCGCCTTTCTTCTTTGTCCGTATCCGCTCGCCGCGAATTTCACGCGCCGCCTGTTTCACCAGAGAGCGGGTGATTTCCTGCGTTTCTTTCGAATATCCGATGAGCAGCGCCCGGTCACAAACGGCATTGATCACGCGCGGCGTGCCTTTGGAATGCCGGTAAACGGTTTTGATCGCCCCCCGCGTGAACCGTACCTTGCGCATGCCTCCCGCCACACGGAGCCGGTACGCGATGTATTGCAGCGTCTCCTTTTCGCCCAGGGGTTTGAGGTGATATCGGGCCGTGATCCGCTGGTTCAGCTGCCGCAGCTCCGGCAGCTCGAGGTGTTCCGCGAGCTCCGGCTGGCCAATGAGCACGATCTGGAGCAATTTCTGGCGTTCCGTCTCCAGATTCGACAAGAGCCGGATTTGTTCCAGCACGGGCGGCGTCAGGTTCTGCGCTTCATCGATCACAAGCACGCAGTTCTTATTGTTTGCATGCCGGTCGAGGAGGTACGTGTTCAGCTCGTCGATCAGGCCTTTGACCGAAATCGCCCGCGAGCGAATGCCAAAATCCTCGTTGATCTTCCGAAGCAGCTCTTCCGGCGAAAGGCACGGGTTGAAAATGAACGCCAGTTCGACGTCTTGATCCAGCTGGCCCAGGAGCGACCGGCAGATCGTGGTCTTACCGGTCCCGATCTCTCCCGTCACCATGATGAACCCGACGCGGTTCCGGATCCCGAAGATCAGATGCGCAAACGCCTCTTTGTGCATCTCGCTGAGATACAAAAACCGGGGGTCCGGGGTCAGATTGAAGGGTTTTTCGCGCAGCCCGTAAAAGCTCTCGTACATGCCGCCCCCATGGACCTGCATTTTCAGGGAATTCTTGACAAATCAGCATAGCATGCTGCCCCCGCACAGTCAACGTAACCCCCCGGCAATCCGCTGATTTATATCGAAGCGAAGGCCTGCCGGAGGCTGTTGCCCGCCTTTATGAGGGGGTACGAAACCGCAGCACAGAATTCACAGGACTGACAAGTCTTGTGAAATCTCGCCGGGCCGCCGCCGGTGCCGGTTTAGTCCGTCGGAGACGCGATCAGACGAAATCCGTTGCGGACTGCGCACCAGGGCCGGCTGGTCCGGATGCTGAGGGTGTGCGGACCCTCTGCGAGCTCGATTGGAGCCGTCTGCGCGTGGCCAAACCAGGCATTCCCGGTGGAGGTCGTGTTCAGTTTGACCCAATCGAGAGACACGGGCGTACCATCGAGCTCGATTGTGTAGGCCTCGGTCAAATCGCGGCCGTCGGGTCCGCGTTCGCTGTGGCGCAGCTCGAGTTCCAGGCGGTAGACGCCGGGAAGCGCCGCGAGGTTGCGCCACGTAAGCGCCGCCGGCCTGGGCATGAACACAGCCGCGAAAGAATCAACGAACTCCGGGCCTTCGCGCTCGAGAACCGGTCCTCGCGCTGCGCGTGGCGCGCGCTCCGCCGCGAAATCCCCGGCGGCATCGCCGAACGGAGTCAGGGTGAACGCCACGCGCAGAGGGCGGGGTTCCCCGGGCTGAAGTCCGCTCAACAGCCACGGCTGCCGTTGCCCCAGATGCTGCACTTGCAGATGGAGATTTGTGTCAATGGCGAAGAATTCCAATGCCGGTTGCGCCGCGGTCGTATCGTGTGCCATGCCGCCATCGTGCAACACCACATTCATCGCGCTGGTTTCAATGTGCCGAAGCGCCAGACCCTGCCCGTTTTCGCTTAAAAACGCCACAGCGGGTGCTTCGGCGAGCAGCGGTTCGAGCAGGCTCTGCCAGAGCCGGCCCACCGGGAGCATAGCGTTGTAGAGGTTGTACGGCAGGTACCCCCAGACATCGGAAGGCCGCCACACATAGTCGCTGCCCTCGGGAAAAGGATGGTGACGCGGCACAAACCAGTCTGAAAGGACCGCGCTTTCGCCCGAGACTCTCCAGCCCCGTGCATTCGAGACCCGCAGCGTGAGCGGCGTGTGCGCGTATTCCGCGTTGATCTCGCAGAGAACCGCGACGCCGCCCTCACTTTCGCGGCACTCTATGGTGCCCGCGGTCGAGATCAGCCGAGTGACCCCGTCGCCATCGCCGCGGGTTTCCCAGGCTGCGACGGGCAGGGTCAAGGAGGCCTCGATGGCGCCGCAATGCAGCGCCAACCCCTCGCTCCCCGCCTGCCAGACGAGCGTATCGGAGGCATCGGGCTCATTCGCGGCAAACGTCGCGAACCGTGCGGCCGGAATGGACGCGTCCGGCGGCGTGCCGAAGCGCAGGAAAGCTGTTTCATACGGCGAGAGGGTCCATTGCACACCACGGTCGCGCACGTGTGCGGCAGGCTCGCCCTTGCCCTTGCCAGACATCACCGCGGCGACAGCATCGTACACGGGGGTCTCATCCGGGATGCCGGGCAAGGGGGCTCGTCCCGAAACCGGGCGGCCGGAAAGGTTGGCGAGGACCAGGGTCTGATGCTGCGCATCCCGGCGCATCACTGCGAAGACCTCCGGCGCAAACGAGCCGGGTGGCAGAAATTCGGCCTCGCCCACACCCAGTTCGGGGAGCAGACGCCGGGTCCAGTTCATGGCGCGCAGCGCCTCGAAATTTCCCGTCTCTTCTTCCTGATACATCATCGGCAGGCCGGGCACCGCCAGGCAGACGCCGTACAGCGCCCGCGTGAGGCCTGCGCCGAAGCGGTTCTGCACCCGGCCCCGCTCAACCACCGTATCGTGATTGTTGAGCGTTCGGATCAGCAAGGCTCCGGGCGGCATCGCGCCCCGTTCGGCCTCGAAAAAGGCATGGAGTCGCGCAGCCATGTTCGCAGGTTCAGCCCGGGCCAGGCCGGTGTGGTCGCGGATGAAATCGACGAACTCAAATCCATACCCGACGAGGTACGCATCGGATATCGAGAAATATTCGCGCCGTAACGGGCTTTCGGGGATCAGCACGGGCCGGGATGCCGGCCCCTGCGCGATGCCGTCGCGGATGGCCCGCATCATTTCGAGCCCACCGCCGACGGTGGAATAGGAGGCATGGGGCGTCCGCGGGGAGCCCCAGTTCGGGCCCTGTCCGTCGGCGACGTCAATCCGGGCGCCTTCGATGCCGAATTCGCGCGCGAGCATGGCCATATGGCCGCGGATGACGTCCTGCCATTCGGGTGAGGCGTTGTCCATGCCGTAGCCGCCCCAGGGGTTC
>DAOSJS010000321.1:3592-4650 GCA_035367355.1 Candidatus Hydrogenedentota bacterium
CCCGGTCGCGCGTCCACCAGGCCTCGAGGGCTTCGGCCTGTATGCTGTGGCCGCCGTGCGGAACGGTTTCGCACAGGAAATGGATGCCCGCGCTTTTGAGCGCATCCGCGAGCCGGGCGAGCGCGTCCGGTCCGCCGAGAATGGGATCCACCACATCAAAATTCAGCGGATCGTAATGATTCCAGGCGCCGTCGGTGGGGTTGGGCGGGCGTTTGTGTTCATGTACCGCGTTCAGCCAGAGGACATTTACGCCGAGGTCGGCCAGGTAGTCGACCTGCCGGCTGAACGCGTCAAACCCGCCCACATCACTGAACCCGGAATCGACATGGCCCCCAGCCGAAGCCTCATACAGAACGCCCCGCGCGAGCCAGCCGGGGTACTCGAGCGGTTGCGCGAATCCGTGCGCACGGAACCAGCGCTCCGCCTCGATGAGAAATCCCGATGGGCCGGGGCGTCCAAGCCAGATGCTCATCTGACCGATGGCCGCCTCCACGCCCGGCGCCAGGCGCCACTGGCTCGTGACCTGGATGCCGTCGTCTTTGACCGTGTACGGATCCGCGTCGCTCCAGTACGAAAAGCACAGGCTCTGCTCTGACGGCGTGTTGAACATGCGGAAATAGCGGGCATTCCAGGCGCTGGCGTCCTGAGAGCGCATCGGGCTGATGTGCATGTCGGCTGACAGGAGGTCCTGCGTTTCGTTGGTCGTGTTGGTGTAGTGCAGCGACCGCCGCCAGGCCCGCTGCCCGAGTTCCGGGAAAGGGATGAATCTGTCTATCAAGATGCCTCGAGCCGTCGTATAGGTGGTTTCAAACCCGCCATAGGCAGTGTCGCGTGTCTCCATGCGGGGTGTTTCGGCCTCGGTGAGCAACAATCCGTGGTCAGCAAGGTGGAGGTTGGCCGCGAAACCCTCTCCGGCCTGCGCGGTATCGTCGCGAACCAGCCAGCCCGCTTCGAGCCGCCACTCGGGAAATGGCGGATGTGCCTGCAGCTCCTGCGCGGCGGCAGGCCGGGCAAACCAGAACGCGGCAATCACAATGCCTGAGAGCAGATAACTCATA
>DAOSJS010000322.1:0-4642 GCA_035367355.1 Candidatus Hydrogenedentota bacterium
ACAGTTGTTCCGGTTGTCCGCCGCTATCAAATCCATCGACCAGAAGGACATCGATCAGGTCGAGGCCATTATCGACCATGGTTACGTGCCGCGGAGCTGGATCGGGATTCGCCTGCAGGAAATGACCAGCAAAACGGACGACCCCACCCAGCGCGGCGTGGTGGTTGCAGACATTGACCCGCTGGGACCCGCCGCCGCGGCTGGTTTCGTTCCTGGCGACGTGATCACGGCGGTAAACAATGTGCCGATTCACGCCCGCTTTGAGGAGGACCTGCCTCCGGTCCTCAAACGCATCGCCGACCTGCCCATCGGCACCCCGGCCAGCTTTTCCGTGCGCCGCGGCGAGGAAACACAGGCCATTACCGTGGTGACCATGGAGGAAAGCGACTACAAGGGAAACGAAGTCGAATTCTCGGAATGGGGGTTTGCCGCGGCCGGCCTGACGCCCGCCATTGTGCAGGCAGCGCGCCTGCCGTCCAGCCAGGGTATCGTCATCGCAGGGATTGAAGTGGGCACCGCAGCCGCTGAATCCGGTCTCCGGCAAGGCGATATCGTGCTCAGCGTGGACGGGAAGGAAATCGCCGGCTTGACCGAGTTTCAGGCGCTTTACGACGAGATCAATGCCGCGGCGAAGCGTCTCGTGCTGTTGGACGTCAAACGGGGCGCGCTGACCCGGTTTGAACTGCTGAAGCTCGAACCCGGCGCCGATAACGATGACGCAACGCCGGAAGAATTGATAACCAACGAGGAAAACGGAGAACACCCCGATGAGGACGAATAGCCTCGCTGCCGTCTGGCTCTTGGGCGGGCTGCTCACGGGCGTCGCAGCCGCCCCCGTTGCGGAAGAAGCCGGCGCCTTTTCCCCCGCGTTTATCGCTTCGCAGCAGAAAGCGGTCGCTCCGGCGATCTGCCTGCTCAATTTCACCGCCGAGGTGGAATCGCAGCGAACCGGCGAAACCCAGAAACGGTCGACGCGCGCGCTCGGGCTCATCGTGTCGCCGGACGGGCTGGTGATGACGCATGGGCACATGCAATCCGATAAATCCACGCCGTCCCACATCCGCGTGATTGTCGGGGAAGGTGACGAAGATAAGGAATATGACGGCGTTATCTTGAAAAAACCGGACGATATCAACGTCTGTTTTGTGCGAATCCAGGGCGAGGCCGGCGAACGGTTTCCTTTTGTGACCTTCGCTTCAGAAGAGAATCTGGTTCTGGGCGAGCGGATACTACTGTTCGGGATCATGGGCGAGACGCTCGATTTCGCGCGCGGAGCGCTCACGCGCGGGATCAGCGCGGTGATTGAAAAGCCTCGCATGACGTACTGTATTGACGACGCCATTCCATTTGGATACGTGGGTGCGCCGGTGATCGACGCACGGAGCCGCATCGTGGGCGTGGTGGGCTATGATCTCACCCCGGCGGAAGGCGGAGAGCTTTACGTTCGCAGCGGCCATCCGCTCGTGTATCAGGCGCCGCTGTTTGCGAAATACATACAGAATCCCCCGACCGCGGACGCGCTGGAGACCGACCACCCCATCGCCTGGATCGGCGTGTTCAGCCAGCCGCTGACGGACGATCTGGCGGAATATTGGGGTCTGCCCAAAAACGGCGGGGTGGTGATCTCCACGGTGGTGGAGGGTTCTCCGGCCGAGGCGGCCGGCATCCAGCGCGGCGACGTCATTACCAGTTTCGACGGCACGCCGATGCGCGCCAAGAAAAACAGCGAGATTGTCGGGTTTACCAAACTGGTGCGCGAAACCGGCGTGGGCCGCGAGATCCCGGTCAAACTGCTGCGCCAGGGCCAGCCCCTGGATCTCTCCATTGTGCTCACCGAACGGCCCGTTTCAGCCAAGGACGCGGAGGAGTTTGTCGAAGACACCTTCGGCTTGACCGTTCGTGCGCTGACGACCGATGTGCGGATACTGCTTAACCTGCCCGACGATACCGAGGGCGTGATCGTGCGCCGGGTCAAATCGGGGAGCTGGGCGCATCTGGCAGGCATGCGGCCGGGAGTGATCATCCTCCGTTTCGGCGAATACCCGGTGACCACCATCGCGGAATTCGAAGACGCCGTAAACAAAGCCAGGGAAGCGCGGCCCGCCGAGGTGCCGGTGTTCTGCCGGGCAGGGGCCCGAACCGGATTCTTCCGGCTTCAGCCCCGCTGGGACTAGCTCATGCGAGGACTGATGAGCATCGGCGGGGCACTGCTGCTCGCGGGAATTGCAGCGGCAGGCTGCTCCGGACCGCCAAAGGCGCACTACGAGGATTTGAGCGCCCAGGCCGAGTTCCTCGTGCTGGAGGAGCGATGGGCAGAAGCCATTCCCGTGCTCTCGGAAAGCCTCCTCCTGCATCCGGAGGATCCCGGTGCGCATTTCTACCTCGGACGCTGCTGGCTCAACGTGGCGAAATTCAACGACCGGCCTGGTCCATGGCTGGTGCCCGCGGAAGGGGAACTGCGCCTGGCCCGCCAACTCTTTCTGGCCCAGGGCAAACACAGCCCGATCGCCCGCTTTTCGGACACCTATTTCGAGGTTATCTGTAATATCGAGCGCGCCAAGGTATACCTGCGCCAGTTAACCGTGGTTGCCGAGCATCCGCGCCAGCTCGCCGGGGCGACGCTCGAGAGTATTCTCTCCAGTCTGCAGCAGGCCATCGACGATGCCAAGGCCGTCGATCCCACCGCGCCGGAAGTAATCCAACTTGAAAACCTCCTCAAGTCATTATCTGGCAATGAATCGGCTCCCGAACCCCCGGCAAGTGCCGGAACAGTCATCTGAAGAGCATCAGCCCTGCGCAGTGAGAGCGCGTTGACACCGGCTCGCCTGCTTTGGCCTCTACCTTCGCATGGATCTGCCACCTTCCACAGTCAAAACCGACGTGCCGGGCCGCGCCGGAGACAGGTCCGAGCCCGCAGCTCGGCGGCGGCTGAGGCAGTTCGAGTCCCGGCAGGCCAGTAGCGCGCCATGGAAAGGTCTGATAGAATGGTATCCGTAGTGGGGAGGGAAGAGGCTGTGTCAGAAGAACTCGAAAGACTCGCCCAGCAGCTGCGGGATACTCAGACGGGCTGGGTCGCGCGGCGCGACGCCGCGCAGGCGCTCGGCAAGGCCGTGAGCTTCGCACTGGACGCCCTGCGCGAATATTCGGATGAAATGGACGTGGACGTGCGGCGCGCAGTGGACCAGGCGCTCGGCGAGGCGAGCGCGGCGCTGGCCGGCGTACCGGCCCGTCCGCCCGTCAGGCAATACACCCTGGAAGAATTGGCGATAGCCTGTGCCAAAGACGGCGAGCGCGTGGTCGCCCCCCACGGCAAAGGTTACGTGGTGCAGGTGACCCTGAAATCCGGACGGCACCAGGCGGTGTTTCTGAACCATCACGTGCGCAAGGATGGCGCGGAACTGATCCGCGTGTTCACGGTCTGCGGGAAACCGCGCGCGGATGCCTTCGAATGGGCGCTGCGGGCGAACATGAAGATTTCGCTGGGCGCATTGGCGCTCACCGGTGAAGGCGATGAGGAGCGCATGGTGCTGACGAACCGCTTCCTTGCCCGCGCAGCAACGCCATCGCAGATCAAGGCGTCCGTGAAAGAACTTGCGGTTTATGGCGACTGGATTGAGAGCAAACTCGGCGAACTGGACGATTTTTGATGACAAACATGCTGCCTGTGAACTCGCCCGCGGCCTTGATTGCGGCCCTGCGGCAGGGACGAGGCGTGGGCGCCCGGTTGCCGCGGGTCCAGCTTGAAGGAGCGGACCTTTCCGGCGTGGATTTGACGGACGCCCGCCTGCCGGGCGCGAATCTCCGCCGCGCCAACCTCTCCAAAGCCATTCTGCGGGGGGCCTTTCTCGACGGAGCCGATCTCTCGGATGCCGATTGCAGCGGCGCTGACTTCGAATTCGCGGTGCTGGGCGGCGCAACGCTGACGCGCGCCGTGTTCAGGGATGCGGTGCTGCGGCGCGCAAACCTGGTGGGCGCATCCGGCGTGGAGGCCTGTTTCGACGGTGCGGATCTTTACTATGCGCGACCGGGAAATGCCGACTTCACGGGCGCAGTGTTCCATAACGCCCAGATACAGCGGGCCATCTTCCGCCGGGCCAATCTGACCAATGCCGATTTCACGGGGGCAGAAGGCCAGGCCAATTTCGAAAATGCCACCCAGACAGGGATGCGCCGGTAATGTTCAAGCATTTTCTGACATCCGTGAATGAAAGCAACGCGTTCATCCTGGCCTGCGACGAAACCCGGGACGCCATTTTGATCGATGCCGGCGCGTTTGAGCCGGCCATCACGGCGTTTGTCGAAGCGAAGCACCTGAAGCTCAAAAGCGTGTTCATCACCCATGACCATTATGATCACACGGGCGGACTCCGTGAAATCGTGGATCGCTATGATGCGCAGGTCTACGCCGGCTCGGCGAATCCCGGAGGTTGCAGGGCCGATACCGTAGGGCATGGCGACGCAATCCGCGTTGGCGGCCTGGAAGGTCGCGTGCTCGCCACGCCGGGGCATACGCCCGATGCGTTGAGCCTGACTTTTCCCGGGATGGTCTTTACCGGCGATGCGTTGTTTGCCGGCTCGGTGGGCGGCACCGCATCTCCCGCGCTCGCCCGTCAACAGTCCGAGGCCATCAAGGCCCATATCT
>DAOSJS010000323.1:0-4627 GCA_035367355.1 Candidatus Hydrogenedentota bacterium
ACCCGTCGCTGGAGGAACTGATCAAAGACGACAGCATTGAAGCCGTTTTTGTCGCGACCGATGCGCCGAGCCACGCCCGGCATTGCATCGCGGTACTCGAACACGGAAAACACGTGGCGTCCGCCGTGCCCGCCGTGTTTGGGTCGCTGGAAGACGCCGAGCGGCTCCTCGACGCCGTAAAAAAGTCAGGCCTGCTCTACATGATGTTTGAGACATCAGCATTCCGTAACGACTGCTACGCCATGCGGCAGGTCTACAACGCGGGCGGCTTCGGGCAGATGATCTACACGGAAGGCGAGTATTTTCACTATTCGCCCACGCCGATCGATTCCTACAAAGACTGGCGACTCGGGGCGCCGCCGCAATGGTATCCCACGCACGCCAACGCCTACTATACCTGTGTTACCGGAGGCACTTTTACGCATGTCTCCTGCCAGGGGATGCCCAGCACCCTGGAGCGGTTCCAGTCCGGACGCAATGCCTACAACAACCCCTTCGGCACGGAGGTTGCCTTGTATCAGACCAGCGAAGGCGGCATGGCGCGCATGGTCGAAAGCCGCGACATTCCCGGTTCGCACGGTGAGGTCGGGCGTGTGCGAGGTCAGAAAGGTTCGATGTTCGACATGGCCTATGACGGCCTTGTGGACCTATCGGGCGTCACCTTGGCCAAACCGCCGCTGCCGCCCGGTGTGGAGGCCGGCGGCCACGGCGGTTCGCATGGCTACCTGTGCGAAGAATTCGTCACCGCGATTCTCCAGGAGCGGAAGCCGCTGGTGGATATCGCAACCGCGCTGAATACCACGGTACCGGGCATTATCGCGCATGAATCGGCGCTGAAAGACGGCGAACGGATGAAGGTACCGCAATACCATCTGTAAACGCCGGGAACGGCCGGTCTGGTTGCGAACCACGAGTCTACGGCTGGGTATGCTGGCACGAGTTAGGAGTACCCACGCCGACGATCTTCAATCAATGGGGGCTTTCATGAAGGGCGTACTGACGTTTCTTCTGTGCGGTGCAGCGGCCCTGATGGCGTGGGATGGTGCGGTTTTCGCGGAGTCCGGGGGGGATCAGGTGCTGGTCGGTGCGATTCGCTGGGATGCCTGGCACGGCACGGAATCCGAAGTGGGCCTTCTCGTTGAAAAGACGCTCGCTCCGGCCCGCTGGCATTACCGCCTCCCGTTTTTCGGCAGGGTGACCGGCAAAAATGAAGTAGAAGTCCGCGGACATACCCCGGAGATCATGGAGCAGGAGATCGCGTTTGCGCAGCAGGCCGGGATCGATTACTGGGCCTTTGTGACCTATCCGGAAGACCATGCGCTCAGCCTCTCATTGAAGCTCTACCTCGCAAGCGAGCACAAGCATCAGGTCAATTTTTGCGTGAATCTGCAGGGAGGATGGGAGGGCGGCGGCGGCCTGCCGGCCTGGCGCGCTAAGGTCGAACGTTATGTCCGCTACTTCAGCGAAGCGTCGTATCAACGCGTCCTGGATCGCCGCCCATTGGTCTATTTGTATTCCGTGGATGGGCTGGTCGGTCCCGGGCAGTTCGCAGACTGGGAGGAGGCGCGTTCCGCGTTCGATGAGCTCCGCGCCAGCGCTCAGGCCGCCTGCGCCGGTAATCCCTACATCGTGGCGCAGGGCTGGTCCCCGGAGACTCTGAAAGAACAGGCTGCTGCGCTGGGCCTGGACGCTATCGGTGCGTATGCCTCCACGGAAGGCGCCCTGGCTGCACCCTATGCGGAACTCGCGGCACATACCGAGCGGTGGTGGGACCAGTTCAGGGCTACGGGTTGCGAGGTTGTGCCGCTGGTCAGCGCTGGCTGGGACATGCGCCCCCGGATTGAGACTCCTGTGCCCTGGGTGAAAGGCGGCGATATTCGAAAATACTACGACGCGCCATCTCCAGAAGAGCTGGGGAGACACCTGGAAAACGCCATCGCCTGGTGCAGACAGTATCCGGAAGCCGCGCGAGCAAAGGCCGTCCTGATCTATGCCTGGAACGAATTCGATGAAGGCGGGTGGATCTGCCCGACGTTGACGGAAGGAACGTCGAGGCTGGATGCAATCGGACGGGTTTTACGGGATGCCAGGTCTGATTCGTCAGAGGCGGCTCGCGAGACTCCGAAATGACGGCGGACGTCCGTGTGCTTGCCAACGGGCAGGCGCAAGCGGAGCGGCTTGGGAGGCTCGTTGTGCGGGTGGTATCATGGCCTGCGTTGGCGGGGCCGAGGGGTCGACGCGGCTGGTATGCCGGGGGAGCCGTGAACAGGTGGAAAAGGCGCTGGCCATTGCCGAATCCATTCAAGGCGAGCCGGCCTTTCTCGAATAGCGGTGGTTATAGTTCGAGTGGATGTGCCCGCGGCCTGAATAACGCACGCGTTTTCAGTGATTGACACGAAACTTCAGAGGTGTTACGTATGAAAACCTGGCTTGTTCCGTCATTCATTCTCGCGTTTGTCTCGATGGGTGCGGTGGCCGATGATGCGCTCCTTGGCGATCTTCTTCCCCGGCCACAGAAGGTACAAATCCTGCCCGGTCAATGCCTCCTGAACACCGACGAGATGCACATCATGTTGACCGCTCCCGGCGACGAGCAGATCAAGCGGTTGACAGACCGCCTCATCGAATCGTTGATCCGGCTGGATCTGAACATCACGCCCGCGGCGGCTTCAGGCGAGACGTATCTTCTGTATGTCTCGTTTTTTGGGACGCCCGCGCCATTCGCTCCGACCACCGTACTGCCCGCAGCCGCCCGGGACCAGGGGTATGCGCTGACCGTCACTCCGTCCAGCGTGCTAATCGGCGCGGCCTCGGAAAAAGGGTTGTTTTATGGCCTGATGACGCTGGAACAACTGCTTCGCAGTGCACAGCTGAGAGAGCGGACGGCCCTTCCCTGCATGCGCATCCTCGATTGGCCCGCCCTGACCATGCGCGGGTACAGCGAGGATTACGGGCGCGATCAGCTGCCCACGATGGACGAGCATAAACGCGCCATTCGACTCCTGGCGCGTTTCAAAATCGACACCTACCTGTGGTTCATCGAACCCGACCACTTCGTCTATGGGTTCGACCCCGAGCTGGGCCAGGAATACGACCGGTTCCGCTTCGAGGAGATCCGGGAGCTGGTGGCCTACGCCCGGGAATACTATATCGACGTGATCCCAACGGTCGAGCTGCTGGGGCATATGGAGATGACGCTTCGTGAGCCGCGATACCGGCACCTCGCGGAAATGCCTGAAGGAGGCGGCGACTTGTGCGCAACGTCAGACGAAGCCTTCGACCTCGTCCGCAACATGGTCACGGAGATCGCGCCCGCGTTTGACGGGCAATACTTCCACTGCGGCCTTGATGAAAGCTACGCGATAGGGAAGGGGCGCTCCGCCGACGCCGTCAGGGAAAAAGGACTTGAACGCGTTTTCGCCGACTACTACACAAAAATGAACGAACTCGTTAAATCGCAGGGCAAAACCATGATGATGTACGCGGACATCATCCTGAATCATCCCGGCATCCTGGATCTCTTGCCCGGGGACATCGTGCCGATGTTCTGGGACTATGCGCCGCGCGACGTTTATCCGGGGCTCACAACCCTCAAGGAAAGCGGGATGACGTTCACGGCGCTGTCGGGTTTGTGGGATTGGAACAATCTTTATCCCATCTACCCGCCCGCGTTTCAAAATATGGAAACGCTCGCAGCTCAGGCGGCGAACGAAGGCGCCCTGGGCCATTTTGTGAGCAGCTGGGGCGATGGCTATAAGGGGGCGGCGGGCACCAACTTGAGCGAACTTAATTTTTATGGCGTGGCGTATTGCGGAGCCGTCTCATGGAAACCCGAACCCATCGCCCTGTCAGAGTATTCGAGCGCGTTTATCACCCAGTTCTATGGTGTCCGGGACGAGGACTTCGCCTCGGCGCTGACCCGGATGGCCCGCTGCCAGGGTGAAGACCTGAGCCACACCTGCCAGGCGCGATTTATGTTCCATTGCGACCCGGCTGAAGCGGTTTGGAGCATGGCCGGCGCCAATGAGGAGACGCTGCTGTTCTGGAATACACTCGGCACGGAAACGCGGGCCGTTCACGAAGTCCTCGGGGCGGTCCAAGCGGCGGAAAACGCCGACTATGTGCGCTCGATAGACCTGGCTGCCCGGATGTTGAACACGTCGGCAGAGATGGCCCTTGCCTTTCACCGCATCGGCGCCGCGATGGAACAGGCCGAATATGATCGGGAAGAAGCTGCTGCCGCGTTGGAATCTCTTGCCCGCACGCACGGCGCCCTGTGGGATGAATACGAAGCGGTAGGGCGGGCAACCAACCGGCCGATTAACCTGAACCATATCGGCCGCGTCTGGTCGGGAACGACCGAGGGGCTCAGCGCGCTCGCCGCAGAAGTCCGCGATGGCCGCTTTCCCGCACCCGTCCTTCCGGGACCGCAGGTCGCCTTCAATTTCGACGGAGCGGGCCAGGATGCCTGGCGGGATGCTTTGGGCACCGGCCTGGAGCTTGATCCTGCAGCCGGGGATCCGCCCGTATCGCTTGAATCCGGCGGACCGGGCGGAAGCGGAGGCTACCTGAGCCTGCAGCACGGCGCCCGCTGCGAAGTGGTCGATTCAAACCGCATCCTGGATTT
>DAOSJS010000324.1:0-4576 GCA_035367355.1 Candidatus Hydrogenedentota bacterium
CCGGACCGGGATCAGCAGGTACGGAATCCGGGTGCGCAGGATATCCACATACTCATCGACCAGCCCGGTCCGGTCGTACTGGGCCGTCTCGTTCCACATCTCCAGTTCAACCACCAGGCCGATGCGTTTCGAATTGCGCACACAGCCCACGCCGTAAACGCTTTTCACGTCGATGATCCCGACCCCGCGGATCTCCATGTGATGCTCAATGACGGGGGAGGCCAGCGCATACACGATCCCTTCGCGGCCCCGGCGGACCGTGACCACGTCATCCGCCACCATGCGGTGGCCGCGCTCCACGAGTTCCAGCGCCGTCTCGCTCTTGCCGATCCCCGGCGCGCCGGCGATCAAAATGCCCACGCCGTAACAATCAATCGCCGTCCCATGAATGACCGTCTCGGGAGAGAATTCCTCGGCGAGAAACAGAATGATGCTGCTGATCACTTCGTCCGTGCTGCGCCGCGATCGCAGGACGGGAATGCCCCGGCGATTGCACATGTCGAGGAAAATATTGCGTGGCCGGAGGCTCCGGGAGAGCACAAACGCAGGGATCTCAAAGGCAAACATCGCTTCGAGCCGGTGCTGCAGCTCCGAAGTCGAGAGCTTCTCCATGTAATGGATTTCGGTATTGCCCAGGATTTGGATGCGGTCATTGGCGAAGTATTCGAGGTATCCGCCCAATGCCAGTCCCGGGCGGTTGATATCCGAGATGAACACGGGCCGTCCGACGCCCTGAAAACCGCCAATGACCTCCAGTTCCAGCGATTCCGTGAGCTGATCGAGCACGCGGGCAACGGCAATACTCTCTTTACGATTGACCGGGAGGCTCTTGGTGTCCATTCTCACTCCGCGCGCATGCCCTGGCTGCCCAGCTCTAGAACTGCGGTTCGATCAGGCCATAGGTACCATCTTTGCGGGCATACATCACATTGACTTGCTGGGTATCCGCGTTGGAAAAGACGATGAATGGTTCCTCTGCCAGTTCGAGCTGGAACGAAGCCTCTTCGATCTTCATCGGCTTCATGGGCATCTTTTCGCGCTGGATCTGCCTTTGCGGCAGGGGCACGGGTTCATCCAGTTCTTCCTGGATCTCTTCCGTCACGCCTTCAAGCAATTCTTCCGGCATCCCAGCCAGGCTATCCATGCCCTTCCGCGAACCGTGACGGCTTACCCGATCCTTGTATTTCCGGATCTGTTTCTGGAGTTTCTCGACCACCGCGTCGACCGAGGCATACATGTCGAGCGATGACTCCTTGCCGTGCATGCGCACGCCGTTCGCATGGAGCGTCACCTCAGCCACATGGCGATGCTTCTCCACGCTCAGGACGACATTGACATCAATCACTCTGTCAAAGTGTCCCCGAAGCTTTTCGAGGCGAGTCTGCACGTGCGATCTGAGCGCATCCGTCAGTTCCATATGGCGCGCCGAAATATCCAGTTGCATAATTCCTTTATCCTCCACTACTTAGAGCGATTTGAGCCGTGCAGAGATCGTAGCACCAATTACAGGGAGCTGTCAATCCGGGCAGCGGTTCACCTTTCATCTGCTCATACATCCCGCGGTCGATGCACATTCCCGGCGACCGGAGAGGGGGTCTATCGCCACCATTTCACCTCCAGGGGCTTGCCCTCTGAGGATTCGATGTCCAGGGCGAACCGGAATTCGCCGGGGACTGTCGACACTTTCACCAGTATGACATTGCGGCCCTGCCGCAACAACCCTTCCGTTTCGCAGGTTTCGAATTCGCCGCTCGGCAGGTGGATGTTCTTATCACATACCGGATTTCCATTGAGCCAGGCCCGGGTTGCATTTTGCACGTGAAAGCGCAAGACGGCTTGCTGCCGCACGTCGCTGTACACTTCAGTATAGGCATAAGCCGTACCGCATTCGACGCGTGAATGCGACTCGAGGAGAGGGGAGAGTGCAGCCTGCAAGTCCAGCACATGCCTGTCCCGCGCGAGGGTATACCAGTCACGCCAGGCGATCGGCTTGTACCATCCCTGGTACTCCGCCGTGAAATCGACGCCGTGTTCAGGCGGATAGGCCTGGTCATGCCCGGCTCCCTCCCAATTGGGGAACGTGCCCAGCACTTTCCAGCGGCGCAAATTTGTGGAACGCTCGCGCACAAGCCAATCGCGTGCCGGACGCGGTATGGCCGCAGGTTCAGGCGACGGCACGCTGCGCCGGGCAAAGTGCCGCACAAAATTCACCAGAAGGCGGTCAGCGACGGGATCGCGGCCCAGATTTTCAAAAACCCGCAAGTGGGTGAATATGAGCCGGCCTGCCCCAAAGCGCCGTACCAGAATATTGTCTCCCCAGGGGGCGGTCTCTTCAGGCGTGGCGTTCACGGCCGCAAGAGCCCGTGTATCGAGACAACCGCAGATGTCTTCGTCTGAAGGCTCAATGAAGGTTCGAGCAGGGACGATATTGCGGTAGACCTGGCGCATGAGGGATCTCGCCGGAAGCTTTTCGAATACGGGATGCAATTTGACGTAGTGGTACACGCCGAGAGAGCTCCCAATGGAATCTTTGCCGGTCGCGGCGGGCGCACCGTCCAGGTATGCGGCAAAATCGTTCCAGTCGTCCGGCGGGCCGAAGAAGAGGGCAACTGCGCCTTCACGCACTTCGCCCAGCACGGAGCACAGTTCATCGGCGGGGTAGGCCCGAATACTGTTGGCCAGCGGCGGCACAATATGCACGGGCGCCCGCGGCCCTCCTTTTTTTGCCAGGGTTGCTACAACCTCATCCCATTCTCTGGCAGGATCCAGCAGATGCACTTCCTCCGTGCATGGTTCCGCTGGGAGAAGCACATCAAAATCCAGGGTCGTCTCGCCCAGCACCTTCATGCCCTGCATCAGACGCACTACGAATTTATGCGTCCCGGGGGAGCCCGACGCGGAGATGGTCCCGTTCCACAGTTCTTTGCCGGTACGCGGCAGTTTTACATTGCGTTTCTTTTTCCACAAGACCTGGTTAGTCGGGCCCACAACCTGGAGGGACAGGTCCGCGCGTCCTTCGGTGCGCGGATGGTTTACGATCAACACCCGCACCTGGACTTCCTGGCGGGGCGATAAATTTGTGCGTTCTACGCGGATGAGAGGCCGGAGCGGCTGCTGCGCCGATCGAAGAGCCTCCAGTGCGGGTTTGGGCCGCCGCCAGCGATCCAGCATGCCGGCGCAAAAATCACGGCCCGCATCGCAGAGCTGGGTATAGCAATAACCGGCCAGCTTCGAATTCGCCAGCAGGGCGTCGAGCTGAGATTGGATTGCATCGCACTGCAGCTCCTGCGCTGCACGGGCAAAACCCGAAAATGAGCCGAATACGCGCTCAAGCTCACGCTGTGCAAAGCCGTCCATCACCGTATCACATACTTTCCGCACGAAGCGGGCGTCTTTCAAATGCTCGCGTTCCGGGCCGTACTGTTCGAGAACGTCCGGGAGGTCTTCCATGCCGCCGAAGCCGAATTCCGACAGGAAACACAGGGCGTTTGGGGTGCCGATGTGTTCATAATACTGCTCGATTTCGCGGTCAACCGGCGCGCGCTGGCAGGTGTGGAGGTCATCATATGACTCAAAGTCCTCGCGGTACGGCCGCATCAGGCGCGACGGCTCGCGTGTAATGCTGGCGCCGCCCGAGTCGTCGAGGATCACGCGGCTGGGGTCGAGGCTCCGGGCGAGGCGGGCGAGATCGCTCTTGATGCTCTGGAGCCCACGGTTAGCCCGTAGATCTGCATTGCCTGATTCGTTCAGGATCCCCCACATCACCACGCTGGGGTGGTTGCGATCGCGGAGGATCATCTCACGAACCTCGCGTTCGCATCGCTCGCGCATCCATCGTGAATCGTCGAGCCGGCCAATCGGCGGCTCTTCAAGCACCAGCAGCCCCAGTTCATCCGCGAGGTCAAGCGTAAGCGGGGGAGGGGGTTTGAGGTGCATGCGCACGAGGTTGAATCCCGCATCCCGGGCCAGCATCAATTCGCGGCGCGCGAGCTCTTCGGTGGCGGGCGCCGCCAGGGTGCGCGGGTAATCGGGCTGCTGCAACACGCCTTTCAAGAAGAGCGGTTGGCTGTTCAGGAAGAATCGCCCCTCTTTGACGGTGAATTCGCGCATGCCAAAACGCACCGCCATGGCATCCATAACCCGCCCTTCGCGCAGCAGCTCGCAGTGCATGACGTAGAGTTTCGGGTTTTCCGGACACCAGTATTCAAAATCGGGAAACTCGACGGTCAGGCGGCCTGGCGCCCCCGTCACCGGCAGGCCGGTTCCTGCAATGGTCAGGCGGACCTCTCCAGGCTGTGCCGCGGTTACGGTAGCCGCGACCCGTTTTCGCCGCGGATCCGGTTCCAGAAAGACGTCAATCAGGTGAATGGGATTACGCCCCAGTAAACGCACAGAGCCCCATATCCCCGCGAATGGGAAGTAGTCTTCTTCCCTGGAGCACGGAATCTGGCGGGGATGGAAATCACCGTAGCCGCCGGGGCCATGGGGATCAATGACACGCACTACCAGTTGGTTGGGGCCAGTTCGCAACGCGCTGCTGGCGGGCAGGGAGAAAGGCGTGTAGCCGCCTTCATGA
>DAOSJS010000325.1:0-4565 GCA_035367355.1 Candidatus Hydrogenedentota bacterium
TGAAGCGTTGCCGGGTCCGCCGTGCCGGGTTCGGGCAGGACGACCTTGACCTTGTAGACCGTGCCCATGGTCGGTCCGGAAAACTCGGGTACGCGCGCGCGGGCTGGAGAGTGTGCGCCGCAGCCCATGCAGGCCAGGACGGCGGCCAGCGCCATGACGGCGCGCCATCCAGGGGGCCTTCTGCGTACTGCGGGACTCACCGTTGCCCTTTCTTACGATCGCGCCGCGCTTCAGAACGCGCCAACGCGTGCGGCGCCATTACAGGCCAAAGTCGTCGAACAGGATGTTTCCTTCCTCGACTCCGAGATCCTGCAGCATGTTGATGACCGCCGTGTTCATCATGGGCGGCCCGCAGATGTAGTATTCGTTGTCTTCGGGCGCGGGATGTGTGCCGAGGTAGTTGTCGAGCAGGACCTGGTGGATGAACCCGACCGGGCCGTCCCACTGATCTTCGGGCATCGGCTCTGAGAGTGCCAGGGTCCACTTGAAATTCTCGTTTTCCGCCTGGATCGCGTTGAAATCTTCAACATAGAACGCTTCCCGGAGGCTGCGCGCGCCATACCAGAAGCTGACCTTGCGATGCGTGTGGAGCCGTTTGAACAGGTCGAAAATATGCGAGCGCATGGGGGCCATACCCGCGCCGCCCCCGATGAACACCATCTCGTTGTCGGTATCGCGGGCGAAAAACTCGCCGAAAGGTCCGGAAATCGTGACTTTGTCGCCCGGTTTGAGGTTGAAGATATACGACGACATGAAGCCGGGAGGTATATCCTGCGACGCACGCGGCGGCGGCGGTGCAATGCGCACATTCAGCATGATGAGCCCCTTTTCCTCGGGGTAGTTGGCCATCGAATACGCGCGCGTCACCTCTTCATCGCAACGGGAGACCAGATTCCAGAGGCCGTACTTGTCCCAGTCGTCACGGAATCGCTCCTCGATATCAAAATCCTTGTAGTGCACGGTGTGCGGCGGGCAATCGATCTGGATGTAGCCGCCGGCACGGAACGGCACGGCCTCGCCTTCGGGCAGTTCGAGCACCAGCTCCTTGATGAAGGTGGCCACGCTGCGGTTGGAACGTACCGTGCACTCCCATTTACGGATTTCGAAGATCTCGGGCGGCACTTCGATCTTGAGGTCGCTTTTGACCTTGACCTGGCACGAAAGCCGGATGCCTTCGCGGGCTTCGCCGCGCGAAATGTGGCCCGATTCGGTGGGCAGCATGGCCCCGCCGCCCTCGATCACCTTCACCTTGCACACGCCGCAGGTGCCTTTGCCGCCGCATGCGGACGGAAGGAAGATCTGCCGGCTGGCCAGGGTGCTCAACAATGACGCGCCTGCGGGAACCGTGAGCGTCTTATCCTTATCTTCGTTGATCTCGATGTGAACTTCGCCCGTGCTCACCAGCTTTGACCGGGCGATCATGAGGATGATCACCAGGCTGAGAATAACGAAATTGAACATCAGCATGCCGAGGAGAATGATCAGCATAGTCACAAGTTCCTAGCGTTTGCTCGAGCCGCCCGGGCGGCCTGTCTTACAACTGGATGCCGGAGAAGGTCATGAACCCGATGGCCATCAGTCCGGTAAGAATAAAGGCGATGCCCAGACCGCGAAGGCCCAGCGGCACATTGCTGTATTTCATCCGTTCGCGAATCGATGCCAGCGCGATGATCGCCAGCGCCCAGCCAGTGCCCGACCCCAGCCCATACACCGCACTCTCCGCGAAGGTATAGTCCCGCTCGACCATGAACAGGGACCCCGCCATGATGACGCAGTTCACCGTGATCAGCGGAAGAAACACGCCCAGCGCGACATAGAGCGCCGGCACATAGCGGTCCAGAGTCATCTCGAGGAGCTGCACCGCCGCCGCGATTGTGCCTATGTAGGTCAGAAACCCAAGAAACGACAGGTCAACTTCGCTCAGACCGGCCGACAGCCACGTCAGGGCGCCCCGGCGCAGCAGGAAATTGTAGACCAGCTGGTTCATCGGCACGGTGATGCTCTGGACGATGACTACCGCGATGCCGAGGCCGACTGCCGTCTCCACCTTCTTGGAACAGGCCAGAAAGCTGCACATGCCCAGGAAAAACGCCAGGGCCATGTTTTCGATAAACACCGACTTGGCGAAGAGGCTCAGGTAATGTTCCAGGCCAGTCATCCGTTATTCCTCCTCGCGCTGTTCGGGCTTCCAGGTGCGCAGCGCCCAGATGAGCAAACCGATGATAAAGAACGCACTCGGCGCCACCAGGAAGAGCCCGTTGGGCTCATACCAGCCGCCGTCGCGCTTGAGCGCAAGCACCTGGCGCCCCAGCAGGCTGCCGTTCCCGAACAGCTCACGGAAAAACCCCAGTATCAGGAGGATCAGGCTGTAGCCTAACCCATTGCCCACGCCGTCCAGAAAGCTGGCTTTTGGGCCATGCTGCATGGCATACCCTTCCGCCCGCCCCATGACGATGCAGTTGGTGATGATCAGTCCCACAAAGACCGACAACCGCTTGCTGATGTCGAACATGTACGCCCGAAGCACCTGATCCACCACGATAACCAGCGAGGCGATGATCGTCATCTGCACGATCATGCGGATGGTGTGCGGCACGTGGTTTCGGATGAGGCTTATCGACAGATTGGAAAAGGCGGTCACGGCCGTCAGCGCGATAGACATCGTGATGGCCGTGTCCAGCTTGGTAGTCACCGCCAGGGCGGAACAGATGCCCAGCACCTGAAATGCGATTGGATTGTTGTTGAACAGCGGATCGAGCAGAACCTTTTGATCGGCTTTGTTAAGTCCAATTCCCATCAGGCTGCGCTCCCTTGGTTGCGGAATTGCTCCAGGAACAGCTTGAATCCGTCTTCCCCCAGCCAGAACCGCACGAGATTGCTGACGCCGCGGCTCGTGATGGTTGCCCCCGACAGGCCATCGACTTCGTGCGGATCGGCCTCAGGGGGGCCGGCCTGCCCTTTGATCACGGTGATGTCGGGGATCCAGTTCTCATCGTAGACGAGGCGGCCCTTCCATAAGGCCTTCCATTTCGGATTTTCGATCTCCCCGCCCAGCCCCGCGGTCTCGCCGTGTTCATAGAACGTGATGCCGCGGACCGTTCGCGTGTCTTTATCCAGTGCCAGAAATCCGTACAGGGTGGACCAGAGTCCTTTGCCGTTGATGGGCAGGATGATCTCCGAGATCTGACCTTCTTCCCTGATGTAATAGACGATCTCGTAATTGGCGAGGCGGGGGATGCGCGCCAGATTGCCCTCCGGCGCATCCCGTCCGAATTCAGATTTCGTGCTGGCCTCGCGCGCATCATACGTTGCCGGATCGAGCCCCGTCTCGCTTCGAAACTCGTCGGAAGTCAGGGCCTTGCCTGTCTTGAGGTTGACAAAGGCCTTCTCAACCGAGTCATCAAACAATTTCCGCACCTCTCCCGGCGGCAGAACAGTCCCGCTCTCCAGGAGTCCCGCCACGCTCAGGATCTGGCGCTGGCGATCCAGCAGTTTGTTGCGCTCCTGCGGAGCGCGCAGGAAATACGCGGACGAGGACACTACCACCGCGCACATCACGCACACGGCGCCAGCGAACCCGAGGGTATATAACGAGCCGCTACGCTGCATTCCGCGCCAACCTCCTCTTGATATTCGCTCGCACCACGTAGTGATCGATGGTCGAGGAGAACATGTTCATAAACAGAATAGACAACATCCAGCTGCCCGCATAGGCCGGGTTGACCTCGCGGATCAGGATGCCCAGGAACCCGATGAGAAACCCGTAGAGATACCGGCCCGTGTCGGTGAAAGGCGCGGACACCGGGTCCGTGGCCATGAACACAATGGCGAAGGCGAACCCGCCCAGCACCCAGTGCCAGTGCACCGGCACCGCAAACACGGACGACGAGTCTTGCGCAAAGGCATTGAAAAGCAGAACGGCCCCGGCACTGCCCACGAGGCCGCCCAGCATGCCACGCGCGTAGTGATGAGAATCAGGGCGCCGATAAGGCAGAACAGCGCGGAGGTTTCGCCCATGGAGCCGGGTTCGAGGCCAATAAACGATTCCCACCACGTAATGCCGCCGCGCACGTCGCTGATGCCGTGGCGCAGGCCTTCCATGCCTGCATCCTTCATGACAGCCAGCCAGGTCGCCCCGCTGTAGCCGTCGGCACTGGTTTGCGCCGGGATCCACACGCTGTCGCCCGAGATCTGCATGGGATAGGCGAAATACAGGAACGCGCGCGCCGTTAAGGCCGGATTGAAAATGTTCATGCCGACCCCGCCGAAGACTTCCTTGCCGATGACGACGCCGAACAGAATTCCCATCGCCACCTGCCACAGCGGAATCGTCGCGGGAAGGATCAGGGGGAACAGGGCGCTCGTTACCAGGAACCCTTCGTTCACCTCGTGTTTGCGCACGATACAGAAGATGACTTCCGCCGTTCCGCCCGCGGCCAGCGTGACAATATAGACGGGAATGAAGAACAGCGCGCCGTAGACCATGCAGGCGATAAAGCCGCCGTGCACCAGGTCAAACCCGAGCGCGGTGACCGGTCGCGCCGCGACGACGATCGCTATCTGTT
>DAOSJS010000326.1:0-4563 GCA_035367355.1 Candidatus Hydrogenedentota bacterium
CCCAACAATGCCGACCGTACCCTGCTCGATATGCTCGACGAAGCCCGCGTGCCCGCACTCATTGTCGCCACCAAGACCGACAAGCTTCGCGCGCGCGACCGTTTACCGGCCGAGCGGCAGATCCGGCAGGCGCTGGAACTCGACGACGACGCGCTGATCGTCTTCTATTCCGCCGAGACTCGGGAAGGCGTCCGTGAGCTCTGGGAGGTCATCGACGACTGCCTGGAGGAGGCATAGCGTCTGGGGCATCGTGGGCAGGCCTTCCTTACGCCCGCAGAATCACATAGTCAGTGCGCCCAGCTGGCGGGGCCGTCAGGCCACTTGCTCTGGTTTGCATGGCCACCCCCACTGACGGTATAATTTCAGCTGCTCGCCGAGATGGTGGAACTGGCAGACACGCATGGCTAAGGACCATGTGCCCGAAAGGGCTTGGGGGTTCGAGCCCCCCTCTCGGCACCATGCACTCAAAACCCCCGGAAACATCTTGTTTCCGGGGGTTTTTCTTTACTCCCTTTCAAAATCGCCGAAATTGCTGAATGCCCGGGCGCGATTTGGCCGCCGCAGCTGCGGGCCCGGCCCCCGCGCGGCCAGCATCGCGCCGGAGCGTGAGGCTCGTGGCGATCCCGAAAATGCAGCATCACGCCTTGCCCAGGGCGCTTTCGATATCTCACTGTATTGACCAACTATCAATTTTTTCATACTATCCTTTCAGGAGCCAGCTTGGAATGAAGCACATGAGTAAGGCAATCCTCTTCGCTTTGACCCTGGGCCTCATGCTCGCGGTTGCCTTTGTTTCGTGCAATACAAAATCTTCGAGTGAACAGGATCCGCATCAAGCAGTCTCTGTAAAAGCACTTGGCGCGTGATGCTTTCAATATGGATGGGCGTTGCTTGCCAGGCTGCATATAAAAGAAGGAAGCCCAAAGCTCCAAAATTGTACACCCAGGCGGCTGAACAAGGGATTGCCGATGCCCAATACAACTTGGGCGTGCTCTATGACAACGGCCAAGGCGTGCCGCAGGACAATCGGGAAGCTGTGAAGTGGCTCACCAAAGCGGCTGAACAGGGGATTGTCGATGCCCAATACAACTTGGGCTTGCTCTATGACGAAGGCCAAGGCGTGCCGCAGGACTATCGGGAAGCTGTGAAGTGGTACACCAAAGCGGCTGAACAGGGGGATGCCGAAGCCCAATACCACTTGGGCTTGCTCTATGACGAAGGCCAAGGCGTGCCGCAGGATTATCAGGAGGCTGTGAAGTGGTACACCAAAGCGGCTGAACAGGGGATTGCCGATGCCCAATACAACTTGGGCGTGCTCTATGACAACGGCCAAGGCGTGCCGCAGGACAATCGGGAAGCTGTGAAGTGGCTCACCAAAGCGGCTGAACAGGGGGATGCCGATGCCCAAAACAGCTTGGGCGCCCTCTATTACGAAGGCCAAGGCGTGCCGCAGAACTATCAGGAAGCTCTGATGTGGTGGACCAAAGCGGCTGAACAGGGAGACGCCAATACCCAATGTGCCTTGGGCATGCTCTATGCTTTCGGCAAAGGCGTGCCCAGGGATCTGGTCCAATCGTACAAATGGTTCAACATCGCCGCTGCACAGGGTCTATCGAACGCCGAAGAACAGAGAGACGCCTTTACACCCCAAATGACGCCAGAGCAGGTCGCGGAAGCCGAGCGGCTGAGCAGCGAGTTCTGGGAAAAGCTGCGCACGGATCAATAGCGGCGTGTGCTATCCGGATGGGCAGACACGGGGGTCTGCCCCTACATTCCGGAACGCAACCGCGTCGGGGTTGCCCATGTGATCCGGATGGGCAGACACAGGGGTCTGCCCCTACATTAGAAAAACTCCAGGAAATCGTCGATGAACTAAACAACAGACCAAAAAGATGACGAGGATACCGGACCTCCAATGAAATCTTCCTGCAAAAACGAAGGATCGCATTGAGTGCACTTAGAGCGTGAATGGGCCCCGCCGAGTTGAAGCCCCGTCCCGATTTCCGCATAATGCGGCATGTGAGCATTTCACGGACAGCAGTAGTGCCACCTGCCTTGTTGTTCGTACAAAGGGCGTAGCGCACCGTCGCATTCACAGGAGTCTCATGGTCATGATTTGTGTGCATCCACGAACCCGATCTATTGCCGGTATCCTGGCGGGACTGATGATTGCCTTCGGTGCTGGGGCCGACTGGTGGCAGTTCCAGGGGCCTGATCGCAACGGCATTTCGCCCGAAAAAGGCTTGATGCGGTCGTGGCCCGAGGGCGGTCCGAGGGAACTCTGGTCGTTTCCGCTGGGCGAGGGTTACGCCGGGCCGGCGGTGCGCGACGGGGAGGTCTACATCCTTGATCGTGTGGACGAGAAGCAGGATGTGCTCCGCTGCCTGGATCTGATGACGGGCGCCGAACGCTGGAACTATGCATACGACGCTCCGGGCAGTGTGGGCCATACGGGCTCCCGCACGCCCCCGACGGTATCTGAAACGCATGTCTTTTCGGTCGGGATGCTGGGCGATTTCCTGTGCATCGACCGGAAGACGCACCAGCCGGTGTGGCATAAGAACATCCTGGCTGATTTCGGCAGCGAGCTGCCCAGCTGGGGGGTATCTCAAGCCCCGAGTCTGTGGCGCGACCTGGTTATTGTAGCGCCGCAGGCGAGCGATGCATTTGTCGCGGCGTTCCGGCAGGACACGGGGGAACTGGTGTGGAAGAGCCCCAGCCTGGGCCAGGTGGGCTATGTGACGCCGGTGGTGACCACGTTGGCCGGCGTGGAACAGGCCGTAATGCTGGCCGCCTACGGCCAGACGGCCGGCATTTCGCTTGAAGACGGGAGCATCCTGTGGTCCTATGACGGCTATGGATGCCAGATCCCGATTCCCTACCCGACGCCGCTGCCCGGCGACCGGCTGTTCATCACGGGGGGATACGATGCCGGTTCCGCGATGATTCAGGTCAAGCGCGATGGCGCTGCCTTCGAAGTGACCGAGCTGTTCAAGACCGATGAGTGCGGCAGCCAGATTCACCAGCCGCTCTTTTATGAGGGGCACCTGTATGTGAACAGCAACACCAATTCGCGGACGGATGGCATGCTCTGCATGACCCTGGACGGCCAGCTTCGCTGGCGCACGCGGGATTCGCGTGATTTGCCGAAGTTTGAACGCGGCAACCTGCTCCTGGCCGACGGCATGATCATCGCGCTGGACGGAAAAACCGGCATACTCCACTTAATCGATCCCTCTCCCAGTGGGTACAAGGAACTGGCCCACGCCAAGATATTCAACGGCAACAAAATGTGGTCGCCGATGGCCCTGACGCAGGGGCGGCTGCTGCTGCGCGATCAGGAAACGATGAAATGCCTCGATCTGAAGAACCCGTGAGGCGCTCACGGGGTTCAGGCCAGGCTCGGGTGAACGGATGAAAGATGCAACGGCCAGCCGTGTTTTCGCGGGCATCGCGGCTGCCGTGACGGCCGCCGCCGCGCTCGTTGCGATGCAGCAATGGCTGGCCTGCCGTCCCCCGCACGACATCACGGTCAGCCTGCCCGGGCGCGACGGACGGCCCGAAGGCGCGGCATCCGCGGATATCGCGACGGATCTTTCGGGAACGCATCAGGATTTCAACGGGGTTGCCGCGGATCTGCCGGGCGCCTGGCCCCGGTTTCGCGGCGCCGATTTCGACAATATCTGCAAGGATAACTATCGCCTGACCGACACCTTCCCTGAAAGCGGTCCGGAAATTCTGTGGTCCGTTGAGCTGGGGGAAGGGCATGCGGCGCCCGCCGTCCTGAATGGGCGGGTTTATGTGCTGGATTACGACGAATCCACCCGCGCCGACGCCATTCGGTGTTTTTCGCTCGAAGACGGCCAGGAGATCTGGCGGCATTCGTATCCCGTGAACATCAAGCGCAACCACGGTCTTTCGCGCACGATCCCCGCGGTCACGGATGATTTCGTGCTTACCATTGGGCCGCGCTGCCATGTGGTCTGCCTGGATGCGGACACCGGGGCTTTTCGGTGGGGCGTTTCGATGCAGGATGAGTACGGCACGACCGAGCCGCTCTGGTATACGGGGCAGTGTCCGATTATCGACAACGGGCTGGCCATCCTGGCGCCCGCAGGCCCGGAAGTCCTGCTGACCGCGATTGCGTGCACCACAGGCGAGACCGTCTGGCAGACCCCGAATCCCCAGGGCTGGGACATGTCGCATTCCTCGATCATGCCCATGACCTTCGATGGGACGCGCATGTTTGTGTACTGCGCTGTCGGCGGGATCGTGGGGGTCGCCGCGGATGATCCCGATGCGGGGCAGATTCTCTGGGAGCTGCCGTGGAAAGCCAACGTGGTGGCGCCATCGCCCGTGCCGTTGGGGGATGGACGTTTGTTCTGCACTGCGGGCTACGGCAACGGCAGCCTGATGGTCCAATTGCATAAAGAAGGCGGGGCGTTCCGGGCGGAGGCCGTGTTTGAGCGGGGCCCTTCGGAATGGCTGGCCTGCGAACAGCAGTCCCCCATCTATTACGATGGTTTGCTTCATGCTATCATGCCGAAGGATGCGGGCGCGTTG
>DAOSJS010000327.1:0-4551 GCA_035367355.1 Candidatus Hydrogenedentota bacterium
GTCGAAGGCTTCAAGCCGCGCACCGGACGCATCCGGTGACTGGCCGGCGTCCGCCAGGCGCAGCGCTCCTGCCGGGAAATAGGCGCCCGTAAGCATCCCGCAGAGAAAAAATGCGGCGAGAAACAGCCACACGGACGCATCCGGCCCCATCCAGGCGAGCAGGCCGAGCGCCAGGGCATGGATCGCGAGAATTCCGAGCACGATCCAGCGGGATTCGCTGCGGCGGCGCGCCAGAATCCGGCCCACGAGCAGGCTGCCGGCCCACGCGCCAAGCATCACCAGCGCGGCAATGAGGCCGATGTGCAGAAACAGGCCTCCCTGCCGCGTCTGGTAGAAAAACAGGAGCACGGTAGTCAGGGCCATACTGGCCAGGCCCGTCGTGGCGATCAGCACGTTTGTGTCCAGAACGGCGGGGTTGCCCGAACCGCCGTGCCTGATCAGAAACACAAGCCGGCTCGCAGCGCCTGCCAGCAGCGCGGCGGCCATCAGATACGCCCCGCTCAAGAGCAGCGGCGGCACGATCTCCGCGGGGCGCAATCCCGCACGCCGGAGTTCCAGGAGGATGCCGAAAAGCAGCGCGCGGGGATTGAGATCCGTGTTGACCAGTATGTCGGAAGGTACGGAGGCGCGGGCGGCCTGGTAGGCGTCAAACTGCTGCGCAACGCGCCCTCTCCGGTAAAAATCGCGCACGCCTTCAGCGGGATACCAGCTCTCCGCGCCGTCGATGCCCTGCCAGCGGCGAGCCAGAGGCATCGGAGCGCTCATGAGGCCGCCGCCGGACGCAAAGAACCAGGAAGACTCGCCCGGTTTCAACGCGGTGTTCTCGAAGGCGGTTTCGAGGGTTGCCATCATCGACAATCCGAGAAAGGCGGATTCACTGGCGAGGTAGTTGGCGCCGCCCGGCACTCGCGTAGCCACCACGCCATCGGGATTCAGCGCGCGTTTCACCGCGGAAAAGAACTCGGCGGTCGAATAGCGGTTGAGCACCAGCGTCGTGGTCTCGGGCAGGCTCAGGATCACCAGATCGTACTGACCGGCCGCGTTCTGAAGATGGACGCGCGCGTCACTGCCGTGCGGTTCGAGCTTTTCCGGCAGAGGGTGCCCATGTTCGCGAAGCACGTGCGCCAGGGCGGGCGGATACGCGGGATCGGGGTGGAACCACGCCACCTGTTCGATCTGCGGCAGGCTGCACAGCACCGTGCACAGCGGATACACGCCTGCCCCCAGCACAAGCACGCGGCGGGCATGCGGGCATTGCGGCAGAATGGCCGCGGCATCTTCCGCGCCCTGCGACAGCGTAAACGGCGTCTCGCACACGCTGCCCCAGGCCATCACGGCAAATTGTCCGTCATGCTCGCCGTAGAGGTATTCGGCCTGAGCGGTGGTAACCCGGCCCTCGTATCCAGCGGGGATCAGGCGGCGCCACTGGCGCTGGTGGCTGCGCGCAGACCAGGATTCTCCCGCGCCCAGCGCGACCGCCACAGCCAGAACGAGCACGCCTGCGGCACGCAGCAAGCCCAGGCGGTTGGGCAGAAACCCCGCGGCCATCACGACAAGGGCCGACAACAAAAACACAGTCTCGACGGGAACGCCGCCGGCGAGCCATAGCGTAGCCCAGACGCCGCCCACGGCAGCCCCCACCGCCTCCAGCATGTATACCCGGGCCGGAGTCAGGGCAGCGCTCCGTGAACCGCTTTCAGTGCCGGCGGTCCAGCGGCAGGCCCACGTGAACAGCGCGCCGGTGAGCAGGCTGACCGGGCTGTTTGCGACAATACAGACGGCGAGCATGATCAGAAGCGGAAATTGCTCGTAGGGCGCTATCCCCGCGAGTTCGCGCACCTGCCCGAGCAGGCCATACTGCACCACAAACGCGGGGAGATAAAGCAGGGCGGCGCCCCGAAACCAGTCGGTCACAATCGGGGTGAGCCGCCGGAATAACCGGGCCAGCCAGGCGCCGGCGGTCACCCAGAGCAGCCAGGAACAGAAAAAGACCCCAATGGCAAGCTCATTGCCCTCAAATGCGGTCAAAAACTGGCGAAACAGAAACGTCTGTGCCGCGATCGCGAAGAATCCAAGAGAAAATATGACCGCGGCACGGGCCGATCTCATCCCGTAACCTCGCCAAACACGACAGCTTCGAAAACCGTGAAGGCGGCGCCCTGCCGCCAGGCATCCGCGGGCAGTCCGGCCTTCACGCAGAGGTGGTCGAGCGTGGTATCGCGATCCCAGCCCTGTTGGGGCGCAATCTGCGGCAGGAACACGGCGCGATGGCCCGCTTTTTCAACGGTCATCCCATGGCGGCCAATGATGATGCGCTCGGGGCTGTCGACGGGCTGGGGCGGTGTCAGGGCCGAGATCTCGAATTCCAGCTCGGGGAGTTCCGCGGCCGTGACACTGGGAAACCGGTAGTCCTTGAGTCCGGCGTTGACGGCATGGGCCATGACAGCTT
Organism: Candidatus Hydrogenedentota bacterium; assembly: GCA_035367355.1. Lineage (GTDB taxonomy): Bacteria > Hydrogenedentota > Hydrogenedentia > Hydrogenedentales > SLHB01 > UBA2224. The sequence continues at coordinate 2,450 of DAOSJS010000327.1, forward strand.
CGTACAGGGGCCGGCGCGGCTCGATCTCGCCAATGCATCCCCGGAGCGTGCCGTGTGCGTGCAGACTGACGAACGCGCCCATGATCTGCTTCATGGCGGGGCTGATGTCGATGCCCAGCTCTTCCGGGGCCGGCATTCTTCCCTCGGTGACGTAGGTTTGCAAGGTTTCACGAGCGAGCCGAAGCAGCCCAGCCTTGTCTTCCTGTGAAAGCGGCAGTGCGGTTGCGGCGATATCCGATGCAGGGCTTTCCTTTTCCCAGGAGCCGGTGAACGCGATGCTGAGATAGCTGACGGAATTTTCGTAGTCGTTTGTGATCTCGCCTGAAGTGCCGTACTTGAGCAGATGGGGTCCGGCCTCCTCAGGGAGCATGGAGAGCAGCACCATGATGGGGCAGGTCCCGCAGATGGTAGCGTCGTTGGTCTCGACCCAGGTTTCAAAGGCCCCGGGATCCTTCGATTCGATGGCCTTCCACGCTGCCATGTCGAGCCGTTCGAGGTTCTCGGGGATATCATCCCTGAACGGCAGGTACCCATAGTTGGGCCCGTAATGAGTAAAATCGCTGCTCACGACTACGAGGGTATCGGCATCCACCAGATCGCGGAGAATACCCGCCATGGCGCGGGATTCCTTCAACGTCAGCTGCCCCACCACGATGGGCACGAGCGGCACCGCGCCGAGCGCGTGCTGAATCAGCGGCACCAGGATCTGAACGCTGTGTTCGAGCTCCTCGACCTGCGCAACCCGCCGAAACATGTCGTGCTGGAGCAGGGATTCGATAAACGCCGCATCAAGCTCGCTTTCGCCCAGCGGCGTGCGGTAATGCGTCGCGCCGGGCACGCTGGCATACCCGCGCATGGGCACGCGGTGCGATGGGCCCAGGAGCACAATACGCGCCGGCCGCCGGCCGCTCACGGCCTTCAATCCAAAGGCCGCGACGGGGCCGCTGTACTGGTAGCCCGCATGGGGCAGAATGAGTGCGCACACCTCGTCCATCGGCGTCTGGTTCGCGGCCGCGAACTGGAGATCGAGCATTTCTTTAAGCGCGGGCGGATTGGCCGGGTACCAGCGTCCCGCCAGGGGCGAATCAAATACGTGTTTCGGGCGTGGGGCTTGTTCGGGCATTTCGGCCTCCTGTGCCTGTGATAGAGGTGGGCGCGGCGTTTCCGAGCGTTCCTCGCGGCGCGCCATCCAGACGGCGATTGCCACCGCTGCTACGGCCAGGACAACTGCGGCCCCGGCCATGTACGGGTGTTTTGCCATACGTCACCTCCCCGGCGTCTCTATCCGAGCGCGGCTACCCGGCCCATCGGGCCGGGCGCGCGGTTTCCTCCGGCGTCAACGGGACGAAAACGCCCCGGCACTCGCCACGCTGCGGCTTTTCTGCGTACCGGACACGGATCAGCGCCCGTGGCGCACGGCGGCTTCCCGGCCAGAGCAGCGCGGCCGCCAGCAGTACCTTCACAAATGTGCGCCGTGCTACGTCCATACGCCGTGTACCTTCGTGCCGCACGAGGGGCAGGCCCCGTCGCGCAGCCGGTTTTCGATGATGGTGAACCGCTGCCGCTCAATGACCAGCGCGCCGCACTGGAAACAGTACGTGTTTTCCGCCCCCGCACGGGCCACATTCCCAATATACACGTAATGCAACCCTTCCGCGCGGGCAATGTCACACGCGCGGACCAACGTCTCCTCGGGGGTCGGCGGCAGGTTTTTCATGCGGAATGCGGGATGAAACCGCGAAAAATGGAGCGGCGTCTCGCGACCCAGATGCGACACGACCCACCGGCAGAGTTTTTGGAGGTCGGCCTCTGAATCGTTCAGCGTGGGGATGACCAGGTTGGTCACCTCTACCCAGATGCCAGCCGATTTCGCGCTTTCCAAGGTGTTCAGCACCGGCGCCAGGCTGCCTTCGCAGAGATCCCGGTAAAACGTGTCGGACATCGCCTTGAGATCGATGTTGACGGCGTCGACGTGCGGCGCCAGGCGTTCGAAAGGTTCCCGGTTGATGTAGCCTGCCGTGACCAGCGCGGTCTTGAGCCCGGCATCGTGCGCCTGCCTGCATCCATCCAGGGTGTATTCATAAAAAACGACAGGCTCGGTA
>DAOSJS010000328.1:0-4545 GCA_035367355.1 Candidatus Hydrogenedentota bacterium
TACACCGTCGGCGCCCGTCTTGCCCGGGTTGTTGAGCGGATCGTCGATGATATAGGTGTTCCCCTGAAGGTCGTCGAAGGTGATGCGAAGCCCCGCGTCAAAGCCGTCGCCCGACAGGGTGCGCGCCGTCAATGCGGCCGAATTCATCAGGGGGCCCAGGTTGTAATCCATAAAATTCGATGGGAACCAATCAAACTTCGACGTAAGCAGGAACGGCAGTTGGGTGTCGCTTTCGACCTTGGGCGTGCTGTCGGCAAAATACGTGAAGCCCGTGGGCAGGATGTCATACAGCCCGCTCGGATTCGTCACTTCGACGTCGTACGAGCCGCCTGCACCAAATTCCGCGAGCGGCACCTCCACATCGATGATCTTTCGCCAGTCGCCCTGGGGAAGTCCGCTTACCAGGGTCGACACGGACGTGTAGGGACACTCCTCGCCGCCGATGCGCACCGAACACCCGGCATCAAAGTTCCAGCCCAGGATATCGACGCGAAACACCCGGCCCGACGGCGCGTCTGTATTCAAGCGGCGGTAAAAGTTGGGCGTAATCTGGACAATGTCGGGTTGACGCACACCCGCGTTGGTGGTCGAATCCTTGGCGCGGTACTGGTACTCGGTCGTCTTTTCACCGGGCGGACTGTCCACAGGCGTGCCCGTCGGATAGAGATTGCGCACCAGTACATGCATCGGCTCGCTGTTGTGAAGCGCCGGGTTGTACCAGGACGGCGCGCCAGGCGCCTCCGCATGCAGCAGCGCTGACGACAACCACGTGCGCTGGTTCGCCCGCAGATCCGCCGGCCGGACGATCGCCCAGGTCCCGTCAATCAACGTCGCGGTCGATCCCACCAGGGTCAGCGTGTCCGTCGTGTTCGACGTAATCAACCAGCGGGTCGAACCCTGCAGCAAGTAGTAGTTCCGGAATTGATCCGGCGTCCAGGCCGGATCCGGATACGGAGTGAAGGTGTTTACGCCGACGGTCCCGTTGGGGCCCTGAGCCACGGCGGTACCACTTGTGTCAATGCGCCCGTTGCCGTTGAAGTCGAACCACACCTCACCGTCCACGTTGAAGCGCAGTCCTTCCACCAGCACCCAGTTGCCGCCTTCCACCGGACCGTGTGCAGGGGTCACCAGCGTCACCTGAGGATCGCTGGCCGGGTTTTCAACATAGGTGAATGCGTCTTGCAGTGTATAGGTGCGTTCACGGGCGGTGCCATAGGCCCGCACGATGTGCACGTCGACCTTGCCCGGCGCGTTGTTGTACGCGGGCGGGACATGCCCTTCAAGCCGATCGGGCCCGGCAAGCGAATTAAACACCACGGGGGGATTATGAGCGCCGATGTCGCGCGGCCCGAAGTAGACCCGCGTGTCCGTGCCCCCTTCGGCCAGATTCTTGCCATAAATTGTCGCCGTAGCGCCGCCGGTCACCACGTCGTATTCGGGAATGATCGTGATTCCGTTCGACCACACCAGGCCACCGCTGTTGCGTTCGTCCGAGCTTGCCGAACCGTTCTGGTAGACAATGGTGTTGCGCACGCGGGCATATTTCGGCGGTTCCGTGCCGGAGGCCGGCGACCACGCGCGCTGGACAAACACCCCGCGCTCGCGATTGCCGATGATCGAGCAATGGAGAATATCGGTGAAGGTTGTCTCGCCGTCAAGCGGATTGGTGTCGATATGGACGCCGTCGCGGCGGTTGTCCGAGATGCTGCAGTTGATCAGGAGTGCCTGGGCGTTGTCGCCCTCGATCAACACGCCGTGATTGGCGTTGGAGTCCATCCAGCAGCGGTTGATGGTCGGCCGGTAGGCGCTCGGATTGTCGCCGGCGATGCGAAGGCCGTTGCGCCCGCCCGTGAGGCGCAGTCCCTCCACCCGCGGATTGTTCAGATCATCCAGGTTGTTCTGGAAGAGCGGCGACCCAGTACTGATGGTGATAACGTCGAGGGTGGTACTGCCGTAGCAGTCCAGGACCGGCTGGAAGATATCGGTGCCATCCGGACGGGCTTCGCCCATCAGGCGCACGTTGGCATCGGCAGGCATTATCACGCCGCCCGCCCACGGAGCGCTGTTATTACGCGCAACAATCAGCACCGTATACGGTTCGCGGTCCATCCGGGACCGGGTAACCGCGTCATCAATGGCCGTCTGCACATTGCTATAGGCTTTGTTGATGTCACTCACATAGGAGTTCCAATACGCGGGTGTGTCTGCCGTATCCACCACCACGAGCATGTTGGGGACATCCTGCGCGGCGGCGGGCAGGGCGGCGAGCAGAATCGCCACCGCCAGGCATTGAATCCATCGGCGATGCAATTTGTTCGTCATCGGCCACTCTCCAGTATCATGGCGCGCGGCATGGCAACCGCCTGTCCGGGCCGTGTGGTACCTACCGCTCATAGATGGTTCGCACCTTTTTCTGGGCGGTCGTCACAAAATCGTACCGCCAATCCCGCTGGCCATCGCCGTTCATATCTTCGTTTGAGATATACCCGGCCTCGGCCGTCACATGGATCTCAAACACATCGGAATAGGCCGAGATGAGGTTCGCCATCCGCCCATACCGTCCGATCATTTCCAGAAATTGCGCTTCTTCGCCCGGGCCGCTGGCGGCTGTGACCAGCGGCGGCGCCGCGGCGGCTTGTTCGGGCGTGCCGAGCGTGTCCGTGTCGTAGGCCACCAGGTCGCCCGTGGAGCGGTAATAACGGCCGTCAGGCCACTCATACCGCCCCTCGACGAGGCGGGCAGCCAGATTCCGCGCGGCTATCACGACCGCATTGCTCGGACCGTAGTTGTCGATGTCGGGCAGGAAGCCGAACTGGCCCGTGGCCGCATCGAACCCCGCCAGCACGCCGGGAATGCCCATCAGCGGGTTGTACTCGTGCCGCGCGCCGCTGATGATATAGGGCGACATCTGGGCTGTATTGATGTTGATCCGGCCGTGGGAGCGTGCACGCGGCGCCAGCACCACGCGCGAGAACCGATTCAACATGCCCGGAGGCGCCCAGTTCCGCAGGAACAGGGCCAGGTAGTTGTTCTCCACCTTCACGGTGCCGTAGTGGATCACGCCCTCGGGAGTCGGCGTAACCCCGGCCCGCATCCCAAACGACTCCTCATTCACACCCCGGAGCAGCTCGCCGGGTTCAGGGAAGAAATTACCGTTCGTGTCGTCCCAGACCTTGCCGTCGCCGTAACCCTCGTCGCGCACGCCGTCCGAGCCGGCAACGGGAGAAGGACCTGTCTCATCCCACACATCCCGCCCGCGATCGGTGAAGAACTCGATGTCGACGGCGAGGTCGTCCAGGTAGGCGGCCCTGGTGTTCAGCGTATTCATGAATTCCTGCCCGAACCCCGGCTGCTGGATGAGGTTGGTCAGGTTGGGATGCATTTCCGCGATCTCCTGGCCCCAGCGCAGCAGATCGAGCTCGGTGTCGCCGGTTATCACGTAAACATCGTATTCGCCATCCTCGAGGCCGTCGTCGGCATCCCACACAAACAAGGCTTCGGCGGGTCGCGCGTCGAGGGCAGGTTGGTTGACGGGGTCGTAGATGTCATTCCGGTCCATGCGCGGGTCGAAATTGGGCATGTTGGCCGAGACGAAGGTCACCGGGCGGTCCCAGAGGGGCCAGCGTTGCGCCAGATCGGCCACGGCCACGCCGGGCGGGAAATTCTGCGGCTGAGCCAGAAGGAAGTTGAGCTGCACCCGCCAATCCGGGAAGCTGGGAATGTTGTTGATGGCCGGCAGCCAGTGATACGGCTGCAGGAACACATCGTTCGCGGGCAGCGCCACCGCTTCGCCAAGCGGATGCAGGAAGATCGGCACCCACGCATTCGGCAGGTGGGTCGTGCCCGTGCCCCACCGGTGAAAATCTGCAGAACCCGCATTGTTCTCGATTTCGACCGGACTGGGCGCCAGCGGGTAGAAATCGGCCTGGGCGCAGGTCAGCACGATGGAATCGCCGGTCATACTGTCGGCCAGTGCCACTGCGTCGGTGTTCAGCTCCACGTTGGGTGTGTTGGTCACCATGTTGTAGGCATGGAGTTCCGGCTGTCCGACCAGCGCGCGCTCGACCACATTGAGCGCAAACGCGTAATCGCCTCCGGCGGTCAGCTCTTCGCGCATCATCAGATGCGGCATCTCAAGCACCTGCTGAGGCGACGAGAAGGCGCGGTTGCGCACGGTCTGCCAGCCCAGGGCCCATCCGCCGAAATCGGGGTCCCAGTCGGGTGTCAGGGGATCAGGATCCAGGACGCCGCCCGAAGGCCCGAGATTGAGCTGCCGTTCAAACACGTTCTTGCGCAGCGGCGTGCCCCAGAACGCGTGCCCGTATTCGACTGGTCCGCCCGCCACGTCCAGCCAGTGGGTCGAGGCATCTTTCCACGGCCCGAAGCTCGGCGCCCAGTCGTCGTACGCGCCGTCGGTGGCGGTCCAGCGGTTCGCATCGCCGAAACGGTCGCCCGTGTAGAACGGGTGTTTACGCGGAAGCGAGCGGTAGAAATCGATGCCCATCGTGTCGTCAGGCCACCACGACGGGAAGCGCGGGTCCAGTC
>DAOSJS010000329.1:0-4530 GCA_035367355.1 Candidatus Hydrogenedentota bacterium
CGAGGCCGGAGATGACGCAATGGACGATGGCACCATACCCGCTTCCCGCACCACAACAGCCAGAGGACGCACACGATCCCGCAGCGCGTCCACAGCGGTGCTCCAGACAGCGGAAAACGTCGGGAAACAAGGCAGCATATCTGTACAGGATAGCCAAGAGAATACCTCGCTGCAATCATCGGGAATCGGGAAATGCTCGCTGCCGTAGAGGGTTACTTTATCCATGCGTCTGCCACCTCCTGCGCGACGGACGCAACGCGGAAGTCCGTATTGTCCACCGGGAGCACCGCTTTCGGAGCAACGCCGCCCAGCAGCAGCTTCAAAGAAGGCCGCAGACCGAGCGCCGCGGCTTTTTCGTCGATCTCGTGGATGGACGCAGCCTCGTCGGAAGTGAATGCCGTGCATACAACAAACCTGAGATTGTGTTTGCGAACGGCACAAAGGATAGCGTCTGCGGAGTTGTCCAGCCCCATGTCAAGCGTCGGAACACCCCAGCCGTGCAGGAGCATCACCATGATGCTCTGCGTGGCTGGGCTCATGCAGCCCGAGAGAGCGCCGCAGCATGCGACGGACGGTTGCGCGGCATCGTACAGAGGCTCAGCCGCCTGGCAGACGGCGACAAGCTGGCAAAAGGGCACTTTTCTCAGGAGCACAGCTTGGGTCATCTCACGGAGCACGGAATCCTTGATGGCGGTGATTTCGTCGCGGCGATTCACCTGGAGGCAGGCGGAAACAGCCCCCGGATCACCGCGCAGGAGAGCACGCTGGAGCCGCTCCGTCAATTTGTTATCCATGTCGCCGCCTCCTTCCACCCGCGTCATGCTCCGATTGAAAAGAACAGAATTGTGATCTAGAAAAATTATACAAGGAGACGACTGCTTTGTCAACGAAAACGCGCGTGAACCCGCGCAGGAAGTTTGCCGCGATTTCTTTGACACGCAGAGAGAATGGTTCGATTCGATCGCCGTTGACACGGAGCACCATCTATGGTACAATCAATTGGCAAAATACTACACATCGCAAAGGAATCAGAAGAGGGAGTCGAGATGCGGGAAGAGCAGCTGCTCAGCGTGGGCATTGATATCGGGACATCCACCACGCAGTGCGTTTTCAGCCAATTGACGCTCAGCAATACGGCTTCCTCGTTTTCGGTTCCCCGCATCCGGATCACCGGCAAGACGATCTTGTACCGTGCTCCCGTTCGCCTGACGCCGCTGATTGACCGGGATACCATCGACGCACCTGCCGTGGAGGCTATGATTCGTAAGGCTTACGAGGACGCACGGATCCGTCCCGCCGACATTCGGCTCGGGGCGGTCATCATTACCGGCGAAACGGCGCGCAAGACGAACGCGCGGGCCGTCACCAGTGCACTGTCCGAGCTTGCGGGCGATTTCGTGGTTGCCACCGCCGGACCGGCGCTGGAGAGCATTCTGGCTGGGCGCGGCTCGGGTGCGGCGGAGCTTTCCGAGGAAAGCGGGCGCAGGGTGCTCAACCTGGATATAGGCGGCGGAACGACCAATATGGCGCTGTTTGCGGGCGGCAATCCCGTGTGCGAGGGCTGCCTCAACATCGGCGGGCGGCTTTTGCGATTTCAGGCGGACGACCATACCGTGCTCTCCTTCACGCCTTCCATCGAAGCCGTGGCACGGGACAGGAGCATCGTGCTCTCGGAGGGCAAACGCCTGACCGACGATGAGATTGGCCGCTTGGCGGGCCGCATGGCGCAGGTGCTGGAGGAAGCCGCCGGGCTTCGGGAGCGCACGCCGCTGCACGATGCGCTGATTGTGGAGCACGGACTGCCGCGGAACCTGGAAGCGGATGTGTTCACCTTTTCGGGCGGCGTGGCGGACTGTATCTACGGCCTTACCGGCCATGGGGAGAACTTTCACGATCTGGGCGAAGCGCTGGGCAGAGCGCTGGCCGGCTCCCGATTTTTTACCGAGCGACGCGTGCTCCGTCCAGCCGAAACGAGCCATGCCACGGTGATTGGCGCCGGAGCATACAGCATGGCTGTGTCGGGGAGCACCATTCAATACCGAAGCATGGACCTGCCGCTCAAGTCGCTGCCGGTGGCGTCCGTTCCCTTCACGCGGGAGGGCGACATCGCGGGACTGCGCGAGGCGATCAGCCGGCAGTATGATATTTTCGACGGGGAATGCGCCATTTACATGGAGGGAATCCCCGCCATCACCTGGGAGGGCCTCAAGCGCGCCGCGGCGGAGATCGCCGACGCCATGCGCGACCGATCCCCGAAGGTTCTGATTTTCAAGGAAGACATGGCGAAAGCCTTCGGTCAGGCGCTGTCGCGGCACTGGGAGGGCGGCACGCCGTTTCTCTGCCTGGACGGCATCGAGTTGCTCTATGGGGACACCGTCGATATCGGCTCGCCGCTGGGCGGGGGGCGGGTGGTTCCCGTGATCGTCAAAACCTTTGCGTTTCCGCAGGAATCAAGGAGGTAGAGCATGCGCCTCAGCGTTACTTTGGGTGGACATGGCTACACCTTCCGCGACGTGCGGGAGGTCATGGGCAAGGCGAACGAGGAGAAGACGGGCGATCATCTGGCGGGCGTCGCGGCGCAGACGCCGCAGGAACGCGTGGCCGCGCGCGTCGTGCTCTCCAACCTGAGGGTGTGCGACATCTGCGAGCATCCCGCCGTGCCTTACGAGCAGGACGAGGTGACGCGCCTGATCCTGGACGACCTCAACACCCGGATTTACGATCGTTACAAGGACATGACCATCGGAGCACTGCGAGAGCACATCTTGTCTGCCGACGACACGGAGCTGTCGGTGCTCCGCCGCGGGCTTTCCAGCGAGGTGATCGCCGCCGTCTGCAAGCTGATGAGCAACCTGGATCTCATTTACGCCGCCAGAAAGATGCGCGTTACGGCCACCTGCGTGACGACCATCGGCGAAGCGGGAACCCTGTCCGCAAGGCTTCAGCCCAACCACCCCATCGACGATGTGGAGGGCATCACCGCTTCCACGCTGGAGGGGCTGTCCTTCGGCGTGGGCGACGCCGTGATCGGCCTCAACCCCGTGGACGCGTCCACCGAAAGTGTCAAGGCCATCCTGGGGCGGTTTGCGGAGCTGAAGGAAAAGTATCAGATTCCCACGCAGATCTGCGTGCTGGCGCACATCACCACGGGCATGGAGGCCGTCCGCCAAGGCGCGCCGTGCGACGTGATGTTCCAGTCCATCGCCGGCAGCGAGAAGGGCAACCGGGCGTTTGGCATCAGCAACGCCATGATCGCCGAGGCGAAGGATCTGATGGCGCGCGAGGGGACTTCCCATGGCCCTAACCAGCTGTACTTTGAAACAGGTCAGGGCAGCGAGCTGTCCTCCGACGCGCACAACGGCTGGGATCAGGTCACCATGGAGGCCCGCTGCTACGGCTTTGCGCGGCACTTCAGCCCCTTCCTGGTCAACACGGTAGTCGGCTTTATCGGCCCCGAATACCTGTATGACAACCGACAGTTCATCCGCGCGGGACTGGAGGATCACTTCATGGGCAAGCTGCACGGTCTGCCCATGGGCTGCGACTGCTGCTACACCAACCACATGCGCGCCGACCAGTTCGACAACGAGAACCTGGCGGTGCTCCTTGCCGCCGCCGGCTGCAACTACTTCATGGGCGTTCCCCACGGCGACGATGTGATGCTCAACTACCAGTCCACGGGCTATCACGACATCGCCGCGATCCGGGAAACCCTGCGCTTGCAGCCCATCGAGCCTTTCCGGCGCTGGCTGGAAAAGTGGGGCTTCTGGCAGGACGGCCGTCTGGGCCCCAATGCCGGCGACGCTTCCGTATTTCTGTAATCCGCAGGAGGGATGCACATGACTGAGCAGGAGATCCGCGCGGTAGTCGAGCAGGTGCTCCGTCAGATGCGGCAGACGGATCACCCGCCGGAGAGCCGGCAGCAGGAAGCGCCGTCCGAGGCGCTGCCCGACATTGCCGCCATTGATCTGCGGCGGCAGTACCTTGTGGAGCACCCGCACGATCAGGCGGCGTTCATGGCGATGAAGGAGAGAACCCCCGCGCGCATCGGCGTGGGACGCGCGGGAGCACGGTATCGCACGGAAACCATGCTCCGCTTTCAGAGCGACCATGCCGCGGCGCAGGACGCCGTGTTCTCCAACGTGTCTGACGAGTTCCTTGCCAAGATGCACTGGCCTGTTTACCAGACGACGTGCGACAGCCGCGAGGATTTTCTGACCCGTCCCGACAAGGGAAGAACGTTTGACGGCGAAACCCTTGGCAGGATCAAGGCTTCCGTTCCGGCGGGCACGCAGGTGGTGCTCTATGTGGCGGACGGGCTTTCGTCCAGCGCCGTGCAGGCGAACGCCGAGAATATTCTGCCGGTCATCAAGGAGGGGCTTGATGCCGCGGGAGTCCGGGTCAGCGAGCCGTTCTTCGTCCGTTTCGGCCGGGTGGCGACGGAGGATCAGATCGGCGAAGCGACAGGGGCCGACGTGGTCTGCGTGCTCCTTGGCGAGCGGCTTATCTCCAATCTCACCCGCGGAGGCG
>DAOSJS010000330.1:0-4523 GCA_035367355.1 Candidatus Hydrogenedentota bacterium
CCTCAGGAAATGCCCGGGGTGGCCCTGGTCGACGGCGGTACTTTCGCCAACGACGGCACGGCACATGTCTATGCCGAAAACGATTTCGAAGGGATCGTTTTGCAGGCCGTGCGGACCCATACCGAAAAACTCATTGCCGCCAATGAAAACAATCCCCGCGGTTTGCAGCCTGCCGAATACTACGATTTGGCCTCCGACCGGGAGGAAGCGCACAATCTCTGCGACGACACGCCAGACCGGGTGGAGGAGCTGAGAATGCTTCTTGACGGGATGATGGCGTTTATTCGGGAAGGCGCTGCGGAGCCTGCTGTGACCGAGGGCCTGTCGGAGGATTTGACAGAGCAGCTGGAGGCGCTGGGGTACGGCGGCCATGATATTGCCGCACCTGCGGGCAGCGGCACGGATTCCGAAAACAGCAGTGAAGCGCCCTGAGCGCGCTGGACCGGGCCTCAGGCTGGAGGCTTCGGCCGGCTGTTCATGTCACGGACGCTGCCATGGACGACGCCCACCACCTGGCTGATGCGGCCGGCCCGTTCGGCGATGTTGGCCAAATGGTCGCCGACGCGTTCCAGGTTGGACAGCAGATCCAGAAAGATCACGCCGCTCTGAAGTTCGCATTCCCCCTTCTCAAGGCGCTGAATATGGGCATCGGAAGCGGTCCTGACGAACATGTTGATCTGGTGTTCATTTTCTTCGGCCCGTTTCAAAGCTGCCCCATTGACTCCCGACAGGGTGCGGTAGGTCGCCTCAAACTGGCCGTTCAACATCTCCTGAAGCTGGTGCACTTCGGAGACAGCCTGCTCGGTGAATGCGCATCCGCCCTTTCGGCGCAGACGCGCCAGATGGACCAGGTTCTCTGAATGGTCGCCGATGCGTTCTGCGTCATTGACCGCGTGGATCAGCGCGGGGATCAGCGAGGATTCCGCGGGCGTGAGCTCTTTGCCCGACAGTTCCACCAGATACGCGGTGATTTCATGCTGGAGCTGGTCGATCATTTCCTCTCGCCGCATAATATTCGTTTCCAGCTCCTCGGGGCCTCCATGGAAGAACTCGCACCCGTCATTGATCGATTTCTGTGCGCGGCGCAGCATGTACACGACTTCCTTTACCGCCTGTTGCAGCGCGAGGGAGGGCGAGGCGAGCAAGTGCGGTTCCAGGTACGCCAGAATGCCTTCCTGGTCCGACTCGGTCACCGGGATGATGCGCTGGCACAATCGCGCCAGTGCTCCCACAAACGGCAGCATGACGATGCAGTTCAAGATATTGAACATCGAGTGGGCGTTGGCCACGTGGCGGGCGATGTTTTCTCCCACGAAGACGTTCCCGGGAGTCAGATCGTTTACCAGACCGAGGAATACCGGCTGCCCCTTCCACAGCGGGACGAAAAGCAGCACATACATGTAGCTCGCGCCAATCACGTTGAACAGCGTATGCGCCAGCGCCGTGCGTTTCGCGTTGCGGTTGGCTCCCAGCGACGCCAGGATCGCGGTGATCGTGGTCCCGATGTTATCCCCCAATACCAGGGGGATCGCCGTGTAAAACGACAGCATCCCCTGGCTGCACAAAGCCAGCACCAGACCCACCGTGGCCGCGCTCGATTGAATGACCATCGTCGTGGCGGTGCCAATCAGGATGCAGATGAGGGCGCGGTCCGCTGGCATGAGAGCGCCCGGTGCGGGGGTGCAATCGATCATCATGAACCACGATTTAAACTCAGGGCTGTACTGGAGCGGCTTGACAATCGCCGACATCGTCGTCATGCCCAGGAACAGCATACCGAAACCCATGACGGCCTCGCCGAAAAATTGAACATTGGGTTTTCGGAAGGCCGTTGTCAGCAGAAGGCCCAGGGCAATAGCGGGATACGACAGCGCACTCAATTCAAAGGCGAGGATCTGTGCCGTCAGTGTGGTGCCGATGTTGGCGCCGAACACCACCCCGATTGCCTGTTGCAGGGTCATCAATCCTGCATTCACAAATCCTACGGTCATGACGGTGGTCGCGCTGGAGGATTGCACTACGGCCGTCAGAATGGCGCCTACCACCAGCGCCAATACCCGGTTCCGTGTCATGGCCTGCAGCACCTGCTTCAGGCGCCGGTCGGCGATGCGCCGGAGACCGCCCGACATCATCTTCATGCCCAGGATGAAGAGGGCCAGCCCGCCCAGGAGCTCCAGCGCCATCCCCGTCTTGTTCAGCGCCATCGCGGTAAATTCCAGGCCCCGGACATGATAGCGCTGTTCTTCTGGAATGCCCGGCCGCCGATCCAGGATCTCCACCACGGCAAAATAGCGCTTGACCTCTGAGCCGAGCCTCCAGGAAGTCACGGCAATGCCGTCCTCGTTGGTCAACAGGTGGTCATCGTGCACTCGCGAGTCAGAGACGCCCCGTTCCACGCGAAACTGGACACCCACCCCCGGTACCGGCCTGCCAGCGTCGTCGGCGAGTTGGATTCCAAATTCGGGAATTGTCCCGCCAACGAGGGTTTCCAGGTCCGTGCCAATGATCTGAACCCCGCTGACGACGCGGAATTCCACGGTATCAGGGCCATGCCCGGTGTCCACGGACGCGAGGATGAGAATGTCTCCCGGTTCATCCCCCAGGATGACATTGGCTGCCGCGATGCCGTCTGCGCCCGTCATGGCCGTGACGTTCGGTTGGCCGGTTCTCATGAATACCGCGCCGCGGGCAGGCTCTTGAATCTCGAAATACACTTCCGCCCCGGAAACCGGGTGGCGGGAGCCTTTCCCGCCGAACAGCCCTGCCCGTACCTCGGTCTCCACGACAACTCGGAGCGGGCTGGGCAAAGCTTGCCCAGGAAGGCCCGCCTGGTTGTCGCCACTGGCGCTGGACTCCAGCGAGATTCTATCCGCCTGGCGCGGCGCGCTGGAGTCACAACCGATTAAAAAACCGACACTTAGAAGCGAAAGTGTCAGTGCGCTGACACGCGCCCAGCGGTAACCGCGTGGCATAAGTCCCCCCAGTTTCCTGGTTGTCCCGCAAAATAAAAAGTAGGAGTGCTGTCCGTTGCGCTGGACGGACCGACCGCCAAAGGATACCAAGATCGCGGGCGAGGTTCAAGTGCAGGAAACCACTCTGCTGGGCCGCCGCCCCTGTCCGGAGGTCTGCCTGAGCACTCAGTCACCTGCCGGGGTTTCTATCCAGGCCAGGTTGAACCGGTAATAGAGGCCGCTGCTGATGAGGTGGATGACGCCGTCAGGCGTCTGGGTCGACGCCAGGTAGCCCTTGGGTTCCGCGTGAGTGGCATCGAGGGTAAATTCCCGGGTCCACGCTCCGCCATCGAAAACGCCGGCCTCTTTTCCGGGAGTAATCAGCTTCTTATGCGGCCAGGTGGCGCCGTCGTCGTAGGAAACTGCCGCAAACATTCCATAACCCGTGAAAGTCTGGCCGTCTGCTCGCGTGAATTCCAGGCCGCGTGGATTTTCGGCCGAACTGGGGTCAGTGAAGGACACGAGAAGCAGGGCGCCCTCCTGTAAGCGCCTCAAGACGAGCCGCTGGCCTCCGCTCACGGGTGGGAACGGACTGGCCTCATAGGTCCACGTCGCCCCGCCATCCGTTGAAACGCTCATGGGCATGCGCCCATCGATGTTGTTGCCGCGGCCCAGGGCCAGGAAGCGGCCATCGCTCAGCTCAGTCACGCCCGCATGAATTCCCGCGATCCAGGCCCCGGTGCGTCCAGCCCCAAACACCGGTTGCGGCCGGCCGGCGCCGGGGTCAACCCAGGTGGCGCCGCCGTCGCTGGACAAATGAATGGCCGACCCTCCTTCGCCGATGGTAACGGCATCACAGGGAAGGATCAGCCGCCCGTCGCTCGTGGCGAAGATGCCCGCAATTGGCATATTGCGCAACTGGTGGGCAGGGTTTACGAGGCGCGCGTGGCTCCAGGTCGCTCCGTTATCGGTGCTGGTGCGGAGAAGGAGCGCCATCTTGCCCCACGTGGCATCAGTGCTTATCCCGTTGAGGTGGAACAGGGTGTCGCGGCCGTCCCAGTAGAGGGCGCTGGCATGGTCGTTGCGGTCCGGTGCATCCCAGAACGGCGACGCATTGTCCCATTCACTCGCCCCGTTGCGCAGGCGCGACGCCGCGATGGCCAGTTCGCGGCCCGGTTCTGTGACGGTCGTGTACCAGATGGCCAGCAGATCGCCATTCGGGCAGGCACACAGCGCCGGGCAGTGGTTATGTTGCGAAAACAGCGGCCCGGTGGAGCCGGGTGGGATTTTTACAAAGCGTCGCGGGCCTTCGAAATAGGGCGTGCCGGGATCGGGGCCGCCAGCCCAGATGTGCCGCGTCTGCTGGACATCCCGGCCCCACAATGCGGGCGCGGGGGAGGGGAGAGGGGCTGTTTCTGGATATGCGCCACAGACCACGCGGAACCCGATAAGCCAATGCCTGTCCTCGGGCAGCGCGCCCGCCCGGTTCGCCGAGCGCAGCCAGGCTACTTTTGTGCTGTGACTGCCGCCCCGGGTCACCCGGAAATCCCCTGCGGCAAAACCCACGGGATC
>DAOSJS010000331.1:0-4497 GCA_035367355.1 Candidatus Hydrogenedentota bacterium
CACGACCCGGGGGATGTCCTCCGGCCGGGCCACGGTCAGCAGTGCATCCAGCGCGGCCAGACGGACCGCTTCGTTGCTGTCTCCGGCCTGCACGAAAACTTCGCGGCGCACGGTCTCACCCCGCCGCTGTTTCAACACGCCCAGCAGCGCGATGCGCGCCGGCGCCGGGGTTTTATTCAGGGCCTGGCCGCATGCCTTGACGACCTGCCGCCCCGGAATCCGCAACAGCGCGGATTGAATGGCCTGGATCTCATCGTCCTCAGCGCCGTCACTGAGGCGATGAAGCATCGGGGAAACGGCGCGGCTGCCAGCGAGCAGCGTCGTCGCATCGATGGCCGCCAAACGGACCACTTTGTCCTCGGCCAGAATCTGCCGGGCCAGCGTGTTGGACGCTGTATTGTCGCCTCGAGCCCCCAGCATGGTGATGATCTCGGCCTGCACTTCCGGAGAGGCGTCCTTCATTCGGTTCAACCACTCCCGCGTTGCCTCTGTGGACGGGAACCGGGCGGCAAATTTCAGAGCCGCGGCCCGGTAAGCGAGGTCTGGATCGTCCATGGCTGCCAGGAGAAGGGATTGCGCGGAAGGATGGCCGATGTCGATGAGGGTCGCGAGTGCCGCCGACCGGACATTGACCTGGCCGTGGGACCTGAGGTAATCGCAGATGGTGTAAGCGGCTTCCATGTTGCCCGCCTCGGCCAGGCGCCGTGCATAGGTCAGGCCATACGACGCCAGCTTGGCTTTTTCGTAGGGCCGTGCCGCCTCGTAGGCCTCACCCATCGCATCAAGGTCCAGCGGGGCGCCCATTTCAACCAGCGCCTGGTACGCGACCAAACGGGTCTCCCGGTCCGCTGAGCGGGTGAATGGGACGATCTTGTCCGCCACGTCCGCCTGGCGCAACTCGCCGAGGGCCTTCATGAGGGTCACGGCACGAGCCCCCTGGGCGCCTTCGAACGCGGCTTTCAATGCCGGCGCAACATTCTCTGTGCGAATGGTAAGCAGGGCCCGCGTCGCAGGTTCCACGAGCACATCATCGCCCAGGTAGCCGGCGAGCGCGTCGACGGCTTCGGCACGGCCGCAGACCTGGAGCATGCTCATCAGAAACGTCTTGACGTACGGGTCCTCAGCAGCCCCAAGCGCCTGAATAAGCGCGCCGGATACCATCGCGCGCGCTTCTTCGACGTCGCCGCGAGACACATAGTCTGCCAGGCCGCTCAAAAGAAAACGCGCGTTGACGTCGTCACCGCCCGACGGCACCAGGGTTGCACAGACACCCTGAATGGCCTCTGGCCCGAGCGCGATCAGGCTCTGGCTCACGGCGACGATCTCCTGGGACGATTCCGCGGGCATTTTGCCCAGCAGTTCCTCAATCGCGGGTTGCCCGAAGGCGGCCGCAGCGCAGACCAGAGCCAGTGCGGCCGCGAACGCCGTTCTGCCCGCCGGCGAGAATCCTCGACGTATCATGTTCATTTCCTTTCCTCGTAGTATCGTCGCGGGCGCATTCGCGCCCGGTAGCGTCCATTTAACACGGTGCGATCACGACAGTTGCCAGGGGGCGCGCATGGGCTGATACACGAGCCGGTTCGCGCCTTCGTCATCGATAAACTCCTGCTTTACCGGATCGAAGCGGAGGTTCCGGCCCAGCTGCACGGCGGTTTTGGCCATATTGATTAGCGTACAGGAGCGGTGGCCGTTGGATTCATTGAGCGCAAACGTCGTGCGGGTGCGGACCGCCTCCGCGAAGTCGGTCATCTGCGGCTCGGGGTCAGGGAACTGGGCCAGTTTCTTCTCGAGGTTCGGGATGTCCGACTTAAACCCTTTGAACAGTTTGCCGTCGGGTCCCTCGATGTACGGTTTGGATGTGTCGGTGCCCTCTCCGTCCAGGGTGATCTCGCATCCATCCGCATAGCGAAGAACGATCCGCCGCCAGGAGCTGGCCGCGTCGGGATGCTGCTGGGGCGCATCGACTTCCACCTCGACCGGGCTGGTGTCATCCTTGCCGAGGAAATATTGCACGGGATCGAGATAATGCTGACCCATGTCGCCCAGGCCGCCACCGTCGTAATCCCAGTATCCGCGGAAGGTGCCGTGCACGCGGTGCGGATGGTAGGGCTTGTACGGCGCGGGACCAAGCCAGAAGTCGTAATCGAGGGTCTCCGGAACGGGTTCCGGCGTGAGATCCGTCAGACCGCTCCAGTAGAACTTCCAGTCGAACCCCGTGGTTCCACTGACAAACACTTTTAACGGCCAGCCAAGCATGCCGCTGTCGACGAGCTTCTTGATCGGGGCCACGGTGGTGCCAAATCCATAAAAATCGCCCTGGAAACGGAACCAGGTGTTGAGGCGGAAGATGCGGCCATTGCGCTGAATGGCTTCGACTACCTTTTTGCCTTCGCCGATGGTCCGGGTCATGGGTTTCTCGCACCATACGTCCTTGCCGGCCTCGGCGGCGGCAATCGAGATGAGTGCGTGCCAATGGGGCGGCGTGGGCACGTGCACAATATCGACATCGGGCCGCTCGAGCACTTCCCGGAAATCGCGATAGCCTTTCGTGCCTTCGGGCGACATCTTGAGCGCCTGGTCGAGATGGTCGGAATCCACATCGCACACGGCAACCAGCCGCGCGCCCGGCATGCCAATATGGCCGCGGCCCATGCCGCCCACGCCGACGATCGCCTTGGTGAGTTCTTCGTTGGGCGAAGGTTCTCCGGGGGCGCCGAGGACGCGGCGCGGCAGCACCGCGATGCCCGCGAATGTCAGGGCGCCGTTCCGAAGGAAATTCCGCCGTGTAATTGACCGCTTAAGCTTCATGTCTGTCTCCTTACATTGGCCGCGACTTGCCGTGCCGGACACACTGGGCTGCCCTCGCGCATTCGACTGCGATGTGGCGCCATTCGCGAAACAGCCTCCCCCGCCCCCGGCCGCACCGGCAAGAAATAAACGGAGCCTGGGCTGAATAGAGCTAGAGTATCGCTCGAATACGTCCGCACTTCAAGTAAATGAGGCATGAAAACGTTGATACAACCGTAGGGCGCCTGCAGCCCGTTTCGGCGGCAAGCGGCAGAGTCCGGTCCCGGGAAAATAGCCGGGCAGCGCGCGCGTCGTGTCCGTATATGGCCACTGAGGCTCATAATGGGTATAATCGCCCTGCGAAACAAGGTATCCGGGGGTGCGCAATGGCGGAAATCGACGACCTGGGACTCTACGCGCAGTGGCGCGAAGGTAAGAGCCGGAGCGCGTTCGATGAATTGGTGGAACGCCATGCACCGATGGTGTACAGCGTCTGCCGCAGGGTTCTGAATGCGCAGACGGAAGCAGAGGAGGCGGCCATTGAAACCTTCCAGATGCTCGCCTACGCCCCCTCCGGCCCTAAGTTTCATCTAGCGGCCTGGCTGCATGCCGCTGCTGCCACCCGCGCCGGGCAACACCTGCGCAGCCAGCGCCAGCGCCCCGCGGAGGAACCACCGGAAACCGCTGGCGGCCCGGTTGCCTGGGACTCTATTCAAGGCAAGATCGACTCCGCACTGACCGCCGTGCCGTGGCAGGCGCGTATCCCACTCATTGGCCAGTACATCGAAGATAAGACCCTTGCCGAGATCGCTCAGGAAATCGGGCTGGACCGCCAGCGCGTGATCACGGACGGCGTCACGGGAATTGAGACGCTGCGCAAACAACTGGCCACGCACGGCGTAGAAATCAGCAGCTCGCGCCTTAAAGAGCTGCTTTCCACGCAGATGGTCGAACCCGTGCCCTCCGGATTGGCGCCCCGCCTGTCTGAACGCGCGGTTGCGGACCCGCTCGCCGGGCGCCGCCTTGCCGCAGGTTTCGAAGTGGATGAGACGATCCGAAAGCGCTCCCGCGTATCCTGGGCGCTGCCGCTTGCCGCCGTGGCCCTGGTGGCGGGGCTGATCTTCTGGTTCACCGGCAGCGGGCAGCCGCAAGACGCCGCGCCTCCGGCTGAGCCTGCGCCGCAGGAGATCGCTCAGGCAGCAGCCCCGGTGGAAAGCCCCGGACCGCGCGTGCCGCGGAGTCTTCAGAGACCGGAAGGCAGCGCCATAGCCCAATCTTCCCCCGCGCAGGCCCAGGCTGCGGCGGCGCTGGCGTATCAGGGCGTTGTCCGTGACCGTAGCGGCAGTGCCGTCGCCAATGCCCGGGTTTTTCTTGGCGCCCTGCCCGCGGCGCCGGAAGACGTCGAACCCGCCGCGGAAAGCGGCCCGATGGGCGCGTTCGGCCTGAGTGAGGTGCCGGCAGGCACGCGACAGATCAGCATCTGGCACGCGGCATACAAACCCGCAACGGCCGCCCTGACTCCGGACACGGGCTCCCCGCTCGAGGTTATTCTGGCGCCCGCGGCACAGGTGAGCGGCATCGTCACGTACGGCGGCTCTCCGGCTGCCCGGCAGTCCGTGGAACTGGTCGATGCCAGCGGCAAAACCCTGCGCACCCAGACCCGGGACGACGGGAGCTATCGGTTTACTGGCGCAGAACCCGGCCTGGTGC
>DAOSJS010000332.1:0-4492 GCA_035367355.1 Candidatus Hydrogenedentota bacterium
AAGGCACCGGCCTTGTAAGCCACCGTATTTATCAGGGATGTACAGCAACTTATGGCAATGTGGGCATGCGTGATACATCGCGCAGGTTCCTCCCAGAAGCCTTCCCCGCAGGTGCATACTCCTCGAAATTTTGCGAATGCACCTCAGGACATAATGTCAAAACTCGCAAAAATTGTCACCTCCCTATCTCAAATGCTACGCCGCTGCAATTTGCACGTTATACACAGCAGTCTGGCACGGACTTCGACAGGCGGTCTCCTTAGCCAGACGCAGTTCTTGTACCGGGAAAGGCGTCTTGCTATGGTTTTGTCGAAGATCATACGGGGAGGGCCTGTTTGTGTCGGATAAGGGATTGTTCCTGCAGAATGTGATAGCGGTGATCTGGGATTTTGACCGGACGTTGTCGCCGCAGTACATGCAAAAACCATTGTTTGAGGCCTACGACGTCGATGAGAACACCTTCTGGGAGCAGGTTGGGCAATTGCCGGCCTACTATCAGCGGTCGGGCATTCATGTGCAGCGGGATACGTGTTATCTCGGCCACATCCTGTCGTATGTTCGGGCGGGGCGTTTTCAGGGCCTCACCAACGCCAAATTGCGGGATCTTGGGAAAAACATCCCATTTTATCGGGGATTGCCGTTTTTTCTCGACCGGCTCAAGGAGATTGTGAAGGAACCCCCGTATGTGGAGGGCGACCTTCGCCTGGAGCACTATGTGGTCAGCACGGGGCTGGCGGAGATCATCCGCGGCTCTGAAATCGCCGAGAAACTCGACGGCGTGTGGGCTTCGGAGTTCATTGAAGCCCCCGCCGAGCCGGACACCGACCTCGCAGGCAACCCCAGGTCCGGGGAGATCTCTCAGATCGCGACCCTGCTGGATAACACGACCAAGACCCGGGCGCTGTTCGAAATCAACAAGGGCGTGAACAAAGAGCCGAGCATCACGGTAAACGACGCCATCCCGGAAGAGGAGCGGCGAGTGCCCTTTAAAAATATGATCTATGTCGCCGATGGCCCAAGCGATATCCCCTCGTTCTCGGTGGTACGGAAGCATGGGGGACTCGCCTTCGCCGTCTACAAGCCGCGTTCTCAACGGCATTACGAGCAGGCGCTGATGCTCCAGGAAACCGACCGGGTCGATATGATCGGGCCGGCCGACTACCGTGAGGGGGCCTCGACCGACATGTGGTTCCAGTCGCAGATCCGCCGAATCGCGACCCGCATGCTTGATGAGCGCCGGCGGGCTCTGGAGAGCAAGGTCCGCAAGGAACCCGTGCACCTGGCCGAAATTCAGCGGCAGAAGAAACTGAAAGAAAAAGAAGCGGGGGAGTAGCGCCTCAGATGCAGTCGCCCGGCCAGTCTGGCGGTTTGCCCTCAAACACGGCGAAATGCCGGCGCGGGTCGCTCAGGAGGCGTTTCGCTTCGGCAAGCTGGCCGATGCCGCGGTGCCGCGCGTTCACACCCGCCACGACCGAGCCGCAGGCCAGCGCGGTAGCCGGTTCATCCCAGCGCAGCATCCCCGCCAGAAATCCCGCGGAGAAGCTGTCGCCGCATCCGGTCGTATCCACGGCCTTCACGGGGGGAAGGACGCCGATATCCACGAGATAATACGCGCCGTCCATCCGGTGCACGGTGACTGCCCCTTCGGGGCCCAGGGTGACGGTCACGGCCCGTGGTCCGGCCGCACAAACCTCCCGCGCCGCCTCTGCGTAGTCCCGGCGCGTCGTGATCTCCCGCTCGAACATCGTGTTGATCTCGAACTCGTTGCACTGGAGCACGTCGATGCTGGGGACCCACTCACGCCATTGGCGAAAACCCACGATATCGCGCTTTCCATCGGCGTCGAAGCGGCTGATCAGATTGTGCACATCCAGCGAGATCAACCCGGGAAATTTTGCCCGAAATGCCCGGAGCGTCGGGAGATCGATCTCCGTGCCGTTGATGAAGTTGATGTGTGCCGCATCGGCATCGAGGATTCTGTCCAGTTCATCGGCCGTAAACGGCGGCATCCGGTTCCGGACTGTCTCATCCCGCCACGATTCCGTCCGCCACTGCAGCGTGACATGCGTTATAGAACCGGGGCAGGGGAGGATGTTGGTGGTATCGACGCGGGGGAGTCTTTCGAATTGCTCCAGGGCGGCATCAAAGTGATCTTCGCCGATCTTGGTGAACGGGATCGCCACATCGCCGGCATCCAGCACGCTGGACAGGGCGGCGGCATTGTAGAGAATGCCGCCGAAGCTCTCGCGGCGCTCGCCATCAAGGGCGAAAATCTCGTCGAAACACATTGCTCCGAGTATCGCTATATTCATGGTGCCGCAGTGTAGCGGAAGGGTCCGGGGGAAATCCACCCCCCGTGTCACCGATCGAGGCGGCCGAAGGCCTCCAGAATTTTCGGTGTTATGGGGAACTGACCCGGGCACCTGATGAACACCACGTGGCCGTCCATATACAGCACGTTACAGCCGCCGGGGATGTGATTGAACTTCGTGGCGACGCCCGAGATCGAGGCGGCATCGAACATTACAGGCACCTGGCTTGGCTGCCCGCCCATTTCCCGGAACACGCCCTCCCGGAGCCGCAGGAAGGTGTCGCCACCGAACGAACCCCGCCCGGGCGGAGCGGGGAGGTCCTGACTGAAGTCCACGCCCTCGGTAATAAACTTCGGATACGACTCCAGAAACGCCAGGAATTCGTCTTCGGTCGTCAACACGTACCCGAGATAGTAATAGCTGTGGTCATCCACGGCCAAGACCGCGGCGTCGGTGTCGCTGGGACACGCAAGCACGGAAAGGTCGGTCAGGTATTCGGGATACATCGTATCGGGCTGGAACATGAAGGTGCCGTCCGTGCTGCTGAGCGGTGGCCAGTACTGCTGGGGATCCTCGTTCGCATACATCTTGAAGGCGATACCCACCTGTTTGAGGTGGTTGGCGCAGCTTGCCCGCCGGGCGGCTTCGCGTGCCCGGAACGTGGCAGGAAGCAGGATCGCCGCAAGGATGCCCATGACGGCGATCATGAAGAAGGCCAACGCGCCGAGAATGATGCCGACGATGAGGCAGGTGTTGGTATCCGTGCGCCGTTGCGGCTGCACGGGTTGCTGGTAGTAGTACGGCGGCGGGGGAGGGGGCGGCGGCGCCTGTCCGGTGTCGGCCGGCCGCGGCAACGGGGTGAATCTCCGATGTCTGGACACCTTTTTTCTGGAATCGGCGACGTGTGGCATGACGCAGGCCCTCCTTTCCACTGGCTCCCCGCTGTAGTACATACACTCTACACTCCGGGCATATTCACTGTCTACCCCAAGATCAGGACCCGATTCATCGCGTTCCCGGGCCCTGCTATACTGCAGCCGCCATGCCTGAACCACTCGTATATGTCCTGGTTATCAACTGGAACGGCCGTGAGCATCTCGCGGACTGTTTTGACTCGCTGCTTTCGGGCACATACCGAAACTGTCGCTTTCTGCTGGTGGATAACCACAGCGCGGACGGCTCCATCGCGTTTGTGCGGGAACGGTACCGCGACCCGCGAATCGAGATCCTGGCCCTTCCGGACAATCTGGGCTGGTCGGAAGGCAACAACCGGGGCATCGAACAAGCTCTGGATGCCGGTGCGGAGTACATCTTCCTGCTCAACAACGACACGGCCACCGCGCCCGACGCCATCGAAAAACTCGTGAGCACCGCTGAATCCCGCCCGGACTGCGGTGCGCTCGCCCCTAAAATGGTCCTTTTTGATGCCCCGCACCTTTTGAATTCCCTCGGCATCGAATGCTCCATCATTGGCTCGTCATGGGACCTCGGCGTGGGCCGGCTCGACGGGCCCCAATGGGATACGCCCCGCAAAGTGCTGGGTGTATGCGGCGGCGCCATGTTCCTGCGCAGTGCGGCGCTGCGAAAATCGGGATTGCTCCCGGATTTTCAAATCTATCTCGACGATCTCGACTTGTGCCTTCGCATCTGGAACGCCGGTTTTGAGATCTGGAACTGTCCCGGCGCGGTTGTCCGGCACAAATTCAGCGCCACGATGGGCGCGGGGAAACGATTGCGCCAAAAATATTATCTGAACACGCGGAATCGCATGCGCCTGGTGCTGCGGAATTTTCCCCTCTCAAGACTCTTCCTTGCCAAACCCAAACTCCTCCTGGGTGAGGCCAAATCCGTCGGACGGGGCATCCTGGACGGGGATTACTGGAAGCTGTGGGCCCATACAAGGGCGTGGGGAGCAAGCCTCGCCTATCTCCCCGAAGCCTGGCGCGCGCGGCGGCGCCACGGCACGAGCGCGCGCTTCTGGCCTCTGATCCGCCAGGAGGCCCTCTTTTTCCCGGGTGTCGAGCTGCCTGAAAACGGCTGGTATGCCGAACGGGTGATCAACGGCGAAAAGCTGCGTCCGATCTCCCAAACGGCCTGGATGCGCTGCGAAAGCGGTCAGTTGCGTGTCACCCTTGTCAATTGCTATCCTGCGCTGGGTGGTGCGGAGGTCGAAGTCTTTG
>DAOSJS010000333.1:0-4486 GCA_035367355.1 Candidatus Hydrogenedentota bacterium
CCAGCTTGGGAAGCTGGCGCTCTACCAACTGAGCTAATCCCGCTCGAGTGACTGTAGTGTAGCATTGCCACGGGCGGGTGTCAACGCAAATCCCGGCCGGCCGCCCCCCACTCTCAGCAAGCACCGGGAGGAGGCCTGGACCAGGCCGCAGCATCATCCCGATTGTTGTGACGCGCCCGGGTATGCCCGGCCTCGCGTGCGCCGCCGCTGCTCTGCACGGGTTTAGGCTCAGATCTGTTTTAGCACCTCCGGAAGACCCCTGTTGCCCTTCGCAGCTCTGTGACCCGCGGCTTTTCCACACCGTTTCCCGGGGCACAAAGATCAATCGTGCGGGATTTTTCCCCCGGGCGATTTAAAAAAGCGTTGGACTTCTCCTGAAAAGCAGCTAGAATAGCTGGATTCCAGGTGGCCGCTTGACATGCGTCACAGCTTGTGGCACCATGCGCTTTATAGTGAAAATTTTTTCAGACAACATCCAACGAGGAGCCCGCCATGGCCGCAAAATCGGATGACAGTACTGCTCGAAACAAGGCGCTCGACATCGCGGTCGCGCAACTGGAAAAACAATTCGGACGCGGAACCCTGCTGCGCCTGGGTGATGAGCATTTTGTCCAGAAGGTCGGGGCCATTTCGACCGGGAGCCTCTCTCTGGACATCGCTACGGGTGTGGGTGGCTTCCCCCGCGGCCGTGTAGTGGAAATTTTCGGCCCTGAAGCCTCTGGAAAGACCACACTGGCACTCCATGCGGTGGCCAATGCCCAAAAACAGAGCGGCATCGCCTGCTACATCGACGCGGAACATGCCCTGGATCCCTCTTTTGCCGCCAAGATCGGGGTCGATGTGGATAATCTGCTGGTATCCCAGCCGGATACCGCCGAGCAGGCGCTCGAGATCTGCGAAGCCCTGGTTCGCAGCAATGCCGTTGACATCATTGTCGTCGATTCTGTGGCAGCGATGGTGCCCAAAGCCGAGGTGGAGGGCGACATGGGAGACTCTCACATGGGCCTCCAGGCACGGCTCATGTCTCAGGCCCTTCGCAAACTTACCGCCGCTATCAGCCGTTCAAAGACCCTCGTCATATTTATCAACCAGATCCGTATGAAGATCGGCGTGATGTTCGGCAGTCCTGAAACGACCACGGGCGGGCAGGCCCTCAAATTCTACGCTTCGATGCGCATCGAAATCCGGCGGATTTCTTCCGTGAAAGACAAAGAGGAAAACGTGGGCAACCGAGTGCGCGCGAAAGTGGTCAAGAACAAATTGAGCCCGCCCTTCCGCTCGGCCGAATTCGAGATTCTGTTCGATGAGGGGATCTCAGAGGAGGGCGATGTGCTCGATCTGGCTATCGCCGACAAGCTGATCCAGAAGAGCGGCTCGTGGTTCTCCCTGGACGGGGAGAATCTGGGGCAGGGGCGTGAAAATACCCGCATCTTCTTGAAAGAACATCCTGAGATTGTTGAGCGCCTCAAGAGTGACATCCTCAAAGCCAAAGGCCTGACCTGGCTCAACAGTGACGAAGAAACCAGCCAGGACGCCGCTCCCCAAGAAGAAAAGGCAGACGTCTCTGATTAACGAAGATCAGCAGGAGCATATGGCACCCAGGGTGCATTCCGGCCGTTTCACCCGGATCTGGCTGTTGGCGCTCCTTGTCTTCAGCGGCCTGCTGGCGGCGGTCACGCTATTGATTGAGTACCGCCTGGAAACCATTCGCCAGATGGCCCTCGAAGCAGCCGAGGCCCGTACGGGTATCGGACTGGACGCAGACTCGGTAGCAGTCGCGGGACTGCGGGGGATTCGCATTGACGGTCTGCGCATCGACCTGGCGCCGGAGGAAGGGCCCGTTGCAAACATCCGCATACCATCCGTGTATGTCCATATCGATATCGTCGGCCTTCTCTATGGTGAATTGAACGTCGAGCGGATCGAGCTGGATCATGCCGTGTTCACCGTCCGCAGGCCGCCCGGAGAAGCCTGGTATGATCAGGGAAGATTCCCGTTCCACTCGTCCGGCGCCGGACCTTTCACTTCCCTGGGAGCATTTCGCGTTCTCGGCCGGCAGTGCACCCTTCAAGTGGAAAACGTTGTACGCGATACCGCACTGGCCATCCACCACCTCGACTTTGACGTCTACAGGCTGCCCGAGACCGAGCAGGTGCTTGCGAACGCATCAGGCCTGCTCAACGGGCGTGAAGAAAGCCGCCTGAAAGCCAATCTGACCTACGTCTCGCCCGCGGACTTCGATCTCAAGATCGAGTCCTCGCAACTCACCAGCGCCGATGTCAACGTCTTCCTCCCCGCGTCAAAACGTTTCGTCGAGACCGGCCTCGCCCGGCCCAAGGCGCGCCTGGTGGCCTATCCGGACAAAACGCTCATGGTCTCGCTGGAGACGATGTTTGAGGATCTCACCATCCGGGACCATCCCCCCTTCCTCCCTCCCGCGACGGGCAACCTCGACATTCTTGCTTCCTATAATGCCCTGTCGCATGAATTGACCCTGACCTCCGCCTCCGCGAAATCCGCGCAAATCGGTGAAGGCAGACTTTCGGGAAGCGTCACCCTGGAGAATGAAATCCCGGCTTTCAACCTCAGCCTCGCCAGTTCCCGCCTCCCACTGGCCGAAATTCTCGATCATGCCGTCATGGGGCGGCTGCAAGATTACGGTAAACTGGACCTGCAACTGGCCGAACCCTACGAAGTGGTGCTCAGCCTGGATGGGAACATCGAACAATTCCGCATCGGTGCGCATGCCAACGCGGCCGGCGGGACTCTGGAATTCGAACCATCGGATCCTCGCCTCCCCACCGTGCACATGACGCTCGACAATCTGGAGGGCGCCTGGGACTCCCAGGAGCGCATCGCACGGGCCGCCCTCAGCATTGCCGACGGCACGGTTTCGCAGAAATCGTACGGTCTGCACGCCGGAAATATCTCCGGGCGGCTCCACCTGGAGGACCGGTCCGTGCAGATCCAGCCCCTCAGCTTTGTCTTCCAGGACAATGCCGTTGTCGGCGGATTGGCCTACGACTTCGCCAGCAAAACAGGCTCGGCATCCATTAACGGGGCCATTGCAAAACTGGAAGACGTCCATCTCATCGCCATCAAAGATGTCGCCGTGTCAGGCGGCGCCACCGTCAAGGCCTCGGCGGAGTTCCGTCCCGAACGGACCCGGGCCGAATTTCTGGCAGAACTGACGCAGGCGCAGGTCGATTACCGGTGGTTTTTCAGAAAGCCTGCCGGCCTGGGCGTCACCCTGCACGGCACGGCCGACTTCAAACCTGGGCAGGAGATCGCGCTGAATGGCCAGGTTAAAGCAGCAGACACGTTGCTTGACGCGGAGATGCTCTTGGCGCGGTCCGGAGGCAAATGGAGCCTTAGACGCTCGCTGACCACGGCCGATACGGCGGATATCGCCACGATTGCGAAATGCCTTCGCCTGCCCTACAAGCCTCAAGGCAGTGCCATTCGCCGGGTGTCTTATGAGTGGAACCGCGACCCGGAGGAACCGACCGCCTGGCGTGCCTTGCTCGAGGGCCATCTGGATGAATTGAGCCTGCTGCCCGATGGCCTCGAGACGCCGCATGTGTTGAAGGATGCCCAACTGCGCCTGGCGTTCACCCGAGGCACGCCATCCACGGGCGAACTCTGGCTTCATGCCGCCAGCGCCGCCACGCCCTCGTTCGGCGCCCAATGGTTCAATCCCATCACTTGCCCACCCGAACTGATTGACCGCTTCCCTCCCGTGCCCCGTGACTGGGTATTTCATCTTGAAGCGGAGCATCTGCTCGCACCGCCCTGGGAAGCGAGCGCTTTTTCAGGCGAAGCGTACACCACGGCGGCCCGGATCGGTGTGAGGCAATTCCGGGCACGCGTGGGCGACGGCCGGGTTGAAGGCAGCTACACACTGACCAGGGCCGAAAATGCCTACTCAACTACCTTCGCCTGGGAAAACATACCGGCCACGCCCCTGCTGAGCCATCTCAAGTTCCCCAACGTTCTTGAAGGCTCCGTCGACGGCAACATCACGTACTCTATGGATCGCGACGATCCCCACACCCTCGCCGGCGAAGGGCGATTCACCGTGCGGGATGGCCGTTTCAACGCCGACTATCTCCTGGCCCAGTTCAAAGGCCCGCTGCAGGAAAGTGCAGGCATCCTCCCCCCTTCGCTCCAGTTCAACCGCCTTGCCTCAAACGTATCGTTCCAGAATGACGTCGTGACGACCAAGGATGTTGAGCTGCTCGCGGAAGGCATCAACGTGACTGGACACGGGACCTACGTGACCGGCGGCGACATGGATTACGCCATCAGACTCGCCATCGCCCCGGATACCGCCGAACGGATCCCGGCACTTCGCGACAATTTCACTCTGCAGGGCTACCGGCTTGCGAACCGGAATCTGGAACTGGATTTTCGTATCAAAGGGCCCACGCTCCGGCCCCGGAGCGAGCTGGCCAGCCTCCCGCCGCCAAGCATCACCCTGGTCAGC
>DAOSJS010000334.1:0-4482 GCA_035367355.1 Candidatus Hydrogenedentota bacterium
TGATCATCACGCACGTAAAAGGTCACGGTGTTCATCCGCATGCGTGCCAGCGCATCCATGTAGGCCTTGTAATCGCGAATTTCCCAGGCAGAATGCCCCATCAGGTAGTCATAAAATGGCAGGGTGCCGCGCACTTTGAAAACAGGCGTGACCGACGCATTGAACCGTGGCAGCCGCAGTGCAGGGATGTCTGAAAACGCATCGGGCAACGTTTCCTGCGAGGTATAGAAGCCGAATCCCAGGGTTTCCAGCAATCCATACACCCCGTGTTGCGCCGCCGTGGCGGTCTGTCCCGCAACGAATACCAGGCTGTTGGTGTCCGTGTCCGAATAGAGAATGTAGCCGTCCGCCCCCGGTTCCTCGAGGCCAAACGGCCAGCTCTGCCCGGCTTTTGGAAGGGACGAAGGGGTCCCAATCACGATTCCCTTTGCATCCGCGGGCACGGTGTCTATCGTCTTGACAGGATAAAGCGTTCCCGTGGCGGCATGAAGAAGGCGCTGCAAATCGGTCGACGCGCCTTGTTCGATTGCCGAAGCCTCCGGGCCGAGAAAGATGGCCGGCGGCGCCGGCACACCCGACCAAATTCCTGCAAATGCCACCGCCAGCAAACACCCCATTGCGTACATGGAATCACTCCCGATCCGCGATCCGTCAGTGAGTTAAAAGGACATGCCACAACCCGCTGGAGAGCCAGCATGAGAACGCCGGCAGTCTGCCTGGCAGACGCCTTGTACGTAGTCTACCTCTTGAATTGCATGAAATAAAGCAGAACGGTCACGCCGTCATGCGCGGTATCGGAATTCTGTCGGGGCGTCTCTTCATCAGCTTTCCCATGGGATAACCGGAGAGACCAGGATGAAATCTGTGCCAATGGAGCAGACCTCGACGTCTGCCGGGCCCGCGGCAGCTCATTCGGGCCGTCGCAGCAACGGAAGTAAACAAAAGCAGCGGGTGCAACACGTACAGGTTGCAACCCGCTGCATTTCTACAGTGGCGCTCAAGATGGCAGACCGGCCTAAGCTCAGGTGCCGGGAAAACGCGCAACCCGGCGGCAAACCCCCAGTCTCGGGTGAGGCCTTGGCGTTCCGGGCTCACAGGCGAGCCTGTCGGGGCTGAGGCATGCATTTCAGCCTGCCACGGTGATTCGCCGCATACTGGCAGGCAGCCAACTCTTCAGGCGGAGGAAAAGCGCCCGTCACCCGGTCTCTTATTTGACGGGGGTTTTCATATCCTCAAGAATGGCTTCCAGGTCTTCCTCGTGCTCCACCTCGTCTTTGAGAATGTCAAAGATCAGATGGTAGGTGATGTCGTCTTTTCCCCGGACGAAATCGATGAGTTTCTTGTACGTCTCAATCGCGCACTGCTCGCCCTTGATATTCTGCTCGAGCAGGACAACTGTATTGGGATTGGCCGGCTCTTCGTAGCCGCAATTGGTTTTTTTCATCCACTCCGCCGGGTTCAACAGAGGGGTGCCGCCCAGCTGCTGGATTCGTTCCGCAAGCTTCTCCGCATGCTCCAGCTCTTCTCCGGCATGCTCTTCGAGTTCATGGGCGATAATGCCCCGCATCCGGCCGGAGGCTACTCTCGCGCCGACCCAGTACTGATAATAAGCAAGCCATTCGTCGGCGAAAGCCTTGTTGAGCATTTCCAAGAGCTGCGGCACGTCCACACCCACGATCTCACGTCCTTTAGTACCCATTTTGCGTCATTCCTCCATTCCGACATTCCATCGACCCTGCGACCTCAATTCAGCGGAAATTGAGCAACCGCGTTGATTCGCACCGTAGTCTGTCTGCCACCTGGGCAGGAGCCATTTGCGGGCAACAAAAGCCCGTCCGCCAAATGCAATCGTCGAGAGCGGTGAGGCGCCGATCGCCGCCCCTTCCCGCAGCTTATCGTGGTGGTGAATCCGCGGGGTGTTTCAGGGCTGCCTGCTTTCCTGCGGAGCCCGCATTTGCTCTTTTCCCCTGCAGCCCTGACTCTACCCGACGCCAGATCGTAATTCAAGTGACGCGCCTGGCCTGGGAATTGATGCAGATGTCCCCACAGGCACTTGTCTAAATCCAACGGGAGCAGGATGCACCGCAGACGGTCTTTGTGACAAAAATTGTACCCATATGACGGAATTTGGCGGAAATCAGCAGAGTCCGCATTAGAAACAGGATGCAGCCCGCCCTGCCAGAATCGCACCTGACAAAACTGGGCTCTAAGTCGTAATGCTCTGTAAATTAATGCTTTGTGAATTTAACGATCTGCCTGTGCCCTCAAATTTGCCTCGACCGCACGAAAAGCTCGAGAGTGGTATGGGATATGCTACAATTCAAGTGCTCGCAAGTGTCCACGGGCGGTGGACTGGGAATGTCCATTCATGGAGGCTTCAGGGCAGATGGCTGGCGGTAACGAACAGATGCGCGTGGGGAGGCAGGGGGTGGCCGCCTCGAAGGCGGGGATGACGCTGCTCGAAATTATGATTGCGGTCACCATCTTCATGGTGGTACTGGGAGGTGTGGCGCAAATCCTGATTTCGTTTTACGCGGCGCAACTCATGCAGAGCCAACGCCTGGCGGTCGCGGAAAACGCCAAGAGTGTTTTCACCGAGATGCGCCAGCATCGAGACCAGCATCCAGACGATTTTCCAGGGGCCGTGACCACCAGATGGCCCGACGGATCAGTCATCCCCGGGGCGGGAACTCAAACCAACGAGACCATCCGTGTGGATTACGTCAATACAGCTGCGAACCCACTGGAGATTACACTGACAAGCACATGGGTCGATCTGCATAACCGCACCATGACCATGACCGTCTCGACGGTCCTGACCGACCGGTAGGAGCGCCTCGATGAGAGAATCGGGTTTCACGCTTGTCGAGCTGATGATTGCCATGAGCCTGCTTGCAGTGATCGGGATCATGAGCTTCGTGGCCATTGAGACTGCGGCGAATTCCTCGACCCTTGCCCTCGCGAAAGACCGGGTCCAGTCCAGTGTGCGCGACACGATGGCCGCGATCATTGCAGAAGCGGAAATCGCCGCCCGGCAAGGAGACAATTCCCTGATTCCGCCTCTTGAAGAAATTGAGGTAATCCAAAATCCTGTGCCTGGAAGCCCGGTCGAATTGCGCTTGCAGGTTCCTCTGGATGGGTCGCGTCAACGATGGTCCTCGCCCATCCGCTTTCGATACATGAACGAAGACCTCAACCGAAACGCCCTGTTGGATGCTGGAGAAGATACAGACGGCGATGGGGCCCTGACGCGCCGCATCGTGCGCATCCAGGATATCAACATGGACGGGGATACAGCAGACATCGGCGAGGCGCGCCCCGTCGGTGGCTGTAACGATTTAAGCGACGTTGAGTTTGCTCTGAATGACGACAACAGCATCCTGACGATTACCTTGACCGCAACAGCACGCGTGGACGGCCGGAGACCCACCCTGGTATCGGAGACCGTATCGGCGCGCGTGTATGTGTGCAATTGACCGATCAACCAGGGAGAAAAGCCATGATTTCCCGTAAGACTTCTCAAGACGGCTTTGCACTGCTGTGGGCGTTACTTGCGATCATGCTGGTTCTCGGCTCGGTTGCATTGGCGGTGATGCGCGTACACGCAAGCGGCCGTTTCACTGACGATGCCGTGCAGAAGGTCCTTCTGGATGAGGCATGCAAGGCCGGCGTCGACATCGGGATAGCGAGAATCTGGAATGACTATGTGGTCGGAAATGGCAATACGACGGGAAATATGGCGTCGTACCGGCTGTATATCGATGAACTCGTCGATAATAACGAAGACATCAATGGAAACGGTGTGCGTGATGCAGGCGAAAGCGACCTGAACGGCAACGGGATTTTTGAGACGGGTGCTCCTGCGACCATCATTGGCTCGAGTTCGGCCCGCCGGCTCCGCAATGGCGCCACCATTACTGAAGTGACGGTGTCCAGAACAGACGACCTGACGGGTACCTCCCTGACGCTTCGCGCTACGGCGGAACTGGGACAAGCGACGCAGACCTGCCAGCAAACCATCCGCATTTCAGGCAAGCTGTTCGAAGGGTTCGAATTTGCGATACTGGCGAACAACATCAACTGCATCCTGTGCCATGCGGAGATTCACGCGCTGGACCTTGCCCGGAACACGGACCCGGCGAGATTCGGCACCTTTGATCGTGTCAAGGTCGCATCGTTGGAGTCGCTCCTGTACCGCCGAACCGAAGCCTGCTCCAATGTGGCGGGCACGGTCTATACACGCGGCCAGATCTATGACACAACCGGTGCCCCGCTCTCGCCGGCGCAGGTGGCTTCATCAACATTCAAAGGGTACAGCTTCTCGAACGTAAACGGTAAACTGATCCAGAACTCCAGCGGCGCGATGAGCAAAACGGGTTTGGCCCAGGCCGAGCTGGACCCCTTTGGGACGCTGCGGCCGTTTGCGAATCTGTATAAAGACTACCCCACGGAACGCGCGCTCATGACGGACGGACCGCTTCC
>DAOSJS010000335.1:0-4463 GCA_035367355.1 Candidatus Hydrogenedentota bacterium
AGGGCCGGCTTGCCAAGAACATCCGGGCCGGTATTCAATGGCGCAACCGGGTCACCCCCGAAGCCGAGGCCGCCTGTCGGATCAGGGCAATCTTCCCAATTCTTGGAATACATGCAGTTCCCAGGTCCTGGCGGCCACGAGCATCAGCTTACGAACGGATGGGAGCATCTCAATTCCGAACCGGATTCATGACAGGAATGGTGGTGACTTGGCGGCGGCTGCGGCCCCGGGGTGGCGCTCGAACCAAAGGGGATTACCGGGACAGGGCGCGGGACTGGGCGCGAGAGTCGTTGGACTCCCGCGCCCCGGATGCGCCAGCCTGCGCACAGCTACTCGATCACGGTCCAACCCGAAACGGAATTGACCGGAGTCTTGTACATTTGGAAATTATCAAACTCAATCACGCAATTTTCAGAAACGCCGAGACAAAGACCGGCAAAAATGGGGGGAACGCTGCCGCCGCCCCATGTTCCTGATCCGGCTCGCGTCAGCGGCATGTCGTCCAGCGTATACCAGAAATCGAAGCGGGTTTCGGTCACGCGGTGGACCACGAAGGTGATCACGTCTCCGATTCCGTAGCTTCCCAGTGCAGGCTCCACCCCGCCGATTTCGGCGCCGCCGTCTCCAAAGAACAGACCGCGAAGGATGCCGTCGTTGCGAATGGTATAGTAAGCAACATTGACGCGCTGGTCTTCGCCGGTCCGCGTGGCCAGCGCCATGCCGAACCAGATTGCAAGATCGCCGACCGTCCCCTCGATCTGACGCGCATCCAGATAGGCCGCCTCGCCCACCTCCAGGAACGCGTCTTCCCGCAGCAGGAATGCGAACCCGCCGCCATTATCTGCATTGAAGTCGACCCGCAACTTGCCGGCCACGCTGGACTCGTCGTAAGTCAGGGCCGGACCGTCGCCGCCGTTGATCTGCGGCAGGCTGAAGATCCACGCCGTGTCGAATGACCCATCGTTGAAATCATCGAGGGTGCGGTTGGGCGGAGGGGGCGTCGGCTCGGGCGTCGGAGTCGGCGTTGGGGTCGGCGTCGGCCCGCCGCCCGCCAGATCGGTTTCAAAATCGTCCACTGTCCCCTGAAAATCCGCCAAACCGGGATCGAACATGAAACCGACGTGAATGGGAGGAATGCCGGATTCGGGCCAGATCACCGAGCCATCGAAGTTCTCCGCGTTCCCATTCAGGCCCCACCAGCACTGGTACTCCCTCTCGGCCGAGCGGACGATTTTGAAGGTCACCTCTACGCCGAAATCCCAGCCGGGGATGGACGTCGCCGGCGCATCCCAGATTTCGCTTCCCCCATCCCCGTAGGCATGCCCGCGTGTAATCCCATCGTTGCGCAACCCGTAATAAATGAGATTCGCGCGGTTGGTGATGGTCGTCGTGGCGGCCAGGCATAGTCCGAGGCGGGTGGCTCCGCTCAGCACTGTCACCTTGGCCTGCACGTATTCGCCGACGTCGAGCGTTTCCGATGCATGCAGAATGAGACTGGTCTGATCGCCTGCGACATTGGTCGATGTGATCGTCAGTTTGCCCGCATTCGTGGTCTGATCCAGGGTGACCGTATCCGCCGCGGTTCCCTGCGAGACCTGCAGGTCCAGCCATTGCGCCCCGGCATTATAGGTCGATCCGTCGAAACCATCGAGGAGGGCCGCCATCGCCGCGATCGACAGGAGCGACAGACACGCAAGACTTATGAAAGGCCTTCCGATAAGATGTGTTGATCTTGCCTTCATTTCCTTTTCCTTTCATGAATTCAATCTGTTCACTGCTCTCCCCCCATCGCAATTTAGATTCTCGAACCTGGCAGGAAACCCATTGCCCTGCCCGCTCGCTTTACCCGACCGGAGCATAAAGTTCACCTCGAGAAATCGTTCCATTGGTCGGGTCATAGACCGCCGCCGACGGAGATCCCCCGCCGCCGAATCCCTGCCAGGTCATGACGCCGTCGGGCCCGGCGCTCAGATACACCGCATGGGACGCCTGAATCCTCTGCTGGGTTACAGGATCCAATCCCAGAGCCTGCCAATCACCCGCTGCCGGATTGCCTAATACGATTATGTTCTTCGGGCCCAGCGGCGCTGACGAATCCACCCGGATTAACACCTGATAGGGAGCGTTGAACAGCGTATTGCCCGGGATACGCGTCCAGTGGTCCAGGATCTTGTTGGTTTCGTCGGGATATATATCCACGGGAATGGAGGTCATGTACGTCACCGGGGTCGTCAGCCGATGCGAACCAAACCCCCACCACAACCGGTTATACGCGTCGGAGGTAAAGGCGCCGTCCGGGTCCGGCACATCATTGTAATCCACCATGTAGGCGGATGTTGCCGTGACGAGACTCTTCATGTCGGCCAACGCCCGGCTGTTCTTGGCGCGGGCCTGAGCCTCAAGAAAATTCGGCACGGCAATGGCCGCCAGGATCGCAATGATCGCAACCACGATCAGCAGTTCGATCAACGTGAACGCCACGCCCGAGGATTGCTTCCGATTCTTCATCGCACGTCCTCCTTCAGCGGTTTGGGAAGGATTTCTGCCGCTGCCGCGGGCCGCTGTCCCGGTCGCTCCGGTCACGGGCAGCGGCAGATACCCCGATCAATGACGCCCGATTATCATTCCACCCAAATCCCGGAGAGTTCGACCGGCACGAAATCGCCGACCAGGAACAGCTCCGCTTCCGCTTTGAAACTTGCCACGCCGGGGGCGGAGAGCAGCCCGACCACGGTCGGCAGTTGATGGGCGCTGTAATCGCGCTGACCCACGAACTGATCGGCTTCGGCCAGGTACCCCTGCCCGTAGTATAATTTGAGAATCGAACCTTCGCGTTGGATTCTCAGCGTGACCCAGTCGCCGAGTTGATAGCCGGTCAGAGTCGCCAACGGATCGCCGATTTCGACTCCCCCATTGCCGAAGAAGTTCGCGCGCGCCAACCCGTCGTTGCGCAGAACATAGAAAACCGTGTTGGAGCGGTCCATCCAGAGCCCGTGGCCGACCGTCGCCATGCCCAGCCCAAAACCGATGGCCGAGGAGAGTTCGCCCTCGGTCACCCGCACGGCCACCACCACCGATTGCCCGTCCTGCAGCGTCACGTTGTCGCGCGCGATGAAGGTCACCTGGTCGCCGCCCAGATTGGTGTAATCCACCAGCAGCCGGCCGCCGGACTCCTGCAGGCTGAAAGTATCGACCGGCGAACCGGCCTGCGGGATGTTGTTCCAGTCCCAGTTGAGGCTCAGCGCGCCGTCATCAAAATTGTCAACGCCCGGATCATTGATGTTGCCGACGATGATATTGCGGAACTGTCCGACAAAATCGCCCAGACCCGCATCGGTCATCAGCGCCGGGTATTTCGGGGTCTCCGTCCCCGCCGGCGCCGAGACATTCCCGTAGTTGAACGTCCCGCCGACCTGCGTGTCGGCCACCCCGTTCAAACCCCAATACAACTGAAACGTGTCCGCACCGGTCTTGCGGATCTGGACCGTGACCCACTGGTCGGACACACCGCCGGGGACCGCCACATCCGCATCGCCGAGTTCGCTGCCGCCTCCCCAGTAGGCGTGGGATCGAATAATGCCGTCGCTACGGATTCCGTGGTATATCAGGTTGGAGCGATTCTGATCGAACGAAGTGGCGGCGGCCAGGCAGACGCCGATGCGCTGACCGGTGGTCTTCATGTCGGCCTGCACAAAATCGCCCACCTCATCCAGCGTGACATCGCCGCGGACCCAGACGGTGGTCTCGTCGCTTCCGGCCGCATTGGTGTAGGTCAGCGTCAAGGCACCTGGATTCGTGGTTTCATCGAAAACCTTGGTGTCGCCGGTTCCTGAATACTGGGCCAGATTCTCCGTCCATCCCGCGTCGACATTGAATCCTCCATCCCGAACATTTTCGATGGTGCGCGACATCCCAGGCGCCGCGACCAGACACGTGCATATTGCAAACAGTGCGATCCTTCTCGTCATTTTCCTCCCGCTCCTTTCCAATGTATCCTCTGCATTTGACCCAGATCGGTCTCTGCGTTTCCCGAGCCGCGCCGATTCCGCTGTTTTGCCACGGCCACAAGTAGCCATGATGAGTTGCGGCATCGAACCTGGCGGCGCGCGCGCGGCATCGTCCAGTCGGCCGCCGGCGTTTGGCATCGACCGGCAGATCCGCCG
The DNA here is from genome assembly GCA_035367355.1 of Candidatus Hydrogenedentota bacterium. Lineage (GTDB taxonomy): Bacteria > Hydrogenedentota > Hydrogenedentia > Hydrogenedentales > SLHB01 > UBA2224. The sequence continues at coordinate 4,164 of DAOSJS010000335.1, forward strand.
GCCCGTCGCGCGGGTCCTGCTTCGCTCAAAAGTGCGATGCGGCATTGCACGTCGCCTGCCCGATAAAGCAATCTAAAGCGCCACTTCGAGCAACACGGAATCGAGGGCATTATCCCGAAAAATGAGCCTTGGCAAGTAAAGCCTAGGCTCACTTTGCTGCCCGTGTCAAGAATAAATATGACCAATCAATGCCTTCTCCTGAAAATGTCCGATATACCTCAGCCCTTCACCCAGTCGCCCGACATGAAACCGTTGAAGGGAATCTGCCGGGATCAGAGGAGATTGCAGGCTTTACGCGGT
>DAOSJS010000336.1:0-4462 GCA_035367355.1 Candidatus Hydrogenedentota bacterium
GCTGACCGGCGAGCGGCTCGCGCTCAATTTTGTGCAGCACCTGTCGGGCATCGCAAGCATTACCCGGCAATACGTTGATGCGCTGAACGGGCTCGAGGTACGAATCTGCGATACGCGTAAGACCACGCCGCTGATGCGCGCGCTGGAAAAACAGGCGGTTATGCATGGCGGAGGGTTCAATCACCGCTTTGCCCTGTTTGACGGGGTGTTGATCAAGGAAAACCACATTGTCGCCGCGGGCGGGGTCCGTGCGGCGGTGGAGAAAGCCATCCGCGGCACGCACCACCTGATGAAGGTGGGCGTTGAAGTCACGAGCCTGGATGAGCTGCAGGAAGCGCTGGCGGCGGGCGCGGACTCGATCCTGCTGGATAACATGAGTCTGGAGGACATGGCCAAAGCGGTCAAGATGACGGCGAATCACCAGGTGATTCTCGAGGCCAGCGGCAACGTAACCCTCGAGCGCGTGCGCGCCATCGCCGAGACGGGCGTGCACTACATTTCCATCGGGGCATTGACGCATTCGGCGCCCTCGGTGGATTTGACGTTGCTCATCGAAAATGTCTGACCCTCCTGAAAAGGAGGCGTTTTTTTCACGCCCGCTCCACACCCGGGTGGTGGGCTCGCGCATTCTCGTTTTCGACACCGTTGACTCCACCAGTTCGCGGGCGTTCAACAGCGGCCTCGACGGGACGGTTGTCGTGGCAGAACACCAGACGCAGGGCCGCGGCCGCCTTGGGCGGATCTGGCACAGCCCCCCGGGCCTGGGCTTGTGGTTCAGCGTGGCGTTTACGGGCGGCGTGGACGGGCTGGAATTCGCCGCGCCGCTGGCCGTGCGCGACGGCTTGCGCCCCTATTGTGTGCTCACCCTCAAATGGCCAAACGATCTCCTGGCCGATTCCCGCAAGATTTGTGGTATTTTGGTTGAGCGCCGGGCCGGCATCACGGTCGCAGGAATCGGGATCAACGTACGGCACCGGCCCGAAGACATGCCGCCCGAACTGCGCGCCACCGCGGGTTCCATCTTCATGGCGACGAGCCAGACGCCGGAGCGGAGCGAGGTGCTTGAGCGCGTGTTGACCGCGCTGGATCACCGGGTCTGCGCGTTGCGGGCGGGGCAGGGCGAATTGATCCGGCGGGAATGGGCGGCGGCCTGTGGAGTAGAGGGCCGGCGCGTACGGTACCGTGGAATCGAAGGCTTCGTGACTGCGATCGACGGGCTGGGCGGGCTGATCCTCGATACGCCCGCGGGCGTGAGCCGGGTCTTGTTTGGCGAACCGCTCGAATGGATGGAGGACGAACTATGCTGCTCGTGATGGATGTGGGCAACACCATTACCGCCATCGGGCTGTACGAAGGGCCCGAACTGCGGGCCCACTGGCGCAGCGTCACGGGAAATTGGCGTACGAGCGACGAATTGCGGGTCTTTTTGAATATGCTGTTGCAGGACGAAGGCCTCGAGCCGGAGATGGTGAACGGGTGCTGCGTGTCCAGCGTGGTTCCATCCCTCAATGCGGCTTTGACGGACCTGTGCGCGAACCACTTCGAGGCAGAACTGGTTTTTGTCGAGCCGGGCGTCAAGACCGGCCTCGTCATACGGGTCGACAACCCCAGGGAAGTCGGCGCCGACCGCATTGTGAATGCCGTCGGCGCGCTTGAATCGCACGAAGGTCCCCTGATCGTGATCGATTTCGGCACCGCGACCACCTTCGACGCGGTCACCGCGCGAGGGGAATACCAGGGCGGCATCATCGTGCCCGGCATCAAGATCGCCGCCGACGCCCTGTTCGAGAAATGCGCGAAACTCCCCAGCGTCGAGATTACGAAGCCGGCGGCCGTTATCGGGAAGAATACGATCGACCACATCCGCTCAGGGCTCACTTACGGCTACGCCGACCTGGTAGACGGCCTCATCCTTCGCATGGCGAATGAAATGGACGAGAAACCGCTCGCCCTGGCCACCGGAGGATTCGCGGAACTCGTGGCGGGCATCGCCACACGCATCGACATCGTGGATCCGTACCTGCCGCTGAAGGGACTTCGAGCCGTGTTTCTGAAAAACCGGAAAGGGGCCGCATGAAGCCGGTCTGCGCCATGCTCCTGCTGTTTGCTGCGGGGGCGCTGCTGCCCGCCTGCGACCGGGGAAAAGGTCCAGCCGGGGAGCCCACGCGCAGCGTTCCGGACGCGCCGGACAACTCAGCAGCCCCTCCGCCCGCACCCGGGGCGCGGCTGACCGAGTTTTTCTTCTACCGGGCGAGCGCGGGCGGCGTAGAGCAGCGGCCCTCCTTTGTGATGCGTACGCCTGCTGTGTCGATCACGGCGCAGGGAGAAGCCTTGTTGGAAGAGGTCGAGGCGGAAATCCACGGCCGCGACGACGAAGTGACCACCATTCGCGCGCAGCGGGGGCGTTTTGACCAGCAGGCAAAAACGGCTACCATGGAAGGCGCGGTCACACTCGAACGGGGCACGATGCGCGTCGAGATGCAAGACCTGGTCTGGCTGGACGAAGAACGGGTGGCCCGGACCGAAAAGCCGGTGCACATTCTGGACGCAGGCGCAGAGCTGAGCGCGGAAAATCTGGAATTTTATCCGGATGAAGGCGCGCTGGTGCTGACTAATCTGGCGGGCGGCGTGACGCTGGCCGGGAGAACCGAACCATGAAGAAGCAGGTTTTGGCATGCGTGCTGACCCTGATGGTGGCGGCGGGTGCGCAGGCCGCCGAGATGAAATTCGACCGCATGAGTATCACCCGGGCGCCCAGGGTCAAGATCTCAGAAGGCCGCTGGCACATGCAGGGGGGCGTCGCCTTGACCCTGTTCTCAAAAAATCCGGCGGAAAAACCCCTCGATATCCAGGCCAGCGAGATCGTGTTCGAGTGGCAGCCGGGGGAACAGCCCCAGAAGGTCGACCTGAAGGGAGATGTCAAGGTCGACGGCGAGATCGGCACCATTTCTTCGCAAACCGCCCTGCTGGACATGGCCGCCGACACGCTGGTCTTTACGGAGAAGGTGAAGATCAATTCCGAGGCATTCCCCGGGATTACGGCATCGCGTTTCACCTATCATCTCGGAGACGGTTCCATTGAGATGGACAACATGGTCACGACCGACATCATCTCGCTGGAACATCTGGGTGGAGAGAGCCCGGTGCAGGATCCTCTGTTGCTGACGGTCGCCGACATAACGGACTGGCAAGGCATCCTTTCGGCCATCAAGGCGCAGGCGGCTGCCGAGGCGGCGTCTCCCGGCAAGCAGCTGCTTGCCCTGCTGCCGGAGGAAGCCCGGGCCCAGTTCAATGCCCTGGCACCGGAAGCGCAGTTAACCGCCGGCATGAAGAAAGACTTTGTCGGGCAGCTCAACAAAGTGCTTCAGAGGAAGGACTTTTATGCGGCGGCAGCCTGGAGCGGCGTTGCCCTGTCCGAACCCGTGCAGGCGCTGGCCAATGCCAAACCGGCCTCCGGGCCAGACCTCACCAAGCTGAATCGCGGCCTGTTCGAAGCGGCATTTCCGCAGTTTGTCGCCCACAAGGTCAACCCATAACCCGGGCCGGAAGGAAAGTTCGCGTGTCCCAGACGAATCACGCCTTATTACGCACCGAAGGGCTTGTAAAGCAGTTCAAGCGCCGGGTCGTGGTGCGCGATGTCAGCATCGAGCTGCATCCCGGCGAAATCGTGGGGCTGCTGGGCCCCAATGGAGCGGGCAAAACGACGACGTTCCGGATGATCGTGGGTCTTTTACGGCCGGATCAGGGCGGCATCTATTTTCAGGACCGCGACGTCACGAAGCTGCCCATGTACCGCCGGGCTCGCGAGGGCATGGCCTACCTCCCCCAGGAAGCATCTGTGTTCCGCAAACTTACCGTACGCCAAAACCTCCTCGCGATCATGGAATACCTCCCCATGACCACTGCCGAACGGGAGTCCCGCGCCGACGCCCTGCTCGATGAAATGGGGATCGCGCACGTGGCGGAGAGTCCCGCATACACCCTGTCGGGCGGAGAACGCCGCCGCACCGAGATCTGCCGCGCACTGGTCACCAGCCCCAAGGTCTTTCTGCTCGATGAGCCGTTCGCGGGCATCGACCCGATCGCCGTGGCCGATCTCCAGGAAACCGTCGCGCAGCTCAAGAAGAACGGCATCGGCGTGCTGATTACCGACCACAACGTCCGTGAAACCCTCGAAATCACCGATCGCGCCTATATTATCAGCGAAGGACGCATCAGCGTGGCCGGCACCCCCCGTGAAATCGCCGAAAATCCCGTGGCCCGTCGCACCTACCTCGGCGAACGGTTCCGGATGGATTTCGACAGCAGACCCGCAGAATAGCCACCGTGCCCCGCTCAAACCGCTGGAAAACGGCCAGATCGGCTTCTCTGGGTCGATTTTGCGACAAAATCGGTGCCGCTGCGCTTCGCAGCCGTGCGCAGGGGCGTTTCAGCTCCGCAATTCGGGTCCGCGGGAGGGATT
>DAOSJS010000337.1:0-4458 GCA_035367355.1 Candidatus Hydrogenedentota bacterium
CGATCACCAACGCCTCAAACATCGCCGTAGAACCCGAGCCGGGCCCGTCCACGGCATCGTCACCGTCAACTGGGAGAAGCCTTGGCGACCCGACGGTTTGGGTTTTGACGTTTTTACTGGACAAGTAGGGCGATGCCCATGTTAAGAGTTTAGATCTTCCTGCCATGAGGGTCGTTGCGGAGCATGAAGGTAACCATCAGAGATTTGGCGAGACTGTTAAATGTCTCGGAAACGACTGTTTCTCTCGCATTTCAAAACAATTCTCCCATCAGCGACAAGACCCGCCAGCGGGTTCTGGAAAAAGCCAAAGAGCTCGACTATATTCCCAACCTGGCAGCCCGTCGCCTGCGCCGCGGTCACACCAAGAACAAAATCATCGGTTTCCTCGTCAACGACATTACCCACCCGTTTTATTCGCTCATGGTGCGAGCGGCGCAAACCATCGCCATGTCTCACGGTTACACCATCCTGGTAGCCGACAGTTGCTGGCAGGCGGACAAGGAGCTGGCGGGAATCGAGTATCTGCTCGAATCGCGCGTCGATGGAATCCTGGCCTGTCTGTGCGAGAGGACTCCTGAGAGCCTGCGCTTGCTCGAGAGGTTTCTTGTCCCGTATATCCTCCTTGACACCGTGCCAAGTGATTACACAAAGGCATTTGTTGCAAACGATCTGGTCGAAGCGGCGCGGCTTGCGGCCAAGCACCTGACACAAGATGTCGGGTGTCGGTATCCGGTCTTCCTGACGGCGGATCGGGATATGGAGCACTTTAGTGCATTCGATATTCTGGGTCGAGAATTTGCCTGCTCTATTCGTGAGCAGGGGCTGCCCTTTGACGCAAAGCAGATCATTTATGCTGGTTTGACCATCGCTGCGGGCCAGGCTGCCTTCGGCCGGGTCTTGGAAACGATTCCCGATGTCGATGGCATCTTCTGCATTAACAGCCTCTGTGCATTGGGGGTCATTGAGGCGGCGGATCAGCTTGGGATACAAGTTGGCAGGGACGTAGCGGTGATGGGAGTCGAGGACCTGGATATATTGCATTTGTCTCGCATATCCTTGACTTCCATCCGCCAGCCCTTCGACCAATTGGCGGAGATGGCTACCACAATGCTTATTCATGCCATCGAGAACAAGAGTCAACCCAGCGTCCAAGTTTCGCTCAAACCCAGCATGATCGTGCGTGACAGCACCAAGAGCAAACAAAAGCCGGATCTCAAGAGCGTCGCCCGTCGAAAATGACTATGCTTGGCAGGCCGTTGAAAAACCAATTGCCCGTGCGACACTCGCAGGCGCTACAGCGAGGCAATTGATATGAAGTCCACAAATCCTGACCACTTCGGATCTACGCGAGTTTCGCGCCGTCTGCTGATCCTGTCCTTGATCGGCGGAGCGATCCTCCTGTGTGGTTGGAGTTGGCCGGAAGCGGAAGAGAAGGCGCCTCCTGCCGATCTTTTCGCATCCAGGGGGAGCGCCACCTGCGAATTTGGGGCGGAGTTCGCGGCTCCCGGTGCGCCTCAGGAATGGTTGGAGCACTATGGAGTCATTCACTACCGTGAACCGGAGCCGGCGGATCGGGATTTCGACCTCTATTTTTCTCCTTCGCTGGCAATTTGGAAATTTCACCGGGTGGATAGTTCAGACCAAAAAGCTCAATATGTCGGCGGATTTCATTATTCCGAATGCCCCGGCGGCCAGGTGACGGCCATGGACCGGGTGATCCAACCCGCCATTGGACTCCACCCGAATTACGGAACTGAGATCGGCATGACCAACACGATGGTCCGCACCAACTATGGGTGTGGCACCTCGTTTTATTCTCAGCCCTGGCCCTGCGACAATTACCAGGGCGCCGGCAGCGGTCGCGGCATCTTGCCCGACATTGAAAGTGCTCCGGCCTGGGACGAAGCGACGCAAACATTGCGCGCCGCCGCGGTCCTCGTTCCCTGGATATTCTATGAGGGGATCCTTGATCCTGAAAGCAATGCGTTTCTCAACGATTTTGCCGTAACCTATCCGATGGAGACAGCGCTGCGCATCCAGCAACAGATCGCGGCGGCCCTCGACAATGTGCGAATGGAAATTGCGATCCGCATCTATCCCGATGGCACCATCATGCTGGCGCATCTCTTCAGCGATCTGCAGGGCCGCCCGTGGATTCCCTACGCAACGGATGGGCACTGGATTGCGTTCGACAGCGCTCCGAACGGCCGGGTTTTCTACACCAGCGCCGGTGGCCAATTCGTCGAGCCCTTTGCGGGTGGGGCCAATCCGGCTGGTTTGAACCTGTATGGTTGGGAAATGGGCGGTTGGGCCGGCTACTTTGTGGATACCGTGCAGCCGGACATTGGAATTGCCTTCTACATTGGCCATACCACCCATGGCTCCAGCAGCATGAGCATCTTCCCCTCTTATAATTATCCGAACGCCCCGGCCGTCATGGCAACCAACCGTTGGACCCTGATCGAACCGTTTGGCAAAGTTTTCCGCCAGCATTTCCTCAAGGTAGGCACGAAGGAAGAGATGAACGAGATGGCTGCCGTGCTTAACCCGCACGTTCAAGTCTGCTCAATCGCGCCCACTCCCCCGCCGCCTGAAACGATCAGTCGCACCTGGCCCGCCTACCATTAGAACGGGCGCGCGAAAGTAGACGGCCATCACGGGGATGGCGCCGGTGCTTTCCCCTCCGATGAGTCCATCTCCCAACGCAGCCGCCTGAAGACGGGTGAGTGCTCGGCGGAGGTGATCCCTTCGATCAGCAGGCAGTCAACTGCGCCCCAATCCGCCATGGACTGTCCCTCGTTGTCCTGAAACTGAGCGGCGTCAAGACGTAACGTGCGCCAGCCCGATGGATCCTCACTCGGTGAATCGAATTCCGTCACAAACTCATGACGCGTGGGCTGCCAATGCCGCTCGATGGCCTTTATCCGCAATTCCCGCGGCTGATGCGGATTGTAAACATCAAGCAGCAAGGTCTTGCGGCCCGTGCCGCGCCATTGTGGATCGCCCAGCTTATGCGTGGCGATCTGGAAGCGCGCCTCGCCGGCCCCAATCAACTCGCGGTTGAGCGTGAAGCCCTTCTCCCCCGTGCTATCCGTCCAGGGGATAAAATACTCCTGGTCGATATTGGGATCCGTATACGCGGCAAAATAAAACCAGTCGTTGGCATCCGTCATGGGGTCGATCATCGACGACCACTTCACCGTTGGGGCGGAGGGTGTCAAATCACCGGCGTTGGCTGTCTGCAACAACGAGCTGAGATGAACGCCGGAGCGATAGCGAACGTTTGCGAAAATGTATAGCCGATCGCCTTTGTTCATGAACGGGATTTCGGCGCGCCATTTATTCCCATCACGCTCGAGCGAAACCGCATCGCGCCAGAATCGACTCTGGGGCCAGGGATTATTCAGTGCGTAATAAATCCGCACCGTGTCAATCTCATCAGGACGATCGGGTGTCACGATCGCCACCGGCGCGCCCTGCCGGCCTTGCAGATCAAGCGCCGGAGATGCCGGCCACGGATCTCCCTGTTCCTTAAGCCAGTAGTCCATCCATAGCGGCAGATTCTGTCCGTGATTCGGCGCAATATGGTGATTGTATCGCGGCGTGAACGACTGGCGGACATGCTTCGATCCGACTCGCTTCAATGTCTGGGGAGTCCGGTCCATCAGTCCATGAAAATCGTTGCTTGCGCTCATGTATAGCAGCGGCGCCTGAATGCGTGAGGCGTAGGACTGGGGCGCGAGCAATCGCCGCCACTGCTCGATATTGGCTTCCACTTCCGTCGGGGATTCCTCTTCCACGTCGGGCGGAATCCTGTAGCTTGTCCAGCCGCAACTGTAGATCGGAACCGCGACTTTGATACGATCATCGCTGCCGGCAACCAGCCATGTCTGCAGGCCTCCCATGGACACACCGAAAACCCCCAATCGCTCCGGATCAACCTGAGGATGGTTTTCGATTAACGTCAATACTCGGCGGGCCACGAGGGTCCAGTGGTACCAACTATTATGACGCGCGTCGGGCTCCATGTTGTAATTGTTGCCCGCCCCCTGCGCCATGTTTCCATCCACGTCATGCCATATTGTAAAATCATTGCGATTGGGGTCCTGCGCGCGCCAGTCTCCCAGATAATCATGGCTGGCACACACATAACCCCGATTAGCCCAAAACCGAACCCAGGCCAGCGAGGCGGTCTGACCACCCCCGTGAATATGTAGAATGCCCGGAAGATTCTCACCCGAAGTGGGCGCACCGATGATGGCATAGACACGGACTTTTTCGCCCTGCCACGTTTCGCCGGTGAAATAGAGGCGCTCCATCCGGATGCCGTCCTCTTCGATGGTCTCGATCACTTCGATCTCAAGAGGATCACTTCGCGGATCAAATCCGGCCCAAAGGGCCTCAATGCTGTCGATTTCCGAGGTCAACTCCGATTGCAAACCAGTCGTGGGGCGATCT
>DAOSJS010000338.1:0-4444 GCA_035367355.1 Candidatus Hydrogenedentota bacterium
GCTGAAGTCTTGGCAACTCGACCGAAATCTGCGGCAGCTCTTCCCCGCCTGTGACTTCGAGCTCGATGTGGGCCACTCTGAGATCATAGCGCCGAAGATCGAGCACCCTTTCGAGAATGTCGCGCGGCGCCACGACGCGGACATCCGGCCGTTCCCGGCGGGCAATATCGGTCAGACTGCTGACCAGACGGCTGGCGCGCTGCACCGCAACCTTGATCTCCGCGAGCATGCGCTGAGATTCATTCGTCTGATTCTCTTCGAGGGCCACCAGTTCGGCATAAGCCAGGATCGCGCCGAGATAGTTGTTCACATCGTGGGTCACGCTGTTGACACAGCGGCCCACCTGGGCATAGCGGAAGAATCGCGCAAACCGCTCGCGCATACCGCTGTCAGAAAAAATGTCGGCCGGGTCCGGCACTCCAGACGTTCCTTTATCATCCTGTTGCCCCGCGCCACTCGCGCAGGGCTGTCGCCGGGCTGAGTCCGGCCGGCGCGCCGATGGGTTCAGGTGCCGGCCGGGCTTTGGCGCGATCTACTGCTTACAGATTATCGATAATTGCCTTGCCGAATTCACTGCATTTCAGCAACGTCGCGCCCGTCATCAGCCGTTCGAAATCATAGGTGACCGTCTTATTGGAAAAGGTGCGCATCATGGAGCGAACAATCGCATTGGATACTTCGGTCCAGCCCAGATGCTCGAACATCATGCTGCCGGACAGGATCACGCTGCTGGGATTGACCTGGTCGAGGCCGGCGTATTTCGGCGCGGTGCCGTGGGTGGCTTCGAAAATGGCCATGCCGGTTTCGTAGTTGATATTCGCCCCGGGCGCAATGCCGATGCCGCCCACCTGGGCAGCCAGCGCGTCACTCATATAGTCGCCGTTCAGGTTGAGGGTGGCGATAACGTCAAATTCGGTGGGGCGCGTCAGGATCTGCTGCAGAAAGATGTCGGCGATGGCGTCTTTGACGAGCAGTTTGCCGCCCGGTTTGCCGCCGCAATCGTCCCAGCTCACGGCCACATCGGCGAATTCATCCCGGACGAGGTCGTATCCCCATTGCCGGAACGCCCCTTCCGTGAATTTCATGATGTTGCCTTTGTGGACGAGCGTGACCGATTTGCGCCCGTGTTTCAGCGCATACCGGATCGCGGCCCGAATGAGCCGCTTCGAACCCTCCACGCTTACCGGCTTGAGGCCAATGCCCGAATCGGGGCGGATTTTCCAGCCGAAAGCCTCTTCGCAGAACGCGATCAGTTTTCTGGCCTCGCCGCTTCCCGCCTGCACTTCCAGTCCGGAGTACACGTCTTCCGTGTTTTCGCGGAAAATGGTCATATCGACCTTTTCCGGCTCCTTGACGGGGCTGGGCACCCCGGGGAAATAGCGTACAGGCCGGACACAGGCAAACAGGTCGAGGCGCTGCCGCAGGGTGACGTTCAGGCTTCGAAATCCGCCGCCCACGGGCGTGGTCAGCGGCCCCTTAATCGCCACGTGATACTTCTCAATGGCTTCCAGGGTCTCGTCCGGCAGATAGCTCCCGCAGAGCTGGTTCGCCTTTTCGCCCGCGTAGATCTCCATCCAGGCGATCGCGCGTTGGTCTCCATAGCAATGCCGGACGGCGGCATCGAAGACCATTTTCGAGGCGTGCCAGATATCGGGGCCGGTACCGTCGCCTTCGATGAACGCAATAATGGGTTTGTCCGGCGTTTGAAGGACGCCGTCACGCGAGACGGCGATTGGCTCGCCGGGCGGAACCTGAATGTACTTAAACATGCTCTCTCTATGCTCCCGCTGAGTATAACGCGGGCATGCTGGCGGCGCAGGGCGCCGCCTACAGTTTCAACTGCCGCGCTTCTTTCACGTACGGCACCGCTCGAATTTTCTCCATCACGTCGTCCGACAGCGGGTCGTCGATATTCAGAATGGTCGCTGCCCGGCCGCCGCGCTCATCGCGCCCCAGGACCAGGTTGGCGATGTTGACGCCGGCGTCACCGATAATGGTGGCCACACGGCCTATGATGAGCGGCTTGTCTTCGTTGCGGCACACCACCATGTGCCCTTCCGGAACCGCATTTACGCGGGTTCCGTCAATAACGCAGATGCGGGGATCGTCATTCCCGAACAGGGTGCCCGCGACATGGTGTTTTTCCTCGTCGGTCTCGACCGTGACGCCCACAAGGAAATTGTAGTCCGGCACATCAGCCCGGCGGGTTTCGCTGAAGTCGATGCCGTGGTCTTCCAGAAGACTGGGAGCGCTCACTTCGTTCACGCTCTCCACCAGCGGTTTCAGGAAACCGATCAGGACGGCCACAGTCAGCGGATAGGTGTCGGTGACGGGCAACGCGCCGCTGTAGTCAATGCGAATGGCTTTGGGAGTCCCTTTCATGTATCCCGACAGGAACGTGCCCAGACGTTCAGCCAGGTACAGCAGCGGGGAGAGTTTCTTGCGGGTCTCACCATCGAGGCTCGGCACGTTGACGGCGTTGGTGATCGTACCGGACTTCAAGTACTCGACCATTTGCTTCGCCACATCAACTGCCACTGTCAGCTGCGCTTCGTCGGTCGATGCGGCAAGGTGAGGCGTCATAATGACGTTGTCCAGCCCGGCGAACGGATTGTTTTCAAAGGGTTCGGAGGTATAGACGTCGAGCGCGGCGCCGGCGATCACGCCTTCCTTGAGCGCCCGGGCCAGGTCCGCTTCGTTGACGATGCCCCCGCGGGCACAATTGACAATCCGGCATGTGGGCTTCATCCGTTTGAGCTGCTCATACCCGATCATGTTGAGCGTCTTGTCGCTCTTGGGCGCGTGGATCGAGATGAAATCGGCCCGCTCGATCATCTCGTCGAGGGAAACCAGCTCGACGCCGAGTGCTTCCGCTTTGAGCCGGGTGAGGATGGGGTCGAACGCCAGAACCTTCATCTCGAAAGCCTGTGCGCGTTTGGCGACCTCGCCGCCAATCCGCCCCACGCCGATGATGCCAAGGGTTTTGTCGCGCACCTCCGTGCCCATGAAGAGCTTACGATCCCAGCGCCCCTCACGCATGGACTGGTGCGCCTTGGGAATATTGCGGCAAAGGGCCAGGAGCAGTGCAAGCGTGTGTTCGCAGGTCGAGATGGTATTCCCGCCGGGGACGTTCATCACGACAATACCGCGCTTCGTCGCTTCCACTTTGTCGACATTATCCGTGCCGACTCCGGCGCGGCCGATGACTTTCAGCTTGCCGGAATGGGCGAGGGCTTCGGCTGTCACCTTGGTCGCGCTTCGAATGACCAGGCCGTCGTATTCGCCGACAATAGCGGCCAGCTCCTCAGGTTTCTGGGGAGGCTTTACGTCCACCTCGAAGCCTTCCTTCTGGAATACCTCAAGACCCGATTCGCAAAGGTTATCAAGAGCGAGGATTTTAGACATGGTTTCCTCCGTGCCGGAATGAATTCCGCGCAGCTACAGCCCGCCCCCTACGCATTGACCCACAGTTTGACTCACGGTAAATCAGCAGCCTTGAACACCATTTCCGCAGCCGCCGATGTACCTGTGCCGATTGAAGCGCTGAATTTACCAAAGCGCAGAACTGATGTCAATCAGCGAAGCGCGCCCCGGCCTGATACGCCAGTAGCACGAGAAACCGGACCCAGGCGCCCGGAAACGGGGTCTGGCGGGAAAGATGCGCGCCGGCGGGGTGGCAGCCCGAAAAAAGCCGCTCCGAAACAAAAACCCCGAAGCGGCCGCTAATGGAATTCAGATGTGAGAGCAAAAAAAATACCCGGGAGACCTGACTCGGCCTGCCTTAGGGTAATTAAGCAAAAAATGTGCTTAGTTGGGGGATACGTGTTCAGGCCTCTTCAAAGACCTCGCCGAAATACTCGGCGTAGCAATCCAGATGCCAGTACTCGTCATCGAGAATGGCTACTTCATTGAATTGGATATCCACCTCTTCAATGTGTTCATTGCACAGTGCGCAGCGATGCATGGCGTAACTCACCTCCCTTCTGAAGTGTTTCTGGTATGTCCGTGCGATGCTGCCATCTTGGGCCTGAGCATTCGGATGTTTCTTCATCGCCCGGACGCGTGACGCAATCGCGCCGTGTATGCCGGACTCGATACAGAGGAGGATGTTCGGCCACTCGCTATCGGAACTCCGGCACAATCGGGAGATATGTACCACATCCGGTTGCCGGTGTCAAGCTTTTTTTTAAATAATCTGATGTGCCCCATTCAGGTAGATCCGGCGCAAATGCAGGCTGCAACCTGCAATCCTTTGATCCGCAAAATGTTAGAGGGTTTCAATCCCGGTGCATGGCGCCGGCGGGATGCGGGCATGCCACATTGAAAAGATACCCCCGTTTCCGATATTTTATGTAATCTTTGCGGTGCCGCCCGTGCGGGCAGAGTCATTAATGGAGAATAAGCGTGAAAGCCGACGACATACGTTCCAGTTATCTCGAGTTCT
>DAOSJS010000339.1:0-4429 GCA_035367355.1 Candidatus Hydrogenedentota bacterium
GTCCGCCGCGCAATCGGCCTTCGACGACAAAGGGCGCGCAGCCGTTGCCGTGTGTCGAGCGCACCTGAGCACCGAGCTGGGTGAGGGCATCCGCCAGCGGGCCGCCGGGCCGCTGCCGGATCTGTTGATCGCCCGTGAGCACGGCCAGTCCCGAGCGCAGCAGGGCCGCTGAACCCATGGCGATGCGCAGGCTCGTGCCGGAATTGCCGACGTCGATAACGTTTTCCGGCGCGCAGAGCTCCCCGTGGAGCCCCTGCACGCGCCACAGCTCCGGGGTGAGCTCCAGCTCCGCGCCAAAGGCGCGGTATGCCGCCAGGCAGGCCTCTGCATCGCGCGATTCAAGCGGGCGCCGGATCAGGCTTTCGCCTTCAGCCAGCGCGGCCACCGCTACCGCGCGAATGGTATGCGACTTCGAACCGGGAATGGTCACCGCGCCCCGCAGCGCACTTTTCTCACAGATCAGATGCATGGGAACATCCACCCCTCCGCCGTCACAACCGCCGCCACCTCCGGCGGCTGCAAGTCGCGATAATAACGCGTCCGCGAATGACCGTCAACGCGTTTACAGTGTTAAATCAAGGTTGAGCGAGAAGCCGAAGTTCCACGCGCGTTCCATGCCATGCAACGCGACGATATGGACTTCGTACGGCTCAAACTGGAGCTCGAGTGCGCGCCGGTCGGGCAGGGGCCACTCTTCGCGAGTGGGGACATCGATCGCTTTGCGAATTTTTTTGGACAAATTGAACGTTGCCACGTGTTTTTCAGGTTCGTTGTTAACGGCGATAAGGTAGACGACCCCTTCGTGTTTTTTCGCGGTCCAGTTGAGCCAGAGTTCCTCACTGGTTTCGATCGCGGGGACGTCTTCAACGGACAGCAGCACCGGCGCCAGGGGGGCGATACCCGCGGCAACCTTCTTGACCCGGGCCCATTGCTCGTCAAAGGGCGTGGTGGGATCCTTGCGAAGGTCGAACCAGCTGTAAAAGACGAGGCCGTTTGCACCTTCGGCGATGCACTGCCACGCCATGGATCGCATCTCCTCGAGCGCCGGAGCGCGGTACAGGGCTTTTTCATCGGCTGTTTTCTTGTAATTTGCCCAGTTGAACACCTGCGGCACCATCCACACCGGGCGTGCGCCGTGGACGGCGTCCACCGTTTTTCGGGTCCATTGTCCCGCCAGTGCCACCGGCAAGCTGGGAATGGGGTAGGGGTCGGTTCCGATGGCGTGGAAACTGGGCAGATATTTTCGCAGTTCTTCCACCTGATACAGGACCACCCAGGTGGGATGGCCGGGATCGAGCTGTTCGAGCAGTTCTCTCCGCTCAGTAAGGCGGTCGAGCATGCTCGACGGCAGCTCGTCGTTGATGTACCACGCGAGTAGGGCGGGATGGTCCTGGAACGCCTCAACTTTTCCCCGGATAAACGCAGACTCGTCTTCACGGCTCGTGATGGCTTTCGGGCAATAAGAACTGCCGTAATAGATGTCCTTGACCGAATAGATCACCTTGAGGCCTTTGGCCTGCGCCATGTCCATCTGCTCCTGCGTGGGCATGCCGTACGGCATCAGGCAGTTAAACGCGCTGTCGGCGTACACATCCAGCTGTTCCTGGTCTATTTCTGACCAGTACATGCCCAGTGGGAAGAACGGGCGGCCGTCGACCAGCAGGCGGTTGTGTTCGTCGATATTCACCGCACGGGTTACGCGTTCATCATTCCGCGTTACGTGAAGGGTCTCGGTGGCGAGGGTTTCGCCGCTGCTCTTCTCGAGCAGCGCGATCTCCACGCGATTGGCCCCCGGTTTGAACTTCCGCGCACGGAGAGAAATATCGAAGGAGGGCGCGGTCAAGGACGTCATCTGCCCGCTCAGCACCGGCGAGTCCCCATTTTCGGGATAGACGGCATAGTGCACGGCCATGTCTTCGGGTTCCAACTCATAATCCCGGAGATTGAGTTCCAGAAAGACGATCACATCGCGGGGGCCGTCGCGGGTAATTTCATCGCGGTAGTTGGGCGATTTCAGGACGGCGGAAAGGGGGGCCTCCCGAAAGCGCCGGACAGAGACGTCATCCCACCAAGCGGTGCCGGTCATGCCTTTGCGCACATAACATGCCAGTGAGCACGAGACGGCCTGGTCCTCGGGAATGCGCGGGGTGAGGCCGTGCACCAGGGTCCAGTCGCGCGTGCCGGTAACGCCGGAAGGGTAAGCGCCTCCAATGTATTTGCCCTTCGCGTTGTAAAACTCGATGCAGAGGGTGGCGCCGCTTTCGTTGCCTTCGATGTTTTCGGTTTTGACCCAGGCGGAGAGTTCGTACTTGACCCCGGCCTCCAGCTCAATCGGCTGGGTGCACAGCACATAACGGCCCTCGTCAGCATTCTGGAATTTTAACGAGGCGTTGCCGGAACGGGCCACCGCCGTGTCGCGCATGTATACCTGATCGCTGCCCCGCCACTGGGCCGGGAGGCTGCTGCCGGCTTCCACCTCTTCGAAGCCCGGATTTGTTGCGAGGTTCGGCGCTTCGCCGGCCGAAGCAAGGGCCGCCGCCAATAGGATGCTGCTGATGCACGCCAACCACCGTTTCATTTCATGCCCCTTTCATTTCCAGCCGCCATGCGCTGGCCGGCTTGTTCCACTTCTTACTCTCCCGGTTCGGGCCAGTGAAGTTTGTCGTGCAGAAACTCGAACGTGCCCACGCCATGGATGGCATGCGGCCCGTTGAAATACTCGATTCTGGTGTTGCCGCCGTGTTCCAAAACGGAGTACAGGTATTGCGTACGCGCGTATTCAAAGGCGACCCACGCATCAATGGAGACGCCGTCGTGGTGGCCGCGCTCGACCATGAACGGGCGCGGACAAATCAGCCAGCTCATCTCAGCGTAATTGAATGTGTCGCCCAGGTCGAATTCAGGCATCTCGTATTCCCCGGTATACAGATACGTGAACGGAAATTCGATCGAGACGTTCTTCCAGATCCACTCGTTGTAATCCGCGGAGCAGATGGACAGCGCGTACTGCGGAAGCAGCGCTGGGACGCGCATGGCCGTCTTGCCGCCGTAGGAGATACCGTAAAACCCGATGCGATCCGGCTCAACGAAGGGTTGTTCGGCAAGCCATTCGAGCGTGCGCTCGTGCTGGCGCACAATGAACGAGAAGAGCGAAAGTTTCAGCGGATTGGCTTTGCGCTGGAGCACGCGGAATGCGTCGCCGCCGATGTAGGGATTCTGCGGGGCGTAAACGATAAAACCGCGCTCGGCGAGCCGGCACCCGTACTGGTTGTAGGCCGGCACCTCCACTGTGGGGTCGGCACATTTGTGTGGAGTCCCTTCAAGGCCGTGCTGGCAGACCACCACGGGCCGGCGCTCGCCGGGTTGCAGGTCTTTCGGCAGCAGCAGGAGGCCGCAGGCGAACACGTCGGGGTAGACGTCGAGCATGACTTCGTAGCCGAGGTACCGGGGTTCATCAAAGACAAGGCGTGTGCGCGGATTCGCGGGGAGCATTTCGGACGGCAGCGCGCCAATGATTTCGTTCTGGAAATATTCGCGGTACCAGGCCGTGCTCTGTATCCAGGTTTCGGTGCTGGTCATATCGGCGTTCGCCCAGAATGCCTTGCGGGCGGCCGGCGCGGCGCGCATCACGCGCTGGGTGTGCTCCACCAGCTGGTCGAAGAGGCGCTTCATCCGGGCTTCTCTATCCGGTAGAACGCCGCATACCTCGGGCGGTTTGCCTCCCGGCGTAAAGACAGCGCCCGGCGCAAGCGCGGTCAGCAGGCCGCGGAGGGTCTCCTCGCTTCCGGCATGGCCGTCCATGGCATTGATGAAGGCGATATCGGCCGGCGGCGTGAGCTCTGACAGCAACGCGCGAGCCCGGGCAATCTCCCGTTCCATTTCGGCGGGCTCCGGTGTGCGGATGCGGCCTGGGGCGGCGTCATTGCGCATGCCGGGAAGTGGGGCAGGCGGACCGTCCACCTCGACGCACGGAGCGGCTTCCACGAGCAGCGTGCGCGGCGCGATCAGAGTGGCCAGCTCGGCATCCCCGAACTCGTGGAGCAGCGCCCAGACGTTGCGGTAGATGGGTTCTTCCCATAGACCTTCGCGTGGACCGAAATAGCCTGATACCACGGCCGCGTCAATGCGGGGGTCTGCGGCGGCGGCATACAGGGCGAGCAAACCGCCTTCGCCCGCGCCGATCACGGCAACGGGTGCGTCGTGCGTGCCGAGAAACCAGTCCAGCGCGGCACAAATCATGTGGACCTCGTAACCGATGACGTGCCGGCCCATTTCGTACGCGGCGCGGTAAACGAACTCACGGTGGGGCAGGTTGGTTTTGCGCACGGGTGACGCGCTGGTCCAGGTGCTTTTCCGGTCCAGCAGCGCCGGAACCACGACCATGCACCCGTTTTCGGCCAGGCGGCGCGCATACTGAGCCTCTGCAGGC
>DAOSJS010000340.1:0-4412 GCA_035367355.1 Candidatus Hydrogenedentota bacterium
ACCACCGAGAACCCGTTCTTCTCGGTCGTCGCACCGCTGCTGTCGCGTTCGCAGGTGTTCGAATTGAAGCCACTCGACGACGAACACGTCGTGGACCTGCTCAAGCGCGTCCTGACCCATCCCGAACGCGGCATGGCGGAACTTGAAATCGAGGTGGATGAGCCCGCCCTGCGCCATTTCGCCCGTTATGCTGAGGGAGACGCCCGGCGAGCCCTTAACGGGCTTGAAGTGGCCATGCTGACCACGCCGCCCGTAGACGGACGGATCCACATCACCCTGGATATCGCCCAGGAGTCCATTCAACGCAAACTCATCCATTACGATGGCACCGGCGACCAGCATTACGACGCAGCAAGCGCCTTCATCAAAAGCATGCGTGGCACTGACCCCGATTCCGCCCTGTATTGGATGGCGTATATGCTCGAGGCCGGGGAAGACCCGCGGTTCATCGCCCGCCGCATCTGCATCGCCGCTGCCGAAGACGTGGGCAACGCCGACCCCCAGGCGCTGGTGCTGGCCACGGCTGCATGGCAGGCCTGCGAGTTCATCGGCCTGCCCGAAGCGCGCATCATCCTCGCCCAGGCCGCCACCTATGTGGCCTGCGCGCCAAAAAGCAATGCGGCGTATCTGGGGATTGACGCCGCGCTCGGCGACGTCCGTGAAGGCAAAACCGTAGCGGTGCCCAGACATCTCCAGGACGCGCATTACCGCGGCGCACAACGGCTTGGGCGCGGCGCCGGCTACCAATACGCCCACAACGATGAAGGCGGGTTCGTCGTGCAGGAATACGGCGTGCCGCGATGGACCTACTACCGTCCTGCCGGCCGTGGCAAGGAAGGCGAATTCAAGCAGCGCCTCGAAGAATGCGCACGCCGCGAGGAAGCACAGGAAAACGAGCCCGGGACTCCGGGCGAATAGTCCTGACTTACCTCCGGGTCAGCTCTCCGGAGTCTGGCCGACCTCTTTCTCGATGAACGTGTCGACGAGCTTGGGGTCGAAATGCTTCCCCCGCTCGGATTTCAGGTGTTGGACCGCCTGCTCGTGCGTGGCGTGGCCTTTGCGGTAATGGCGGGGGCTGGTCATCGCGCAATAAACGTCAAGGATCTTCATCATGCGTCCCAGAAGCGGGATGCGCTCGCCTTCCAGGCCATCCGGGTAGCCGGTGCCGTCAAAGCATTCATGGTGCGTGCGTATGATCGGCGCGGTGTCACTCAGTGCGCTCATATTCGACACCATGTCCGCGCCAAATTTCGGGTGGGCCTGCAGCAGCGCCCACTCGTCGTAGGTAAGCATCTCTTTCTTGAACCGCACGTCCACCGGGACGTTCAGCATGCCAATGCCCCGCAACAGCGCCGCCCGCGTGAGCGCCAGATGCTCTTCCGGGGTCAGAGCGAGCGCATCCGCGAAGCGCGCCGCATGCTCCTGGACGCGTCTGGAGCTGCCCGGAGCGACCCCTTCCTGTGAATCCACGACATCGGCGAGCAGATACAGCAAGTCGTCGTAGCGCCGGGCCAGCTCGAGCGCTGCCGCGAGCACCTCGTTCGGGTGTCTGGCGGCGTCAGGCGCGATCAGACCCGCGGACGCGGGCGGGAGCGGGGTGCCAGGCGCTACCTGGACACACTGTGTATCCGAATTCTCTGCCGCGGCCGATATCTCCCCAAACCACTTCTCATCCGTCGTGACCACCGCGATGCGTCGCAACATAATGCTCCCTTTCCTCCTGGCAATGGACCCCCGCTTTTCTTCGATCCATCCTACGACATGACCGGTGCCGAATCCAACCGGCAAATCGCGTTCCGTGCCGGGCCTGATGGTCCATCAGGGCGGCGCGGGATTTTTTGCTCCGCGAATCTTTTCCGCAAAGGCCAGCACCTCTTGGAATACCTGTTCCTGGTCGTAATCCCAGTACATGTGGTGATTGGAGCGTTCCAGCCAGACGAGCCGTTTGTCCCGCGAGGCCATGTGATCCAGGGCCTTCTCCATGGCCCTGGGTGAAGCAGCGATGTCGTGCCGGCCATGGAGTGCCAGCACGGGGCAAGTGACCTTTTCCAGGGTTTCGTTCGACCGCGCGCGTTTGCCGAGCCGGGTCAGGGTGCGGAGGGCGGAGGCGGGGATCCACGTATAACAGACGATGTGTTCTTTGGCATCCTTCCGATTGACCTGCATGAACAGCTTGCCCTTGTATACCCAGCGGATGACCGGCCCGGTGAGCTGTCCCCATTGCTCCGGGGGAAGCACGTAGTACCACCGGTAAGTCACGCCAAAGTACGGAGCGCCCAGCACCAGCCCGTCGATCGGAAGTTCCGCTGCCGTGAGGGTGCTCAGCGCGCCGCCCATCGAATGGCTGATGAGCAGTACGGTGGCATGGCGTTCCCGGAGCCTGAGCACCTCATCATGGACGGCAGTGAGCAGGGTGTCGGGGGCCTGCCTGCTCAAATCGCGCGGGTGGGTGCCGTGACCCGGCAGAAGCATGACGCGCACGCGCCAGCCAGTTGCGGCCAGACGCTCAGGAAGGCCGGCGAAATCCGTGCCCGCACCGCCAAATCCATGAATGAACAGCGCCGCGCACGGGCTGTCTTCGGGGCCGAGGTCCCGGGGCTCCGCACCGGCCAGAAGCCCCGTTTCCGGATTGCGCGATTTGTGATCTTCGCCGTGAAGCGCCAGGTTGAATGCCAGGCCGTTGTACACTAGCAAAGCGACAACCAGCGCACCCGCGATTTCCATCAGGCGAATCCACGTCCGCCGGGCGTGCATCGCCCGGTTGCGGTTATCCGGCGCGGCGTCAACCGCCGACATCCAGCTCTTTGGCAATCTTCCGTACCTGTTTGATGTCCATCTTCCCCGTGCCGAGAATGGGGATCTCTGGAATGTAATAGAAGGAGTTGTATTTGGGCAGCCACAACTTGGGCAGGCTCGACTGGTCCATCCGCGCCACCAGGCGCTCCACATCGCCGTTGCTGAGGGTATGCAACACCACCAGCCGCTCGCCTTTGCCTGAGTCGGGCACGCCGGTCACGGCCATGCTCTGCTCGCTCAGGCCAAGCAGGCGATGCAGTTCTTCTTCGACCTTGGTGTGCGGCACCATCTCGCCGGCGATTTTGCTGAACCGTGCCAGCCGGTCCGTGATGGTGATGAACCCGTCTTCATCGACAAAAGCGACGTCGCCGGTGTTGTACCAGCCGTTGTGGAGCACTTCGGCGGTCTTGTCGGGCATGCCGATATAGCCCTTCATGATGCTGGGGCCTTTGACATGCAGGAGCCCGGCCTCTCCCGTGGGCAACTCCCGGCCCGTGTCGGGATCAATGATTTTCACGCTGACGCCCGGGATCGGATGGCCCACTGTGCCGTGCTTGGTGCCGACCTGATAGAACCCCGGCGCGCGAAAATCGATCACGTTAAACGACACGGCCGGGCCGCATTCCGTGGTGCCGTAGCCTTCAAGCGGGGTGAGGCCGAACTTGCTTTCGAAGGCTTCGCGCACCCGGACCGGCAGCTTCTCCGCTCCGGTGATTACATAGCGCAAACAGGCAAGCTCCTCCGGCAGGCACCGCCGGATGAACGACTGCAGAAACGTCGGCGCCGCCACCAGAAAGTCGAGCTTGTATTTGTAAATCTGCTGCCCGATCACCTTTGCTTCGAGCGGATTTGGATGGAATACTGCCCGGAACCCCTGAGCAAGCGGCAGCCACAGCGTCGCCATGTAGCCAAAGGAATGGAAAAACGGCAGGATGCCCATCATGCCGTCTCCACGATGATGCGGGAATACCTGCAGCGCCGATTCGATATTACTCATGATGTTGAAATGGCTCAGCATGACCCCCTTGGGCTCGCCTTCGCTTCCGCTGCTGAAGATGATCGTCGCCAGATCGTCCGGAGAACGGCGGGCCGGTCCGCCAAGCCGGCGCTCGAGCAGGCGCATGGGCAACAGCGCCGCCATGAAGATGGCCATCAGCTGGTCAAAACCCCCGATCGTCTTGCGGATGTCCTCAAGATAGACGGCTTTCGCCGGCACGGCGCAGCTCACTTTGTTCAGGAATGCGTGGGCCGTGAGCACTTGCGTCAGATTGCAGCGGCGCGCCGCGCTTTCCAGGGCGTCGTCCGATGCCGTGTAATTGAGGTTCACGACGGTCTTTCCCATGAGCGTCAGCGCAATGTTGGTGAGGGCCGCGCCGACCGTCGGCGGCAGCAGCACGCCGACCATGGGTTGCCCGTCGAGCACCGTGCGCAGTTTGCGCGCGAGCGCGATGCTGCCCACCAGCGCTTTCCAGTAGGGGATGCCTTCGGTGGACTGGTCCGCCATGGCCATTTTAAAGGGGCGTTTGCGCGCCATTCGGATAAATCCGCGGTGCAACAGCGGCTCATGAAGCTTGCGGTCCAGGTAGGCTTCCGTGCCGAGCCGTTGAATTCGCTCG
>DAOSJS010000341.1:0-4396 GCA_035367355.1 Candidatus Hydrogenedentota bacterium
CCATGGGCGCCGACCCGCTCACGTTTGCGGGGCTCAGCGGCATGGGCGACCTCATCGTGACCTGCGAAAGCCGCCATTCGCGCAACCGCGGCCTGGGCGAACGCATCGCCCGGGGCGAAGCTCCCGAAGACTTCGAAAAAACTTCGCACATGGTTGCCGAAGGCGTGCGCACAACCCAGTCTGCCGTCGCGCTTGCGCGGAAATACGGCGTCGATATGCCTATCTGCGGGCAGGTCCATCGCGTGCTTTTCGAAGGCGGCGACCCGCGGCAGTCCATCGCGGCGCTCATGCAGCGCGAACCCAAACCCGAGTTGCGCGGCTAGGCCAATCCTCGGACAGACTCAAAATTGCCCCCGGTCCGGCTCAGTGGATGCGCCGCTCTGCCTCGCCGCACCACATGTCCGGATTGGATCCGAGGCTTTCCTTGAGAGGGCCGGTGATCTTGTTTAACCGCTGGATGATTGCATCATCCAGCACGAGATCGGCCGCGGCGAGGTTCCGTTTCAGTTGCTCAGGCGTGCGGCCGCCGACGATCACCGAGGCCACGCCCGGCTGGCGCAGCAGCCACGCGATGGCCACGCGCGCCATGGGTTCGCCCAACTACCCGCACAGCGCCTCGAGCTCCTCCAGCGCCCGCATCAGCAGGGTTTCGCAACCGGGCTCCCCGTGCCGCGTGCCGGGGCGTTCCGAGGAGAAATGGCGCGTGCGGCGGCGCATTTCCGGGATCTCATCCACATACTTCCAGCGGCCCGCCAGGATGCCCTGCATCAGCGGCATGTAGGCCAGGATCCCGACGCCGTGCTCCCGGCATGCGGGCGCCGTCTCGTATTCAATGGCCCGGAACAACAGGTTGTAGCCAAGTTGGTTTGAATCGCAGGGACCCGATCTCATCCATGCATCCAGGTGGCGCGGTCCGAAATTCGAGACCCCAATGGCGCGGATCTTGCCTTCGCCCTTCAGACGCACTAATTCCGCCGCCGCATCCTCGAAACGTGCGGGATCGCACGGCCAGTGAACCTGATACAAGTCGATAACGCCGGTCCCCAGCCGTTTCAGGCTCGCCTCGCAGGCTGCACGCAGGGTTTCGGGCCGGAGACAATGATCCGGCGAGACCTTGCTGGCAATGAGCACCTCGCTGCGCCGCGCGCCCAATGCCTTGCCAAGCACCTCCTCCGACCTGCCACCGGCGTAGCTCTCCGCAGTATCAAACAGCGTGACGCCCGCGTCGATGGCCGCCTGCACCACCGCCTCGGCGTCCGCGTCATCGCGTTCACCCCAGTATGCCGTATCGGCCAGCTGCCACGCGCCAAAGGCATAGGCCGACACACTCAATTCGCTATTTCCAAGCGGACGATATTCCATCGGCAGATTCTCCGTGGTCCGTAAATTCACATATTGACGAAGCTTCAGACGTCATTTCGGGTAACAAACAGTGGAAAAGCCCATATTTCACGCCAATGAGCAGGCAATCCAAGCAAGTCAAAGTGTATCGCGCCTCGTTTAGGATTCCAAAAACTGAGCCGGCGCGCACTTCTTACAACAAACGTCTAGATCCACGCCGGGGCGCGCGAAAGGGAAAGCAGGAAGCCGGTGGGACTATCTCTGTGCACACGTAGACCCTGGGTTCCTGTCCTGTTGCCTCATTTTGGCTGCCGCGCCCGGTTCGTCGCGGCATTTGGGTCAAACGCCCGCCGTTTTCCCACAAATATGACTGATTGTGGTCTTAAAGCCGCTCTCGGCGGGTTGCTCGGGCATGACCGGCACTACCGCTTCCACTCAAATTGCACGCCCAAATCACATAACATTTTGAAAACATCCCCGTATTGGACATCGAATTTTTTGCACACATTTGGCAGTGGGACTCTGTTTTTGGCATCAGGATGAAATTGTTCGCCAGTAACGACAACATAATTGTGTGCCTTGGCGAATGCGGCCAGCCAGCCGTCGGCTCCCGCGGCAAACTTGCTCTTTGCCTGATCTTTAAACTGTGAGTTCTCCTGCACCCACAAGATGATATCCTGAAAGTGGCGAGTCACGTTTTGCTCACTTGCCGGGAGAAAGAAATCACGGGGCAATTTGTTCTTCACCCATCGCACCAGGTCTTCCTCGTCATTTCCGCGGAGCAACTCTTCGCGAATTTCTTGAAGGCTGAAGATATTCCCCAACTGAAAATGCCCGAGAAGGCAGTCCCAGAAGCCCGGACAAATCGAAAAGGCGTAGTATTGATTCTTCGCTTGTATGAAAACGTCGGAATCCAGGAGATATGGCCCAACGTTGCTCATAGCATGTCGAATCCCAGGTGCTTGGCGTAGTTTTTAAACGCAGCCCCGTAAAGACCAGTCAGGCTGTACGCCTCCCGGAACTGTATCCGGCCTTCTTTTGCCGCCCGGACAACCTCCGCGGCAAACAGCTCACCGACGCGCGTATTCTGATTGTTGTAGAAATCTCCACCGCCCGCACCGGTGACCTTTTTCCGATGTTCCTCAGCCCGGTAGTCGTCGTAGAACCCGAAGAAATCGCTCCGACCGATCAGGTGCAGATCCCAGGCTCGGCGCGCAGCGACTATCGGGCTCACTTTGTATTGCCGGGCTATGGCCTGGAACGGTTCGGCATCGCGCCCCGCGCTCGGCCAAAACGCCCGTAACTCGCGTCCGGGAACCAGGAACTCAGCTGCTGCAGCGTCGCAAAACCGCTCTACGTCGCTGCCGCCCGCAATAACACCCTCAAAACCCGAGAGTCCCTCGCTGTCCAGCCACAGGTGGGCCAGTTCGTGGGCCAGCGTAAACATCTGCGCCGATCGGTAATCGGCGCCGTTTACAAAGATCAATGGAGCGTAGGCGTCGCTGAGTGCAAAGCCCCGGAATTCTTCTACATCCAGCTTGCGGTGCGTGTTATTTCCCACCACACCGTTGATTACCGCCATCACACCCAGCTTCTCGATGGCACGGCGCAGCTCGTGCACGGCTTCGGTCCACGTGCGCACTTCACCCGCCCAGCCCTCGTCGAGGCCCACTGCGCGACGCATCTCCTGCCCAACGTTTTCCGGAGGATCACTGAGACTGGCGCTGCCCACGAAATCCAGGGGCTCGGCACTCTCCTCAATCAGGACGTCGCGAAGCCAATCCCGGCGCCGCTGCATCGTATGAAGCGTTTCAATCAGGTTTGCGCTGGGCCGCCGCACAGCCCCTCGAGGCAACGTCCGGAAATCCGGAATGGAAAGGGCCTCTTCGGGGGGGTCGGGCAAGAAAAAATAGCCGAAGGGTGTCGACGTGGCCGTGGCGAAATCCTGGAGCTGCCGATGTGTCGGATGCACCTCTCCAGTAAGCCATTTGTTGATACGCCGGCAGGGTTGGCGCTTCTGGAGTTCGTCAGGAGTCTTTCGCGATCTTTCGAGCGCCCAGTTGAGCAGTCTTGGCTTTACGGCTACGCGATTCATCGACTTTGCTGCTCTCCACCTCTCATTAATAGTATTTTCTCACAGAAAGATGCAGCGATGCAAAGAAAGTGCCGGAATTCATGTTCCCTGCGCCATGCCTTTGCACGACAGAGTGAGGCTGAACTCCTTTTCGCCGTCGCGCGCACGAGGCACAGGCAACTCTCTTTACTCGCCAATCAGCCTTCCCAGCCGTCGGTGACCATGGGTTTGTCGAGATTCCAGGGTTGGCGCAGCGGGCGGTGCAGGCGTTGCGCCGCGCCGGGATCGTCGACGACGCGTTCGTGCCGGGGGTCCCACCGGATCGGGCGGTCGACTCGGATGGCCAGGTCGCTGAGGTGACTGATGGCGTCAGAGCGAACGGCCGATTCGATCGGGCTGATTGTCTCTTCACGCGATTTTACACAGTCGATAAAATCGCGTTCCTGGCCCTCAGACACCTTAAGGCGCAGGTCGTCGGCTTTCAGTTGAACATCCGCCAGCGCGGGCGGGTTGGTGATCATCCCGGACCGATCAACGCTCACCCAGCCGTCGCTGCCGAAAAACGTCGTCCCGTGGTCGCCCCATTTGCGGTACGTGCTCACGATCGGCTCGGCGACGCGGCTTCCCATGAACCGGATCGGCAGACCGTCCTCGTACTCACAATGGACATCCCACGACTCGATACTGTCGCAGAGGCCGCCCGCGGGGATTTTGCCGGTCCCGGTGTAATACACCGGGCTGGTGTGATCGCGGCCCAGCCCCCACTGCGCGATATCCAGTGGATGGGCGCCCCAGCCCGCGATGAATCCCAGCGCGTAATCGTAAATGTGGTACGCGCCAAGCGGAGTGCAGCGATCGACCGTGTAGGGTTTCTCCGGCGCGGGTCCGAGCCACATGTCATAGTCAAAACCCTCGGGCGGTTCCGACGGCTCCGTCGACCCGTAGGGTTTCACGTTGAATCCATCAAACTGCGTGCTCATG
>DAOSJS010000342.1:0-4393 GCA_035367355.1 Candidatus Hydrogenedentota bacterium
CGTTGATCCGGAAGCTGCCCGCGGTCACCGCGCCGTTTCGAAACGCGCCGTCGCTGAGGGCCGCCGACATATCCACCGCGCCGAGGTTTCGCGAACTCGTGACGACGGTGGCGCCGTTATCGCCGGTAGCCTGGTAGGCGCCGGTCAGATGGAGCGCGGCAAGAAAATTGCTGGTGTCAGTAGATGCGCCGAAGTTGATGAGGCTCGTGTCTCCGGCGCTGCTGTTTTCCAGAGTGACTTTGTCTTCGGCCGGATCGTAGTGAGCCTGCACCCCGATGCCGCTGCTGTTGATCTCGGCCAGGATATCGTTGAGGCTCTGGGTGTCGGGGTCAATGGTGAACGTTGTGCCGTTGATGGTGAAGCTGCCCGCGGTGACCTCGGTATGGATGCCGCTGCCGCTGAGCGCGGCATCCGGGGAGATGGCGGCACCGAGCGCGCTGCTGCTGCGGGCAATGGTGGCGCTGGCGAGTTGCAACACCTCGACCGTGTACACGCCCGGTGCAGCATTTGCGCCTGTAAGTGACGTCGCCAGAACGGTATTTTCGCTGGAAGCCGTGCGGAACTGGCCGAACACCGTGTTCAGCCGGAAATCTTCCGCGCGGTTGCGCAGGGTCTGCAGTTGGGTGCGCACACCGCCGATGGCGCCGCGCTGTGTCTCCAAAGCAGCAATGCGCTGCTGAAGCCGCGCAATTGGCCGGCGCTCCAGCGCGATGAGCTGTGCGATCAATGCGTTAGTATCCAGCCCGGTAATGAGTCCGCCCGCGGAAAACGCTCCCGACATGGACCATCCTCCTGCACCATGCGCGACTTTCACGGTTTAGATAGCGTACAGACGCTACCTCACCCGATATTATCGACCACGCAACCCTTAGACTTTAGCCTATTTGGCCGGTGAACCCCGCAATTCCCGCACGGGCGCGACCAGGCTGCCTTCATTCCGAACATCATCCCGTCCATCAGGCGAGATCCCGGCCGGTTCCTATTGCTGCACAAGCCCCGAGAGCTGCAGGATGGGCATGAACAGGGCGACCACAATGCCGCCCACCACCAGGCCCATCAGCAGAATCAAGATAGGCTCGATCATGCTGGTCAAGGCATCCACCGCGGCACGGACCTCCGAATCGTAGAAATCCGACACCTTCTGCAGCATCTGTTCCAGGGCGCCGGTCTTTTCTCCGACGCCAATCATGCGGGTCACCATCGCGGGGAACTGGCCGCTTCGCGCGAGCGGATCGGCCAGTGTTTCGCCGTTGCGCACACAATCCGCCGCTGTGCTGATGGCACGCGCGAAGACTTCGTTGCCGGCGGTTCGCTCGACAATTTCCATAGCGCCGAGGATGTTCACACCGCTGCGGGTCAGGGTGCTGAGCGTGCGGGCGAAGCGGCTGATGGCCACTTTGCGGAGGAGTTTCCCGAAAATCGGCATCTGCAGTTTAAGTGAGTCAAGGTGGAATCTGCCCGTCGATGTCGAGCCGTACATGCGCACGATGAAGACTGCCGCGACAATCACGGCAATGATCAGCGGCATGCCGTACCATTGTTTGAGAAACGAACTGGCCGCAATCAGCACGCGGGTCGGCGCGGGGAGCTGCCGGCCAAACCCCGAAAAGATCTCCGCAAACTGCGGCACAACAAAAATGATCAGCCCCGCGGCGATCAGCAGAATCATGCTCAACGCTACAACGGGATAGGTCATGGCGGAGCGAATGCGCCGTTTCAGCTCTTCCATGGATTCCAGGTATTCAGCAAGTTGCAGCAACACCCCGTCCAGGTTGCCGCTGGCTTCACCCGCGCGAATCATGCTGACAAAGAGGTCTGAATAGATTCGGGGATGTTTCCGCAGAGCGTCGGAAAAGGTCTCGCCGGCCTCGACATCGTCTGCAATGCCCTGAATAACCGCGGCATAGCGCGGATCCTCTGTCTGTTCGGCAAGAATGTCCAAGCCCTGGAGCAGAGGCAGGCCGGCGTTTACGATGGTGGACAGCTGGCGCGTGAACACAAGCAGCTCCGAGGTCTTGACCTTGGGGTCGCGCCGGGCCTTTTTCTCTCCCCCCAGCACTTCGACACGTTCGGGAACCATTCCTTTTCCCTGCAGTGTTCGAACAACTGCCTGGCGGTTTTCGGCTGTCATTTTGCCGGTCTCACGTTTTCCGTCACGACCGCGCGCAACATACGTGAAAGTTGGCATTGCGGAATTCCTCCCCGTTGGACCGGCTCCTAGTATACCCATACCAGATGCTGTGGTCGAGGCTCATATGAACCCCGCCGCTTGGGCATGCCGTCACAGGGCCGGAGCAGACAGCAAAACCCTTCGCGGATGACCTGTCGACACCGCCACGTCTCCCCTCGCAAGTATACCACCGCTTTAGATGCGTCGGAGCGCTGGCGTTGCACCACGGATACCGGCGGTGCCGTTCGCGGGTAACCTGCTTCCGCAGGAAGCAGGCTCTACCCTGCTGGAAATGAGCAAGTTTCGGGCCAGCCGCAGATTTCGGCCGATTTTGTCCGCAGTTTACTGTAAATTGTTTAATTTAAATATGTTAAGTACTTCTTTCGGCAAAAGATGCGATTTATTTCCCAGCATTCGGGCGGCGGTTTTTCGTCATTCTGTTCAGCTGCCGTCGTTCCCCCGTTGCTCTGCCGGGGATACGAGGGGCTGAGCAGGACCCGTATTTCGTGATTTCCATGGGGCACAGCAGGCCGATCGGTCGCGCGGGGGTGCTCAGGCGGAATTCCATGGTTTAAAGGCCCATCCGGCGAGGTGTGGTGAGACAATAAGGGCCCAGGGCACTCGAAAATGCTCGTACGTCAACTGGGTAAATCCGGCGATTTCGAGAGCGCGCCACAGTTCGCGGTCAGGACGGCAGCCCTCCCCCACTTTCTGCCATCCCGGGCGCAGGAGCCGCTGCACGGCGCGGAGCGCGGTGGCCCGCGGCGCAGCAACGTGTTCGAAGAAAATGAACAAGCCGCCGGGCTTCAAAACACGGAGAATCTCGCGAAACGTCGCATCGAGGTCGTCTACGGAGCACAGGACATGGGTGCAGACGACCGCATCGATGGAATTGCCACGGAGGCCGAGAGATTCGGCCCGTCCTTTGATGAGATGCATGGTTCTGGCGGATCGGCGGGCTTCTTCCCGAAGATACCGGAACAGGTAGCGGTTGGGTTCGAGGCCGAACAACGTGGTGCCGCGCGGATAGTACGGCAGATTGGCGCCTGCACCGGGCCCAATCTCGAGCACCCGGCCCGAAAGCATGCTGAACAGCCGGTTTCGCCGCTGCGGGGCCACGCCCCGCATCAGGCGGTTTCCCGCATGAAGCACCCAGGCAAAAACCCGTTGCTTCCAGGATGCCGACTTGCGGGCGTGTGCAGGGGTGAGCGGTTCCGGCATGGCTTACCGGGCTTCGAGCACCAGGCGCAGGGCCTGGTCGAGTTCAGGGTAATCAAAGGTGAAGCCGGATTCGAGAAGTTTTCGAGGAGTCGCCCGTTGACTGGCCAGCAGAAGCTCGTCGGCCATCTCTCCGAGCAGCATGCGCGCGGCAAACGCGGGAAACGGCAGGACGGCCGGACGGCTCAGGGCGCGGCCGAGTCCGGCCGCCAGCTCTTTGTTACGAACAGGATGCGGGGACACCACGTTGACAGGCCCCTCCAGCGATGGCGTGGCGATGCCATGCACAATGGCGCGGACCGCATCATGCAGCGTGATCCAGCTCAGATACTGGGTGCCCGGGCCCGCGGGGCCGCCCAGGCCCAGTTTGAAAGGCAGCAGCATTCGGGTAAACGGGCTTTTCTGCCGGCTCATGACGATGCCGAATCTCGCGTTGATCACGCGGATGCCTATGTCACGGGCGGCGTAGGAGGCTTCTTCCCACTGGCGGCTGACTTCAGCGAGGAACGTCTCGCCGCAGGGCTGGTCCTCGTCCAGCCAGCGATCGCCGCAATTGCCGTAGAAACCCGTTGCCGACGCGACCACCCAGGTTTCAGGGGGCGAATCAAGTTCACGAAAAGTGCGGGCGAGCAGTTTCGTGGTGCGGGTCCGGCTCTCAATGATCTCCCCTTTTTTCCGTTCGGTCCAGCGGCCCGAAGCGATGCTTTCGCCGGACAGATGAATGGCAGCGTCAAATCCCTCAAACTTGTCTGGTTCCAGATTTGGCGCAGCGGGATTCCAGAGCATCTCGTTTTCAGACGGACTCCATTCTTTTCGAACAAGCTTCGTAACAGAGTCGCCGCGTTGCGAAAAGGCATCACACAGCGCTGAACCAATGAGTCCGGACGCGCCACTGACGAGCACTCTCATGACCCCAGCCTCCCTCTATGCGGCGGAAGCCTCAACCCGCGACCTGGAGAATCCAGGAGACCACCGCGGGACCCGTGGTAATGATAATAACCGTCG
>DAOSJS010000343.1:0-4377 GCA_035367355.1 Candidatus Hydrogenedentota bacterium
GGCGCTCTGGACCTCCTCGGCTGCCGGGGGGATCTCGGGCGTCACAGAGGTCTCAGGTGTCTGCACAGGGTCTTGCGACGATTCCTCGACGAAAGGCATCGAAAATGGGCGCGAGGGCTGGCCCGGGGATTCGATGGGCTTCGTCATGTCCGTGCCCAGACCTTCGATCCCGTGCTCCCCGCAAATGGGACAGTCATCGCGGCGGACAAAGGACAGGGTTTGTGTCTCATGCTGGAGAAGATCGCAGGCCACCCAGGAAGGAATGCTGCTGAATCCAGTCAGATACTTCATGATAATATCACCGGCGACACCACCCATGACGGAATTGATGGTAACCACAGACGTGGGCGTTTCGTCCGTACCCTGTACGTAGCCTATCTGCCGGTAGAATTTTCGGAACTCTCTGGAGACTATTCTTGCGGGGTCAAGGCCCTGGCAAACGAGACACGCCTCCCCTGGGGCGTAGAAGATCGCCTGCCCGCCCATGGCGGTCACTTCACGGTGGCCCGCTTTGAGCGCGATGCCCGACCCCAGGTCAAGCAGCGGGATGAGGTGGCGTGCGGCAAGTATTTGAGTGCTGAAGCGCGCTCCGTCGTCATCCAGACTATTGACGATGAGATCGGCTTTGAGGAGCGCCTCCTGCGCGGCGGGGTCCTCCACCGGACACCGAAGTGCGATCACTTCAGCGTCGGGGATGACTTCGAGCAGGAACTTGCGCGCCTCGTCCACCTTATATTGCCCGACACTCGTTGCCGGATACGGCAGACGGTTCATGTTCGTAATTTCTATGCGATCCATGTCGATCAGCGTGTATCGCTTGATGCCCAAGCCACGGCAGTTTTTCATCACTTCCGCGCCGAGCCCGCCCAACCCGCACAATGCAATATGGGTCTCCGCAATCTTCTTCTGTCCAACTTCGCCCAGCCAGTTGAGGTTGCGATCCAACCGCTGCCGGTCCGCTTCCGTCAACGCATCGGTCGCGTCGGCTAGCCCAGGCGCAGGGTGTCTTCCCTGGCATACGATGGTTCGGATCCCGCTCTTCCCAATCACGTCCACGGCAACGATGCGCTCACGTATGATATGGTCTTCAGAATAAACCTCGGCCGTGAAACCGTCCTCGCTCTGCCCGAGCACTATTCTGGCGAAACGGCGAGGTACGTCTGACGCCATCATGGCCACAACGCTCGCAAGGCTGTCTATTTCGCCGGGAAGATAGTAATCGTCCGTCCCGCTGAAGGTCGCGCGTGGTGTAAAGGGGTGGCTGTGCGCGTGCAGGATCGCAGCTGCGCCGCTCTGGATGTATTTCTGGAAACACTCCAGGATGAAATCAATTTCGGGCTCGACGAAGGCAGCGTGCTGCTGGACGCACCGGTCGTCGGGCACAAGCAAGAGACGGTGCATGTAATACTTGATCGCGTCGCCGGTGTCGCTTCGTCCGAGCAGCGCAAATGCGGCATGTTCAAGGCCGTCCGATTGGATGAGGTGGTTGCGAAAGGCCGCCCACTGCCGTTCGGTGCACACCAGCCTCGCGGGTCTGGGTTTAATCCCGTTCGGGTCAGAGCTGGCGGGCTGCGAAAGATCGTGCCTTGTCGGTTGCGCCTGCATAGTGAGTGTCTGCTCCTGCTTCTTATTGCGTCTGCTCAACGTACGCATTCCGAGCCGGAACCGTACGATATGGGCCAGGCGGCGAAGGAGTCGCCGAGAAGCGCGGTGAGCGCGTCCAGGCTGTGCTGCTTCCTCCAGTCCTGCTTTCATCCCTTCAGATGCAGGCTCTGGTATCGCCGCCTCGGCTTGTTCAAGTCCCGGGCGCTGCTGCAGTTTCTTGTTCAGATGGCCGGTGTTTTGGCCGGCTGTGATGAAACTGCTCACGGTCCCAAACCAGGTATCCGAAGCTGGATCTCCTTGGTTTGGCACCATCACCCCGCCCATTTCTGGATCTGTGATAGCCCCGCCGAAGACTGGGAGATCCACCCGCACGACAAACTTCTGGCCTGCGAAGCAAATGGTTCTGAATTCGGTCGGATTGTCTTGCGCATTGTTCTGCATGGCTGTGTTCTCCCTGGGGATTTGAAGATCCAAGACCCTTTAAAGCAATAGGCAAGTGACAAAGAGGAGCGACTGGAACGTCGAGCGCTCCTGTTTCCATGCTCAAGCGGCAGGCCACATCTTGTAAGCTGCTGCCCAGCGAGGACGTCGCTTATTTTTTTCATGGCGCCTGATCAGCGCGCAGATTGCGCTACGGGGCCCTACGAGGTGGGCCAGCCGGCGAAAGGGTCGCTGAGAAACGTGGTGATCGCGTCCAGATAAGTCTGCACCCACGAATCCGGAGTCCAGGTCTTCATATGCAGGCACAGGTAGCGCCATCCCTTCGCATTGAATTCCGGGTGAGGGGTATACCCTCTTTCGCTGTCGAAATAGTGGTCGATCTTCTTCCAGTTCCCGTTGTGGAGAAATCGCAGCGCCGGGTCGACAAAGCAGTGTTTCAATGGCTCACCGAAGCCGTAATTGTCTGGCAGGATCACCACGATGTCGGAGGTCTTAAAGTTCCACCCCGCTGGCAGGGGAAAGTCTCTTATCATCACCCAGTTCTGAGTGCGGGGCCACGACACGCGGTCATTCCCATACATCGTCATGAGCAACTGCAATTCCGCGTTCAGGCGGCGGATATCCCGGCCGGCAGTGGCAAAGCGTCCCACGGCAGCGCATCGCGCACCATCGGCTACCTCGTCGGACGGCTGCACCGACTGGAAGCCGCTTCCGGTGTCCCGCACGAGTATGGTGTCGTCTGAAAGTCCAAGGTGATCCTTGATGTCCTCGCCCGTGACAATGCCCTGGGAATTCACCGGCACGGCAAAGTTCTGGCCTCTGAAGTGAATGTTTCTGGAAGCAGTCTGATTGTTTTTCGCGTTGTTCTGCATGGCTGTGTTCTCCTTGCGGTTTGGAGGTTCCAAAGTCCTTCAAAACAATAAGCAAGTGACAAAGAAGGGCGCCTGGAACGTCGGGCGCCTCTCGGTTTCCATGCTCAGGCGGCGGGCCAGGCGCACACTCGGCAGCGCCCGAACGTACGTCAGTGGTGCGTCCGCCAGGGGCGGCGGGCCGCCCGGAGGGTGTGTTTGAAATCGCGGTTGCGATATACGGTGTAGATTATCGGCTGTTCGGCGGAGGCGACCACCTGGATGCCTTCATACTGGCGAAAATCCAGGCCGCTTCGTCTCGCCCGGTCTATCTCGCGCCTCCCAAGCACGTAATACCGGGCTCCGTGTACGCGCACCTTCCGCCCGTAAGCCAAAGCCATCTCCACCGCCACGGTTGGAATGGCTCTCGCCGTCATGCGCACCCAGGCATGGGCAGTTAAATGAAATCCATGCGGCAATTTCACTCTGCGCGCAATGGAGGCCGCGTCGGCGCTTTCGGCCGCCACGCGCTCCGTCTGCGCACCGGCATCTTCGGGATTCGTTGTTTCCGGTACGGGGGCATAGCGTACGCTCCAGTCCCGCGCGGAGTCCTGCGTCATTTCCGTCACTGCCGTTTCCTGTCTGTGAGTCGTCTCGTTTTCCGCATCGTGTTTGTGCATGGCTCTGCGCTCCTTTGGGTTTGCTGGGTTGACGCCTTTCACAGGGATAAAAAACTGACAAATTACCAAGCGCTCATTGAGGGGGTGTTCCCCGGCCGCCAAGGGCGATGTCCTCGCCGTTTACACGGGTGAGGAGCACCATGGCGTTCGGGCGCTCCTCTGCGGTGTGGCACCAGATGCGGCAAGGGGTATCCCGCATATGACAATTGCACAAGACCCGGCAGACCAGCCCGTAGGGGTGCAGGGGCTGGTAGTCCACCTGGGAATAGGGGAATTCCTGGCAGAACTGGAGGAACGGTCGCAGGATCTCCGACAGTTTTCCCTTATGCGCTTGTGCCGCTGTGTTTGCCCGGCGGAAGAGAAAGACCTCGGCGTCGGCATCACCGTAGCGTTTTCGTAGATCGGCGGCTATTTTGCACAGCATGTCACTTGATGTGTGGAAGACTCCCGTAAGCCCCCTGTTCATCAGCGCCTCCTTTGCGTGGTTCTGAGCTCGGCCCGGGCCCGCGGGTGGGCTCATACCCAAAAGCAACCGACAATCAAACGAATTCTTACAGGGGCGTAAAGTACTTCTAATAATCAGTTGACGACGCTTTCTGGGCGGGCGGGCGCGAGCTTTAACAGGACCGTATCTGCGAAACCCTTCAGGTGTTGTTCACAGCAGAGAATCCCGCGAACCCGCTCCGGAGACTTGAGTCCCAGATATTTTGGGCCAAGGAATAGCGAAGCGGTCGCAGTGCCTTTCGACAGGCCTGTCAAGCCATTTGCTAATCTTACCGGGGCGTATATCGTCGCGCCATTTG
>DAOSJS010000344.1:0-4377 GCA_035367355.1 Candidatus Hydrogenedentota bacterium
TTCGCCGCCTTCGGTTCCGGCCAGCTTCATCCGGTCCGGTTCCTGGGCCAAGGCTTCGAGCTTGGCTTTGATGGCGTCGATCACGAGCTGGCGGCGGCGTTTGTCATAGGGCGCTTTCTTCTCGTCCGCCGTTCGCTCATGGACGCCGTTGCCATTGCCGCTGTCCTCGCTGTGGGCGATTCGTTCCAGCCGCCGTGAGGCGGGCGTGGTCGGACCATCGGTGGCGGGCACGACCCATTTGAGCCGTCCCAGCCCGGCTCCACTGACCACCAGCGCCGGCACGGCTCCCGTGTCCGACTTTTTGCCGATGGCCGTATCCCAGGCATTGAAGACTTCGCTCTGGAAGGCTTCGGCCAGGGCGGCACGCTGATTATAGTCCCCGCCGTTGAGCAGGATCAGGCTCGGGTAGTCCCGGCGCAGCGTTTCGATCCGCCGCGTCAGGAACGCTTTCGCCTTGGCCTGCCAGCAGATGGGGTCCAGGCAGTGATCACCGGCGGTGGCATGGCCGCCATTTTCCGGCAATTCGTCGGGGAACAGTTCCGGGGCGCAGGATGAACGCTTGGCGCACGAGAGGCATGCTCCCGCCGTGGGCACCAGCGTCTCGTCATCCTGCTTCCAGGGCGCGGATGCCAAGAGCCGCAGGCAATCGCCCGTGGCCGCTTTGAGATCGTCCAGTGTTGGAACGTTCCAGCGCCAACTGTGGCCCCAGCGTTCCAGCATCCGGTCCTGCACGTCCATGGGAAAGCGGGCGATCAGTTCCAGATGCGAGGGCGGCCAGAGCGCGATCTTGCTTTCGGGATTTTTGATCTCCGCGATCCAGACTTGCGAGAGTTCGGTCAGGCTGGAGCGGCGGGCGATCCAGGCGCGGGTGCGGCCGAGCGCCCGGGCAACCGTTTCAATCTCCTGCCCGGCATCAAGCAAGGCACGGATTGCAGCCGCCTCTTCCAGGGGCGAGAGGTTCTTGCGCTGATGGTTTTCGACCACGCGCAGAATCTCGGGGTCCGGGGCTTCGCTGTCACCACTGACGATGACGCAGGGCGCGGCAATTGCCTTGAGCCGCTTGAGTGCCCGAAAGCGCCGCTCGCCGGCGATTATGCGGAAGGTATCGGGAACGTCGGGGTTGGACCGGACGATCAGGGGATAGAGCAGGCCGACAGCGGCGATGCTCGCGGCCAAGCCTTTGAGGTCGTCGTCCTTGGCGACCGGGCGGTTGGCCTTGCTGGGGAGCAGTCGATCCAGGGCGATGGTGGCGGATTCGCCAATCGGCCGGGGTTCGCTGACCCGTGGCGTGGAGAGCGTGACCATGGGCATGGTCCTCCTTGTGAGGGTGAATGGATGTCGCGGCCAGAGATGATGCCGCGAGCAGGCTTCCACTTCTCACATTACGCCGGGGACGCATGGGGCCAAGGGAGTGGTCCGTGTCGAGAATGCACAAGGATGAAATACAAAAAGACGGCCGGGAAAGCCGTCTGTTTGATGTGATGGATTATTTTTTCAGAAAGGCGTGCAGTGCCTGGCGCACGATCTCCGCACGGGATTCATTCTTGAGAAAGCTGCGCTCTCGGAGCGCCTGAAAGAGATCATCATCCATGCGGATGATGAGGGACTTGATCGGTTGCTTGGGTGTGCTTGACTTCATACATCGTGGGGTTAGTTCAAAATGCCAGATATCTTTTCGGGGAAGAAAAGTCGGTTGATGATGGCTTTGAGGGATGCGTTGGACAAGGAAGGATCGGGGATGGAGAGTTCGGTTTCGGGCCGGGAAAAGAGGGCGGGGATCAGATAGCCGGCTTGTTGACCCAATTGTTTGGCTTCATCGGGATGGGGCAGATACCAACCCACGACATGATTCTCACGGTCCCGGCCGGCAATCAGCACCGCCCGGCAGATTGTGCGGCTGATCGGCTGATAATAGACTTCTCCCGGCTGATACTGGCCGGTGCCCAAGTGGGCGGCGTTGAGGGCCTCATCCTCAGTCATCGGCTGAAGATTCGCGCCCTGTGTGGTTCTCTGTTCATTCATATGTTTGATATTATGATATCATTATATCACACATCACAGATCGGTCAAGAGAGGGGGGTGTGGATAACTCGGGCACGCAAGTAGTTGGCATTCTATGGACCACAATCAAAGGTGATGGCGACCGGGGGCCAAGGGAGTCTGTGCATCGACCGCAAGGGCTGGTCATGGGGTCACTGAGGGAGTGACACGCTTCCGTCCGTCGTGCCATCAGTTGATTTTCGCACGCATAAATGCTCGCGCGCCTGAATGAAGGCCGCGAGTTTGAGCACCTGCTGCTGATACTGATTCGATCCGGTGTCCAGAAAATGGAGCATATCATCCAGAAAATTATAGACCACAGCGCGCCATGAATAGGTGCTCGCATTGAGTCCATCTTGCACGATCATGATTCCGACCAGAAGCGTGTTCGACAACACACTTCGCTGATCGGGGAAGTCGGGTGCCGGTTCCAATTTCGTGATGCTGAAGAAATCTTGCAGTCCGTCGTCGGCCATCGGATGGACATGCGTCGAGGCATAATCATATCCAAACCGATACAGAAAGCGCATGTTCGATTGTTTCGCAATATCTTCTGCTTTGGGCCGCGTCCAGACTGGCGGTTGCTGGGCAAGCGATTTCGCCCGTTGCTTCTGATCCTCTGTCAAAGAGAATAACGGGCTGTTCTGCATGGCACCGATATCGGGATCGTTCCGCACGCGATCGAGCGCGTTGCATTGCTTCAAGAACGACCAGGCCTCAAACGGCTCGAATTCGTTGCGTTCCTGAAGGTGGCGCAAATGAAAAAAGCGATCAAGTAAGCTTCTGAAAATGATCCAGCAATCCTGGTAATCCTGAAGATCCC
The DNA here is from genome assembly GCA_035367355.1 of Candidatus Hydrogenedentota bacterium. Classification (GTDB taxonomy): domain Bacteria; phylum Hydrogenedentota; class Hydrogenedentia; order Hydrogenedentales; family SLHB01; genus UBA2224. The sequence goes on from DAOSJS010000344.1 coordinate 2,864, forward strand.
AGAGACGGAAGATGGATCGGACCATCATGTTGGTTCGAGCGATGAAGTTGCAGATGATCTTATCCCGCAGTTCCCGTTCATCACGCGCAAACTCAAACAAGAGCATGCCCGTCACCGCATGAAAGGCTTCAACCGCCTCAGTGTATGAGTCCACCGTGGAATAACTATCCGGATCAAACTTGGGCATGGTTTATTCTCCCGCACGCGCCGGCGTGGTCAGCATCCTATGGACCATAGTCAAAGGTGATCGTGACCGGGATCGCATCGGCCTTGATGTTGTCATAGAGCGGCGGCAGCGTGGCTTGCTTGACGGCATCGATGGCCCACTGATCCCATTCGGGCGTGCCGGTGCTGCGCTTCACGATAATGTCGCGGACCACGCCCGTCCTGCCGATCACGAAGCTGAGTTCGCAGGTGGCATCCGGACGAGTCTGGGGCGGCTTGAAGGCCTTCTCGATATGCTGGATGGCAAGCAGGAAGTAGGTGCTATTATTTCCCTCAGTTGAGCCGACGAGCCGGCCAATCGTCACACTCTCGTTGATCTTGCCATCCTTAAAAGCAACCTGTCTTGAGGCACCACGTTCCGATGACGGGCGCGAGGATGGCTTGCCGTTCGACCCGGCGCTGAAAAAGGGGTCGGTATTGGTCGATGACTGTTGCGCGATCTTGGTTGGCTCCGTGGGTGGCCACGTGAGCGTAAACCGATCCTCAAACTTAATCCCTTCCGCTGCATCCTGCTTCTCAATGCCTTTCTGATAGACCACCGTGTCATCCACGCGCACCGTGAAACGGCTGCGCACAAAGCCGCCTTCCCCGGAGTTGCGCACCTGGAAATGAAACTCGTTGGCGCCCGGTTTCATGCGACCGGTCAGGTCCACGGGTGCCGACGGCTCTGTTGTCCTCTCCTCTTCGCTCCCCTCAAAGCTACTCTTGCGTTGCGGCAAAACGGATACGCCATTGAGCTGGGCCACGGCCAGATGATCCTCATCGCTGACTTCCAGCGTCACCCGGTGCGCCGGTGCGGCGGGCGGAGTTGGCGTCGAGACGGTCGGACTCGGCGTCACGGGGGATTGAGCCGAAAGAAGCTTGCTATGGATCGGCCGATGGGTATGGAGATAGATGCACAAGCCGGTCAACAGCAGTAGTCCGGTGACCCAAGCCGCCGTCGCCAGATTGCGCCGCCGTTTGCGCCGGTTCAGCATGGCGGACCGCTGCGCCCCGAGCGCCGCATCGCCCGGAGCCAAGGCGAGAGCTTCATCGAGTGCGGAGAGCGCCTGATCGTGCCGCCCTTGGCGTTCCCATTGCGTGGCCCATTCCGCATACACCTCGGCCAGCCGCCGCGCCGCCCCGGAGCCTTCATCCGCGCCATGGGCTTTGAGATATAAATCGGCGGCGGCGTCCAGATCGCCCGCCTCGCGCTTGGCGTCGCCCGCTTCCACCCACAACTGAGCCAGGGGAGCCTGGTGCGCCGCTTCCAGTCCATCAAGGGGAAGCCAGGCGAGGATGTCATCGAG
>DAOSJS010000345.1:0-4371 GCA_035367355.1 Candidatus Hydrogenedentota bacterium
CGGAGAGACGGTCTGGAAGACGGATCGCTCGACCGAATGGAAGGATCTGCAGGATGACGGCCAGTATGTGCAGGGAGGCGACTTCCACAAAGGATTCTGCACGCCCATCGTGTTCGAATGGGAAGGCCGGCCTCAGCTGATCTCGCCCGCCGCCTGCGCGGCCTTCGCGTATGACCCGCTCACCGGGGCGGAGCTCTGGAAAACGGATCACAACGGGCATTCCGCATCGCCGCGGCCCCTGTTTGGCCACGGCCTGGTGTACGTAGTCACCGGCCACCGGCAGACCGAGCTGTGGGCCATCCGCCCCGGAGGCCAGGGCGACATCACCGGCACGCATGTCGCCTGGCGATACACCGGCAAGGAAGTGCCCAAGCAGCCGTCACCGCTTCTCATCGGGGACCTCATTTACATGATCGGCAACGAAGGCCACGCCGCCTGTCTTGAGGCGCTCACCGGAGCCGTGGTCTGGAGCGAACGCATCGGCGGCAACTTCATGGCATCGCCCATCTACGCGGACGGGCGCATCTACATCACCAGCATGCAGGGCGAAACCACGGTCCTGAAGGCCGGGCGCGATTTCGAGGTCCTGGCCCGCAACCGCCTCGAATCCGGCTGCCTCGCGTCACCGGCCGTGTCGGGCGATGCGCTTTTCCTGCGGACCAAGACCCACCTCTACCGCCTCGAGACTCTCCCGCAGCCGTAAGGCGCCTGACAAGAATAATCAAAGAAAACGCCCGCTTTTCGCAAAGGTCTTTTCACGCCTTTCCCTGTCACGATGCCTCCCGGACAAACGCGGGCCGGCGCCGACGCCGTCCCGGGGAGGTATCTGCGCATGAAAGTGAAGTACTGGTTCTGGCAAACCGAGTTTCCCGTCGCTCCCGAGCAGTTTCACGAGCTGGACGAATCACACAGCCCCTGGTACGAGACGCCCGAAGAAATTGAAGCAGCGCTCGACTACGGACGCGAGAAGGCGCGGCTTCTGCGCTGGGTGCGCCGGCACATGCGGACGCGGCTCACTCCACGGGAACGGCGCGCCGTCCATCTGATCTTCTTTCGCGGCATGACCTACGTTGAAGCCGCACGCGAGACGGGCGTGCATCCGTCGGTGGTGCACCGCACGGTTCAGCGCGGCCTCGCCAAACTGCGCCGTCAGCTCATGACGGGCCGCACGCGGGGACGCCTCCGCATAACGCAGTTCCGCAGCCCGGGGAAGGATGCGGAACCGCACAGGTAAGGAGTATACTTGCGCCACGAAAGATCCGGCGCTGAGCGGTGTTTTGGCTGTCTGCCGCCGGAGGCGTTCGGCCCGATTACCGGACATTTTCGCCCGGCAATTCCACGAGCGCGCTATCGACGTGAATCCCGCACAGCTCCGCGCACGCCGGGTGCGTTTCGAGCGATTGGCTGGCGACAGGAGGACCCAATGATCACCCGTGAAGACGCATTGAAGTATCATGGCCAGGGGCGGCGCGGCAAAATTGAGGTCATCCCGACCAAACCCTGCCACACCCAGCGCGATCTGGCCATGGCCTATACCCCCGGCGTGGCCGAACCCTGTCGCGAAATCGAAAAAGACCCCAGCCTGGCCTATGAATACACTGCCCGCGCCAATCTGGTGGCGGTGGTCACCAACGGTTCGGCGGTCCTCGGCCTGGGCAGCATTGGCGCACTCGCGGGCAAACCCGTCATGGAAGGCAAGGGCGTCCTGTTCAAGCGTTTCGCCGATATCGACGTGTTTGACATCGAGCTCGACACCAGCGACCCCGAGGAGATCATCCGTGCCGTCAAGCTGATGGAACCCACCTTCGGCGGCATTAATCTTGAGGACATCCGCGCGCCCGAGTGCTTCGAGATCGAAGAACGGCTCAAAGCCGAGATGGATATCCCGGTTTTTCATGACGATCAGCACGGTACCGCCATCATTTCCGGCGCCGGACTCATCAACGCCCTGCAGATCGCCGGAAAAGACATCGAAGAGGTCAAGGTGGTGTTTAACGGAGCCGGCGCCGCGGGGGTCGCGTGCGCGAAGTTCTATATCGCCCTCGGGGTGAAGCCCGAAAACGTGGTGCTCTGCGACCGCGTCGGCGTCATTTATAAGGGCCGCACCGAAGACATGAGCCCGCACAAGGAAGCGTTTGCCGTCGAGACGGATGCGCGCACGCTGGCGGACGTCATGCGCGGCGCCGATGTGTTCGCAGGCCTTTCGGTGGGCAACTGCGTTACCCGCGAAATGGTGCGGTCCATGGCCGACCGGCCGATCCTGTTTGCGATGGCCAACCCTGACCCCGAGATCGCCTACGATGAGGCCATGAGTGCGCGCGACGACCTGATCATGGCGACCGGACGCAGCGATTTTCCAAACCAGATCAACAATGTGCTCGGGTTTCCGTTTATTTTCCGGGGCGCGCTCGATGTGCGCGCCCGCGCTATCAATGATGAGATGAAAATCGCGGCCGCCTACGCGCTGGCCAACCTCACCAAGGAACCAGTGCCCTATCAGGTCGAAAAGATCTACCGCGGGGAGCGGCTGCGTTTCGGGCCGAAATACATCATTCCGAAACCTTTCGATCCGCGCGTGCTGATCTGGGAGGCCTCCGCCGTGGCCCAAGCAGCCATGGAGACCGGCGCCGCCCGCATCAAGCTCGACATCGACGAATACCGCGAAATGCTCGAGGCGCGGCTGGGCCTGTCGCAGAAGGTCATGCGGGTGGTCATCAACAAGGCCCGCCGCGAACCCAAGCGCATCGTGTTTCCAGAGGGCGACCAGATTCCCGTGATCAAAGCGGTTGAGACCATTCTCGACGAGGGGATGGCAACGCCCATCCTGCTCGGTCCGCGGGAGCGCATCGAGGCGATGGCCGAAGAGGCCGGGGTCTCCTTTGACGGCGCCGTCGAGATCATTGACCCCCGGACCACCGAGTACCACGACCGGTACGAACAGGAGCTGTACCGCATGCGCCAGCGCAAGGGCGTGACCCTGCCGCTCGCTCATGAGCTGATGCTCCTGCGCAACTATTTCGCCGCGATGATGGTGCACCTGGACGAAGCGGATGGCATGGTAGCCGGCCTGACCACGAGCTATGCGGACACCCTGCGCCCTGCCCTGCAGATTATCGGCGCACGTCCCGACGTCAGCCGGGTCGCCGGCATGACCATGCTCGCCATCCGGGATCATGTGTACTGTTTTGCCGACGTCTCCGTCACCATCGAACCCACGGACGAGGAATTGGCCGATATTGCGATCCTCTGTGCAGACACCGTGCGCGACTTCGATCTCGAACCGCGCATCGCCATGGTCTCGTTCAGTAATTTCGGCAGTGCTCAGGCGCCCGAGGCCGAGAAAATGCGCCGTGCCGTGGAACGGGTGCGGGAACGCGCTCCGGGCCTGCTGATCGACGGCGAGATGCAGGCCGATATCGCCATTTCCCCCGAACTGCTCCGGGAAAGCTTTCCGTTCTCGAATTTGCCGGGCGGGGCGAACATCCTCATTTTCCCGTGCCTGAACTCGAGTAATGCCGGGTTCAAGCTGGCCCAGAAGTTCAGCGGCGCCGAAGTCATCGGCCCCATCCTGCTTGGCATGAACAAACCGGTCCATATCATGCAGTATGGCGGCTTCAACGAAGCGGATGTCGTCAACATGACCGCGCTGGCGGTCGTCGAGGCGCAACAGGCCCTGGGAGGCCTGCTGCGGAAATAGTCGCCGTTCCTTTCGCTGCGCGGGGGCCGTCTAACGGCTCTCAGCGAAGGTCTGTGGCTCAGCGCCGGGAAGAGTCACCGTGAACGCCGCATCACTCAGCGCGACTGTGGCCGTACCGCCGGGCAGCGCCACGCTGATGTTCCGCGGCAGGGCCGAATGGGCGGCGTCAATGGCCGCGGCCGCACCCTGAACCGCAACAAACGTGACGAATTCCTGCTGCGATGCGCGGTCCGGCGTCTCCGCGCTGAGATGCCATTCGCCGAGATTCCAGCCCGTCCATTCCGCGGGCGGCGGCTCGTACTGATCGGTCTGCGTAATCACGAGGCCGGCCGGATACGCGAAATCGACATCAACCCGCCCGGGTGCGCCTTCCCACCAAACCCGGTTGCCCTCGATGTTCATCGCGCCTTTGGTGTGGAGCGTCCATTGAAACTGGCTCGGTTCGGGTGCTCGCAGGATATCGTGGATGAGGAACCCGTGGGGTTTGAAGAAGATAATGCGGCGTTTCCAGAGATCGAGGTGCTCGTAGGAGGCGCTGGCCTCGCCTGCTATGACGTCCAGTGCCGGGGAGGTGTGGAAGGCGATGAGTTCGCCGCGCGCGTCCGCCGAGTGCTTGATCTGGCTTTCGCCGTTGACCAGGATCGCGTTATCTGAGCGCGAATGCCACATCCACT
>DAOSJS010000346.1:0-4362 GCA_035367355.1 Candidatus Hydrogenedentota bacterium
ACCGAGGTCTGCCACATGTGGAACCTCGTGGCTGAGGAAACCCGCGGGGCGATGTCTACCGCCGCCTGCTACTCAAGTTGGAGCAGGAGCGTGAGGCCTTGGGCGGCCAAGTGTTTGATGTGCTTGGGCAAATAACGTTCGAGAACCGTTCCCTGCGTTCCCTGCTTGTCGAAGCCATTCGCTATGGTGATCTCCCCGAGGTAAAAGAACGCCTCGAAAAGGTCATTGAAAACGCGCTGGACTATACGAAACTGAAGGAACTGATTGACAGCCGCGCGCTGGTCAGCGATGCCATGAATGTGGCGCAAGTGTTCAAGATCCGTCAGGAGATGGAGCGCGCCGAGGCCCGCAAACTGCAGCCGCACTTCATCCAGTCTTTCTTTCTCGAAGCGTTCCGCCAACTTGGTGGAACCATCTACGAACGCGAGCCAAAGCGGTTTGAAATCACAAACGTGCCGAGCAAAGTGCGCGAACGCGACCGCCTCATCGGCGTCGGCGAACCCGTCCTCAAAAGCTACGAGCGAGTCACATTCGAGAAGCATCTCATGCAGGTTCGCGGCAAGCCCATGGCGGCTTTCATCTGCCCCGGTCATGCGCTGATGGACGCGGTGGTCGACCTTATCCTGGAACGGCACCGCGATCTCCTGCGCCAGGGGGCAATACTCATCGATCCCAACGACGAGAGCCAGAATGTGCGCGCCCTGCTTTACGTCGAACACTCCATACAGGACGCCCGCATAAACCCCTCCGGCGGCCAGCGCGTAGTCTCAAAGCAAATGCAGTTCGTAGAGATTGATGCGGAAGGCAGAGCAACCAAAGCTGGATACGCGCCTTATCTCGACTACCGCGCCCCCACACAGGAAGAACTGGCGCTGGCGAAACCCCTGCTGGACGAATCGTGGCTCTCGCGAAGCTTAGCCGAAGAGGCTCTCAGCTACGCCATCACCCAGCTAGTGCCGGGTCATATCCAGGAAGTACGCGATCGCAAAGAGGCTATGGTCGACAAGACTCTGGAGCAGGTGAAGAAGCGTCTTACCGTCGAAATCAACTACTGGGACCACCGGGCGCAGGAATTGAAAGCCCAGGAAGCGGCGGGCCGGCAACCGAAGATGAATTCGAAGAAGGCCCAGGAGCGCGCCGATGAACTGGCCGCACGTTTACGCAAACGCGAGGAGGAGTTGGAGCAGGAACGCCACCTCTCCCCGGCGCCGCCCGTGGTCATCGGCGGTGTGCTTGTGGTTCCCGCCGGTATCCTTCATACCCTGCAGGGGGCGGACACCGAGGCTGCCGCGCGCTTTGCGCAAGAGAAGAAGAAAATTGAAGAGGCCGCCATGGCCGCGGTCATGACTCTTGAGCAGAACCTGGGGTATGAGCCGCGGGATGTGAGTGCCGACAACTGCGGCTACGACATCGAATCGGTTATTCCCAACGGAGGCGGCAAGCTGCGGTTCATTGAGGTGAAAGGCAGGCGATTCGACGCTGACACGGTCACCGTCACCAAAAACGAAATCCTGACGGCGCTCAACAAACCTGACGATTTCATTCTCGCACTCGTGAGAGTCAGCGGCGAAACCGTCCAAGTGCGATACGTTCGCAAGCCGTTTGCGTCGCCGCCGGATTTCGCCGCAACGAGCGTCAATTACAGCATGAACGGACTTTGGAACGACGGGGAACAGCCCCAGTAGAGGCGCTTCCCCCGGAACTGAGGGCGAAATGCTCTCGCATAGGCCGCGGTGTCGAGCCGCGGCGCTCTTTGAAAGGAGTCCTGCATGCGAATCTGGTGTGTGGATTGTGGACACGTCTGGGCAAAGGTGAACTATCCTCCCGGCCACCCGCAGGGCCCGGACCCCGAGGACCTGATAAGACCGAAACCGCGGAAACCCTCTAAGCGGATTCCTGAGAAATGTCTTAAATGCGGCTCCACGCATACCCACCGAACAGTCTTCAATCGTGAACTTCTAGCTGAATTGAAAGAGCCATTTCAATCGCTGCTTGAGAGTATTAAAGACCAGTCCCCAGAGATCAGGCAGGCGTTACTGTACCACTTGGAGTATGAGATTCTGGGCAACCTGGATTGTGGACATGTCGTGACGCTGAAAATCAAGCGAAAAGAACACATATCCGACAGCCACTACTGCAGCTTCTGCAAAAAGGAGACTGATGCAGCGCAGGCGTTTGAGGTGCGCGACCGCTGGTTCGGGACCGCGAACATGGTGTGGATTTGCGACAAATGCGCGGGCTCTTACTCCTATGAAGGAAACATCGATCTTCTGCAAACCAACGAAAACATCAAGGTCGGACTCTTGTAGAGCGGTAGCGCGTACTGAAGTAACGGTGCCACAATGAATGCGGAATTTTACGGAAATATCGACCCCAAAGGGGAGTATCCTTCGGAAGGCCCACGTCGGGTAGAGTATTGGGCTGGCGTGGCACTCTCGTTGTTACCAACAGGCGGGCTGACACGGACGCGCGACGCCATCCAAATTGACTGGGGGGGCGAACGCGGCATCGTAGTCCTGTGCACCCCCGAAGCGATGGAATTACGCCTGCCGACGGTGGAATGGACCTGCGGCCCATATGGGCCTGCGCCCTCCAGCAGGCTTTGGCGTCGCATACAGTATGAAAAACTGGACAGGGATGGCCTCAAATCCCTGTTCGAGAAAGCCTGGGAGGCCCGCAAAAGAGAGTTTAAGCGCTGCAAATATTGCGGCGAGGAGTACCCGCCGGAGCATGGTTTCGAAAACAACGTGTGCCACGGCTGCGCCTCGGAACACGAAGGCGTGCGGTTCTGATGGGTGTCCAATGGGGATGGGAAAAATCTCTGCTGGGAGCGCGCTCGAAAATAAGGAATGACCATGAAGCAGCGGAAAAAACTGATTGAAGTGGCGCTGCCGCTCGATGCGATCAACACAGCGTCGGCGCGGGAAAAGTCCATTCGGCATGGGCACCCGAGCACGTTGCATTTGTGGTGGGCGCGACGTCCCCTGGCGGCGGCGCGCGCGGTCATCTTCGCTCAGATGGTGGACGACCCGTCCAGCTATGTGGACGAACTGCGCGACGATCGCGAGAAACGCGCCAAGGCGGAAAAAGAACTCAGGAAGCGCCAGGCCGAATACAAAGCCAAGCAAAGACTCAGCAAGAAGGAGCAGACGTCGGAACCCGAACCCACGCTGGACGGGGTGCTCGCCGAACTGGAGCGCACCAGGTTATTCGAAATCATCGAAGAACTGGTGGTATGGGAAAACACCACCAACGAGACTGTGCTGAACAAGGCGCGCACCGAGATCTGGCTTAGTTGGAAGCGTGCCTGCAAGGACAACGCGGATCATCCACAAGCGGCCGAATTGTTCAATCCGGAGAAATTGCCGGCGTTCCACGACCCCTTTGCCGGTGGCGGGGCATTACCGCTGGAAGCTCAGCGTCTGGGCCTGGAAGCCTATGCCAGCGACCTCAATCCGGTGGCCGTGCTCATCAACAAAGCCATGATCGAAATCCCGCCGAAGTTTGCCGGCATGCCGCCCGTGAACCCGGACTGGCAGAGCAAATCCGACGAGGAGAAGGCCAGCATGATCTGGACGGGCGCCCAAGGCCTCGCCGAGGACATACGCTATTACGGACAGTGGATGCGCGACGAGGCCGAGAAGCGCATCGGCCACCTCTACCCCCAGGTTGAGATTACCGAAGAACTCGTGCGGCAACGGCCCGACCTGAAACCCTATCTTGGCAAGAAGCTCACGGTTATCGCCTGGCTCTGGGCACGAACGGTGAGAAGCCCAAACCCCTCCTTTGCCGATGTGGAGGTGCCGCTGGCTTCGACCTTCATGTTGTCCACGAAGAAAGGGAAAGAGGCGTACGTGGAGCCTACCCTGGGAGCGCGGGCATCCTGCCCGCAAGATAAAGATGCGAGCGAGACGCTCGCGTTCCCAGCCTACCGTTTCACCGTCAAGATGGGAAAGCCGGCAAACCCCGCTGCTACGAAAAGAGGGACGAAACTCGCACGGGCAAACTTCGCCTGTCTAATTTCCGGCGCGCTTATCTCCGGAGACTACATCAAAGCCGAGGGCAAGGCGGGCCGCATGGGCGCGCGCCTGATGGCTGTCGTCGCCGAGGGTGACCGGGGACGTGTCTACCTGCCGCCGACCGCGGAAATGGAGTTGGCCGCTCAAGAAGCGAAGCCAACGTGGAAGCCGGAAGGCGACATCGCCACCCGCATGACGGGCGGGAACTGTACACCCTATGGGCTGACTTCATGGGGCGACCTGTTCACGCCGCGCCAGCTCGTCGCGCTGACGACTTTTTCGGATTTGGTGCAGGAGGCACGCGAACGAATCAAAAATGATGCCGTGGCCGCCGGTCTCCCAG
>DAOSJS010000347.1:0-3096 GCA_035367355.1 Candidatus Hydrogenedentota bacterium
CTCAGTCACGTAGGTCTTGGGCACATCGCCGAGGAGTTCGCTCAGGGGCTTCTTCGTGCCGCCGAGGATTTCGAGCAGCCGCGCGCCGGCGTAGACGGCATCGTCAAAGCCGTACCAGCGGTGTTTGAAGAACATGTGCCCACTCATCTCTCCCGCGAGCTGGGCGTCAAACTTCTTCATCGCGGCTTTGATCAGCGAGTGGCCCGTTTGCCACATGATCGCTCTGCCGCCGTGCGCTTCGATATCTTCGTACAGAGTGCGCGAGCCCTTAACCTCCGAGATGATGGTCGCGCCGGGCTTTTCTTTCAGAATATGCCGCGCAAAGAGGATCAGGAGCTTGTCCCCAAAAATGACCTCACCCTTTTCATTCACGACGCCGACGCGGTCTCCATCGCCATCGAATCCGATGCCGCAGTCCGCCTTGGTGCGCTTCACCGTGGCAATGAGTTTGGTCAGGTTCTTCGGGACGGTCGGATCCGGATGGTGGTTGGGAAATCGTCCGTCCACATCGCAGTAGAGCGGGATCACTTCGCAGCCCAGCTGTTCATAGAGCGGGACAGCCACCGGGCCGCTGGCTCCATTGCCTGCGTCGATCACTACCTTGAGCCGGCGCTTCACACGGATGTCTTTCGCCGCTCGGGCAAGGTAGCGGGGCAGCAGATCCAGGCGCGTAATCGTGACCGGTTTGCGCGCTTTCGGAAACGTCTCGCCCTGGGCCAGCTGGTACAGCTTCTGAATCTCTTGCCCGTGCAGGGTTGACGTGCCGACGGCCACTTTCATGCCGTTGTATTCTTTGGGATTGTGGCTCGCAGTGATCATCACTCCGCCGTCCACCGGCAAGACAAACAGCCCGAAGTAACACAGCGGCGTCGGGACCTGTCCGATATCAATCACATTGACACCCGCCCCCGTGATCCCATCCATGACCGCGTGTGCATACGAACGTGACGTCAGACGGCCATCGTGAGCAACGACAAAGCAGTTTCTTTTGCGCTTCCGGCGCGAGTACGCCACAATGGCCTGCCCGAGGCGTTCATAGATCTCCTCGGTCACATCGGTGCCGGCGATGCCCCGGATGTCATATTCACGGAAAATCTGCGGGTTCAACTTCATAGCGGCAACACCTCCTCACCCTGTAGTTGTTCATCCGGGAGAAGGGTAGCAATCCCACGCTCCCCAAGCAACATCGGCGTGAATCCGAAGGCATCTCCCGGCCCCGGAGATCCGGGCTCCCGTGATCCGCCCGCATGATATACTGCGCCCAGTTCAGATGCGGAGGCGGGCTGCATCGGCGCGTCTCCCGCCCGGCACTATTCTGGAGGACCCGAGGTGGCCATGAGCCCGCTGCATTATGCCCGATTCACCGATACCAGGATGCTCTTGCGCGATGAACTCGCTGTCGAACGCACCCTGCTCGCCAACGAGCGCACCCTGTTGGCGTATCTTCGCTCCGGCGTCGCCCTGTTCATCTCGGGCGTAACCATGATCTATTTCTCCGAGCAGTGGTGGTTTCTGGTGTTCGGCGCTCTCTGCCTGCCTGCTGGGGCCGCCTGTGCCATCATTGGCACAGTCCGGTACCGCCGCGTGAGCAGGTTGATGCTCTTTCTGCGGAAGATGCAGAGTGAGCTGGAGCAGGATTCCACTTTTTCCCCCGGGCCGGCGCCATCCCGGCAGTCCGCTGCCGGGGAAGATGAAGCGCCTTCCTGAGATGCCGGGGCAGCAGCCCGTGCCGGACTCTCAGGCATGCGCGGCCGCTTTCAGGAAAAGAGTGACCACAAACGGGCAAACAGCCCGCGTTTACCCAGCGGCGCCCGCCGCGCGCCATGGTGGACCGCTGTCTTTTCGGGCACCCGCATGAGCCGGATCAGCGCAACCGTGATATTATCCGGGCCGCCACCCTGAAGCGCTTTGCCCACCAGCATCCGGGACGCGCCCTGTAGATTGTCCACTTCCATGGCCTCATGGATGGCCTGCGGCTCCACAACGCCGCACAGACCGTCTGAGCAGATCAGGATCGTGTCTTTTTCTTTGAGCGGGAAGGTGTACAAATCGACCTTTACGTCTTCCTTGGTGCCGACGGCGCGCGTAATGAGGTTCTTCATGGTGTGGTTGCGCGCTTCCTGCTCGGAGATGATGCCGTTGCGCAGTTGCTCGGCCACAAGCGAATGATCGTGGGTGACCTGGTACATCCCTTCGCCTTTCCGGTTCAGGTAGACCCGGCTGTCGCCCACGTGCGCCACGTACGCGTTACTGCCATGCACGACCACCGCCGATACCGTGGTGCCCATGCCGTAGTATTCCGGCCGGTTCTCGGCCTCTTCGAAGACACGGCGGTTCGCCTCCCGAATGGCGTCGCGCAGCCGCGACGGGATGGCGTGACCATAGGGACCGGACAGGTAGATTTCGGCCATGGTCTGTAACGCGAGCTTGCTGGCCAGCGCGCCGCCGCTGACGCCGCCCATGCCATCTGCAACCGCAAACAGGCGGCCCCGGTCATGTACCCGGGGCGCATCCTGCGGAATGCACAGCATGCATCCGTCTTCGTTATGCTCTCTCTTTTCGCCGGCATCCGACAGCATATGCGCCTGAAGTTCTGGGCATTTCCACGAGTACTCAAAACTCCCCGCGTTTGCCGGGCCAACTTCTACCATGCGATGTGGGGCCATCTGCCCTGGGTATCCTTTAGAGAATCGGGCGCTTCGGCCGCGTCCAGACAAATTCGTTCACTATACCAAGGGGTTATTTTAATACGATACGCCGGCATGTGCAATTTCCGTGCTTTTTTGTGATTTCACGTTCTCGGGCCTTCAGGAAGGGGGGGATATTTCCAGTTGGTCCATTTTGTATTTGAGGATCCTCCGCGTTGTTCCCAGCAAGTCCGCTGCGCGCGACTGCACGTACTCCGCGCGCTCCAGTGCCCGAAGGATCAGATGCCGCTCGAGCCGCGCTGTAGCCTCCTCCATGGGCAGTCCTTCAAACTCCGCCCAGGTTTCGGCCGGTGTTCCTGCCCGCATCTGCACCAGGCTTTCCAGGTGCTCCACACCAATTTCGGAAACGTCCGCATGGTGAACCAGGACGCGCTCCACGATGTTCTCC
>DAOSJS010000347.1:3106-4353 GCA_035367355.1 Candidatus Hydrogenedentota bacterium
CTCGTGCGCGGCGAGCATCGCGAGGGCGTCGGGCGTGAAACGCGTGGCGTGTGCATTCACCCGGGGCGCGTGTTTGGCCAGAAAATGCGACGTCAGCAGGGGGATGTCTTCCCGGCGTTGCCGCAGCGGCGGCATGACGATCGGAAGAACATTGACCCGGTAGAACAGGTCCTCACGGAAGGCGCCCTCCTGGATGCGTTCCCGGAGGTCCCGGTTGGTCGCGCAGATGAACCGCACGTCCGATTCGATGGCTTTGCTGCTGCCTACAGGATAGAATTGGCCGTCCTGCAACACCCGCAGGAGCTTTGCCTGCGCATCCAGGGGCATCTCGCCGATTTCGTCGAGGAACAGGGTGCCTTTGTCAGCCACCTGGATCTTTCCCACGCGCTTCTCAACGGCGCCTGTAAACGCCCCCCGCTCATGTCCAAAGAGTTCGCTTTCGACCAGATGCTCGGGTATGGCGCAACAGGACACGGGCACGAAGGCTTCGGCCTGGCGCGGCCCGCCCGAATGGATGCATCTCGCCAGCAGGTCCTTACCGGTGCCGCTTTCGCCGGAGAGAAGTACTGTTGAATCCACCCGCATGGCTTTGCGGGCCAGCTCCAGAACGCGCGTGAGGGCAGGACTCTCGCCGATGATGGCGTCAAACTTCAATGTGTCCGCCTCCCGGAGCACAGTCAGCGCCTGCGTGTGGCGGTGCTGGGTGAGCGCGCGCTCAACGGTCAGGAGAATCTCGTCCACATCGAATGGTTTCAGAATATAATCGAAGGCGCCGTGTTTCATGGCGTTCACAGCCATGCCGACGCTTTTGTGGGCCGTGACGACGATGACGGGGAAGTCCCAGCCGCGGGCTTCGAACTGTTCAAGCACGTCCATGCCCGACAGGCCCGGCATCATCAAATCGAGAATCGCAAGGTCTACGTGGCTTGTCTCAAGGAGCCGTAACGCGGATGCGCCGTCTTCGGCGTGGATTACGCGATAGAAGCCCGCCAGGATCGCGTCGTAGGAAGTGCGGACGCTGCGTTCATCATCAATCGCCAGGATGGTCTGCATGGCCGTCTTGACCCGATGGCACACTCAAGGCGAAGGCGCTGCCGCCCTCTTCGCAGGACAGGAGCTTCAGTTCACCCCGGTGCTGTCTGATGATGCGGTTTGCGGTCGTCAACCCCAGCCCCATTCCCTGTTCTTTGGTACTGAAAAAGGGCATGAAGATGAGCGGCGCATCCTGCTCCGGAATGCCGGGGCCC
>DAOSJS010000348.1:0-4308 GCA_035367355.1 Candidatus Hydrogenedentota bacterium
GGGATGATTTCCCCACGAGACCAGCGTGGCAATGGTCTCCCGGGTGCCGGGCCGCTGATCACCTCCGATTATCCGCATTTTTTGCGGGAAGGCATCGAAAAAGGGGTCGATGAGCCTCACGGCGCGCCCGGGCTGGGCGGCACCTGCGTTTTCTTCACGGGCAATCTGGGCGGACTGATGACCCAGTTGCACACGACGGTGCCCCACCGCGATGGCCAGCAAACGTTCGACAAAGCGTCATTTGAAAAGGCGCAGGCCCTGGGCGAAAACGTCGCCCTCAAGGTGCTGGAAGCCCTGCGGGGGCCTGACGCAATTTCGTCGGCAAACACCGAAGTGGCCGTGGCGGGCCGCTCCTTTCTCGTTCCTCTGCAGGGCGTGTTCAACTGGGCCATTCTTGCGGGAGTCATTCATCCCGGCTGGTACTGGGGTAAAGGACGCACCGAAGTGCATGCGATCCGGATTGGCGACCTGGCCATCCTCACCGTTCCCGGCGAGTTGTATCCGGAAATTGCCGAAGGCGGCGTCGAATGCCCGGACGGCGCGGATTATCCCGGTGAGATACTGGAAACGCCTCCGCTCCGGAAAGTCATGCCCGGCAAGGTCAATATGATGTTCAACCTCGCCAATGACGAGGTCGGTTACATGCTGCCCAGGACCCAGTGGGACACCAAGCCTCCATTCGCGTACGAGCGTGAGAAAGCCCAGTACGGGGAAGAGAACTCGGGCGGGCCGCTTGTAGGCGCCACCTATCACCGGGCGGCCCTCGGCCTGTTGCGCGATCTCGACAGCCAGATGGCGGCGGCGGCTGAATAGAACGCCCTGGGCAGTCCTGTATCGATTCCTATCCGCGGCAGATCTGCCCGGCTGGTTCCCCGCGCAAAAACATACGAAACTGGATGCCGGCGCCGTGTTTTTAGCTCTTGGCGAGAACTACAGCAAAGGCGCCTGAGCGTTTGCGTAACGCTCTTCGAACTCGGTGTGCCGGGCCCGGATGGCCCGGGCGCGTTCAAGCAAGTCTTCGGACTCCTGGAGCCGGCCCTGGCGGTGAAGCGCCTGGGCGAGCTCCTCGAAGCTTGCCGCGGTCTGCGGGTGGTGCATGCCGAGTTTTTCGGCGCGGATGGCGCTGGCCTTGTCGTACAGCGGCAGAGATTCGTCGTCACGCCCTTCAAACGTGTAAAGCCGGGCGAGTTCGACCAGGGTGTCGGCCATGGCGGGATGGTTGCGGCGGCGGGCTTCCACGTGGATTTTCCGCGCGCGCTCCAGGAGCGACTCCGCTTTCAGGGCATCGCCTTGGAGGCGGTAATACCGGGCCAGGCCGTTGAGCGCGCGGGTGACACCGATATCGGTCTGATCGCGCACCAGGAGCAGCAGCGCATGGCGGTACAGGCGCTCCACTTCATCGTATTTTCCCTGGGCATACCGCAGGTCGGCGATATGGAGGATGGTCTTCGGGAGTTCGCGGGTATGGGGGCCCAGGACTTTTTCTTTCATGACCAGAGCGCGATGAAGCACGGCATCGGCCTCGTCCAGCCGGCCTTGCGCCATATAGACCACGCCCAGTCCGTCGAGGGTACCGGCGAGGCGGAAATTGTCGGCGGGCAGGGTAATGGCAGACTCCCGTTCGGCCGCCTTGTACAGGTGTTCGGCACGGTTGAACTCACCGCGGGCACAGGCCTCGTCTGCGGCATACTGATACTTGAGCCACAAGGTCAGCTCAGCCGATGCGGCGGAGTTCCACAGCGCGACAAGCGATATCGCCAGTCCAATGCCGCGAAGTCTTCGCATGGCGGTCTCCCCCCTTTCCGCACGCCGGGCGTGCGTTTCGCCTCTTGGTGTCATGTGTCAGAATTGTAGCACATGCTGCCGGTTGCACACAGAGCGCGCACCGCGATGCACTCTGCGCATCGCGAGGGAAGAACGGAGCGTTGATTCAAATGCAATCCGCGGGGATCGCATTTTCGCCGCGGCGGCGCGACCGTGTATCGAAGGAACAATTGCGTTTTGCTCTTGTCCGCTGGCTGGTGCTATAGTGTCGCATTCCCCGGTTGCCGATTCGGTGTGGTGGTGGGGCAAGAGCGGCAATGCGCACGGGGAACATAACCCGTCAAGAGGAGGTGCGCACAATGTGTCTCGATGTTTCGGCGGTGAGAATTTTTAAACCCCTGGCGTTTGTGCTGATGTGCTGCGTGGTTTCGTGTGGTCAGGGGAAGCCTGCACCCGCGCCAACCGCATTTGACTCATCGGCCGAAACCGCTGTAGAGGCAGCTGCACCCGCGGCGCCGGAGGTGGTGAACTGGTCGCAGGCACGCGTCTATGTCGCGAGCGGCAACGCCCTGCTCGCGAAGGCCGCAGAGATGCTTCAGCAGGAGGTCGCGAAACGGAGCGGCGTCCAGCTCCCCGTGAGCGACGGCCCGGCGTCCGGGACAGGCCCGGCGATTGTGCTGGGGACCGCCGCAGAATTGCCGGCGTCGTTTTCGCTGCCGGCGGACGTGGCGGTGCCGGACAAGGCAGAGGGGTATGCGGCGCAGCTCGATGGCGGCACGCTGTATCTGGTGGGGCACGATGAGCGTGGCGCGCTGTATGCGGCCGGCCATTTCATCCGCTCGGCCATCCTGTCGCAGGGGCAGATTGAAGTCCCGGAGACGGTGTCGGTCTCGACGGCGCCCTTGTACCCGTTGCGGGGGCATCAGCTCGGTTACCGCAACACCGCGAACAGTTACGATGCGTGGACAGTGGACACGTATGAGCAGTACGTGCGGGATTGCATTCTTTTCGGCGCGAATGCAATAGAGGTAATCCCGAGCTTTAATGAAACCAAAGATCAGAGCCCGGTGATGCCGGTGCCTCAGGAGCAGATGAACCGGAAGATCGCGGGGATGCTGCACACATACGGCATCGATGTGTGGCTGTTTCTGGAACTGGGCGAAGATGTGCGCAAGCCGGAGGAATACCAGCAGGCACTGGAGACACGCGACGCGATGTTTGCCCAGTATCCGGCGATCGATCACGTGATGGTGCCCGGCGGCGACCCGGGGCATACGGCGCCGCAGGATCTCATGCCGTGGTTGGCCGACATGGCCCAGGTGCTGCGGAAACATTTTCCAGAGGCGGCGCTCTGGGTGTCCAATCAGGGATTTACGGATGACCAGAACGAGGTCTTTTTCGGGTACCTTCAAGAACATCAGCCGGACTGGCTCACGGGCGTGATTTTAGGGCCGTGGACACAAATCACCTTGAAGGAAATGCGGGAACGCACACCCGAACGCTATCCGCTGCGCCGGTACCCGGACATCACGCACAGCGTGCGCTGCCAGTATCCGGTTCCAGACTGGGATCGGGCGTTTGCTCAGCTGCTCGGTCGTGAATGTGCAAACCCGCGGCCCCGCGGCACGGCGCACATCCACAACTTGTTTGCCCCGCTGGCGGCAGGATTTGTGTCGTATTCCGATGGTTGCCATGACGATCTGAACAAGATGATCTGGACAGCCCTGGCCTGGAATCCCGACACGGATGTGAAGGGTCTCGTGCGGGACTACGGCCGGGTATTTTTCGGCGAGGCCTATGCCGATGACATCGTTGAAGGCCTGTACATGCTGGAAACGAACTGGGTGGGCTCGGCGCTGGAAAACGAGAGCATTGACGCGACGCTGGCACACTGGCTGGCCCTGGAGGAGCGCGCGGGCGCGGATCTGTCAGGGAACTGGCGTTTTCAGCTGTACTTGTTGCGCGCGATCTGCGACAGCTATATCCGTGCGCGCCTGATCGCAGAGACGGCGGAAGAGCAGGAAATCTACGCCGCGCTGGATGGGATCCGGGGCGCGGGCGTGGATAAAGCCGCGGCCGCGCTGCATGCAAAACTGAGCCAGACGCCGCCGCCGGAGGTGCGCCCGGAATTGCGCCAGCGCATTGACGAGCTTGGGATGGCGTTGCGCGAGAGCATCGGGATGCAACTGTCGGTGCTGCCGCCGTATTTCGCGTCGAATCCGGAGCGCGGCGCCATCCTGGACGGGATCGACCTGCCGCTCAACAACAAGCTGTGGATCCTGAGCGAGCTCACGCGGCTTCAGACACTGGCCACCGAAAATGACCAGAACGCGCTGATCGAACGCGTCCTCACCTGGGAGACCCCGAAACCGGGTGCGCTGTACGACGACCTGGGCTGCGCGTGGAAGCAGCCCCACCTGGTGAAACAGACGACCTGGGAGGCGGATCCGGGCTTTGTCGATGGGCCGCAGTGCGAGCATTTCCGAGGCCAGGACAACAATACCCGGGAGTACACCAGCAATCGGCTGTCGTGGCTGGATCAGG
>DAOSJS010000349.1:0-3512 GCA_035367355.1 Candidatus Hydrogenedentota bacterium
CATGGATTTCCATGCCATCGACCGTAAACCCGTGCATCTCATCTTTCTCATCTGCTATCCCCCCAATGAACAGACCACGTACCTGAACTTTGTCGCCACGGTAGCCAAACTCCTCAGCGACCCGCAGAACCTGGCGCAGATCATGAACGCCGATAACGAAGATCAGATTTTCGAGGTGCTCGAGGCGTCGTCCGTGCAGTTCTCGGAATCTTCGGAACAGCCGCTGCGCAAAGTAAAAACCGACCCGGCCATTGAGCAGGTACAGGACGGGCACGCCGAGGTCATCCTCCTTGCCCGTATGCAGCTGTATGAGGAAATGCTCAGCAGCGCCCGTTCGGGGAAAAAGCAGATCCGGGAGCGCATCGATCACATTCGCGAGCTGGTGTCCCCGCGGGTCATCCGCCATTACGACCGCGTGAACAAGGTGCGGCCCCCCGCGCTGGTCCCGGTCGAAGGCGATACCTGCCAGGGCTGTTTCATGAAGCTGCCGTCCCAGTTTGTGCAGCAGGTTCGCCAGGATCCCGAACACATCCATACGTGCCCCAACTGCAGCCGCTACATTTACGTGGTATAAAAGCAGGCCGGCATGCGGAAATGCACCCAGCCTCCGCCGGAAATGCCGGCGGGGGATGCGGGGTTGGCGTGCGCAGAGCGCCTGCAGAAAGGACGCCTCCCATGGCCATAAACCCCAAATATGAGATGCTGGCAAAGCGGGTGGCTTTGTTTAAAGGCATCAATCCCGAAGACGTAAGCAAGATTGTCGCCCGCGGTCTCGTCATGACCATGGAAAAAGGCAATACCATCTTCTACAAGGGCACGACGGGCAATCAGATGTTCGTTATTCTGGCCGGCAGGGTCAGCCTTTTTGATGGCCAGAAACATTTGGCCGATCTGCGCACTGGCGACATGTTTGGCGAAATGGCCCTGATTAACAACGAACCGCGCAGCGCCACGGCGGTAGTCGCCGAAACCGCGCAATTGTTCGTTCTCAGTGAGACTTTTTTTCAGAAACTGATGACCAAGCGGATCGCGATCACCATGCTCCTGAACATTATCGGCACGCTCAGCACGCGTCTGCAGGGCATGAACCGGCGGCTCCTGGAATTGAAACAGGAGAGCCCGTCTTCGTGAACCGGACTTGATGCGATCTCTGCCGCCCGCTAGACTGCTCACGGAGGAATGCCCATGACCCCGAAAGAGCGCGTACTGGCCGCTATCAACCACGAGCAGCCGGACCGGGTGCCGATTCAAACCTACCTGACACCCGAGATCGAGGCGCGGCTGGCCGCGCATTTCGGCACGCCAGACATCAACTCGGCGCTCGGCGTGGATCTGCGCGGGGTCGGGGCGCGCTGCACCGGAACGCCGCGGCCCATACCCGAAGGGTGCGCCAGTGTCGATGAATGGGGCACCGGCTACATCATGAAAGAGTATCCCGGGGGCACCTATCCCGAACCCTTTTATCAGCCCCTGGCACAGCTGTCGTCGCTGGACGATGTGGACGCCTACCCCTGGCCCCGGATTGAGGACTACGACTTCACGGATCTGCGCGCCCAATGCGCCGCGGTGTCGGATTACGCCATCTGCCTGGGTGGCGCCGGGATTCCGGATATCGTGAACGGTGTGGGCCGGGGCCGCGGCATGGAGCGCGTGCTGCTGGATATCATGATGCAGGACGAGGTGGGGGTTGCGGTCATTGACCGGCGCTGCGCTTTTTATTACGAGTACTGCCGCCGCGCACTCGAGACCGCCGGCGACCTCATCGACATCCTCTGCCTCGGCGAAGACTGCGGCAACCAGTTGGGACCCATGTTTGATCCGGAGGTGTTTGACCGCTTTTTCCGGCCGCGTTTGCAGCAGTTTTACGATCTCGGTTATGAATTCGGCTGCAAGGTGATGATGCACTCCTGCGGCAGCACGCGCAAGCTTATACCCCGGTTCATTGAAATGGGGCTGGAAGTGCTGGACGCGGTACAACCCGAGCCCGCCGGCATGAACCCCGGGGAGCTGAAACATGAATTCGGCGACAAGCTGGCATTCTGCGGCATGATCAGCACCCAGCACACCCTGCCGCACGGCACCGAAGCCGACTGCCGCGCGGAGGCACGCCACCGCATTGACGTTATTGGAAAGGGTGGAGGCTACATCTTCAGCCCGGCGCATTGCATCCAGCCGGATACGCCTTTGGTGAACGTTCTGGCCATCTACGAAGAAGCCCTGGGCCTGCCCGAAGGTGCGCTGCTCGACGCGCGCCCCGCCGCCGGCACAGGGAAGGAGCAGGACCCATGAACGGACATGAAGAAAATGTGGCGACCGTCCCCCTGCAACCTTTCCAGTGTATTTCAAGCGGATGGGACCTCATCAAAGGGGAATACTGTCTCTTTCTGGGGATTACATTCGTCGGCCTTCTCCTCGGAAGCCTGGTCCCTTTCGGGATCATTGCGGGAGCGCTCTATTGCGGCATTTTTATGGCGCTGCTGATGAAAATGCGAGGATTGCCCGTAGAATTCGGCGTCTTGTTCAAAGGCTTCGACTATTTTCTCGAGAGCCTGCTTGTGACGCTTGCGATTTTTGCCGTCGGGGCTGTGTTTGCGGTGCTGATGGTAATCGCCCTGGCCGTGCTCTTTGCTGTAGGCGGCGGTATCGGAAAAAGCGCCAATTCCGGGGAACTGGCTTCGCTTTTTATTTTGCCCGGAGGGTTTGTTCTCCTCCTGATCGCGTTCGTGTTCAGTATATTTCTGTACGGCTGGTCGTTCCTTGCCTATCCGCTGCTTGTGGACCGCAATATGCAGGCCTGGCCGGCGCTCAAGTTGTCGGCGCGGGCCGTGTGGGCAAACAAATGGGGCGTTGCGGGCCTCATGCTCCTCAATGGCATCTTCGGCATGGTGGGGGCTGTCTTGTGTTATGTGGGCCTGTTTGTGTACCTGCCCGTGATGTTTGCCTCCCTCGCCGTGGCTTACCGCAAGCTGTTTCCCGAACTGGCGCCCCCGGACGCTCCGGAGATGTGAAGACGCGGCAGTCAGGCCCTGTGTCCGCAAACCGCGTGAGCACCGCATGGCCGGGGGGGATTCCAGCCCCGCGTGATCGCGCGCGGCCAGGCGCCATTGGTGGGGGTGGAGAATAATGGCCGGCGGCAGCTCCTCACCTGGCGCGTAATGGACGGTATGGACGGGGACAGATCCATGGGCTGCGCCCACGGCTATTCAAATTGGACCCCGTTCCGGGGTCCCCGGAGTCGCATGTTCACCGTCTGCGGGGCTGCAATACGGCGCCCCCGGCGGGCATTCTTGTCTTGAAGCCCCGGCATCTCGCCTGCATTTCTGTCTTCCGGTGGACGTTATGGACGGTATGGACGGGGACACTTGAGCCGGGGGTGGAATATTCGGCTTTTTTCAGCGCGATGCCGATTACTTGAACGAAATGGACACAGAATCGTTATCTTGAATGGAACACGTTCGCGAACGTTCCTGACCCGTAACAAACGGAAACGCTGGGGGAAGTGATGACGGAAC
>DAOSJS010000349.1:3522-4304 GCA_035367355.1 Candidatus Hydrogenedentota bacterium
CGCTCGAGCGTTACGAAAAACCGCTCATCCGGTACGCCTGCCGTATTACGGGCGACCTCGAAACCGCGCGCGACGTCGTGCAGGACGCATTCCTGCGGCTCTGCCAGGCGGACCGCGCCAAGGTCGACGGACACCTCGCGGCATGGCTGTACACGGTATGCCGCAACCGCGCGTACGACGTGCGGAGGAAGGAGGGACGGATGGACGCGCTCACTCACGGCCGCGCCGAGGTGCGGTCTAGCGATGACTCCGGGCCCGGCTCCATGGCGGAACGGCGCGAGGCCCTCGCGAAAGTGTTTGATGTGCTCGGCGAATTGCCTGAGGAAGCCCAGGAAGCCTTTCGCCTGAAATTCGAGGACGAACTGACCTACCGGGAGATCAGCCACGTCATGGGCGTCTCCCTCGGGAAGGTGAGCAACCTCATCGCCACGGCGCTCGACACCATGCGCCAGCGGCTGCAGGGCGAACTCGATCTCGCCCGGGAGGTCTGACTATGAAACCGATACTGGACATCGAAACCCTGACCGCCTACGCCCTCGGCGAGCTCGAACCCGCCATGTCGCAAGCGGTCGAAAACGCCCTCAAGTCCAATCCGGACGCCCGCAAGACCGTCGAGGAATTGCGCGCAATGGCCCGCTTCGCCCGGACCGCACTCCGCGCCGCTCCGCAGGCGGCCCTCACCGAGCGCCAGCGCGCGACGGTCATGGAACGGGCGGAAGCCCCCGCAGCAACCGAGACCGTTGGCGTCCGCCGCACCCTTCGGCAGATATTCCTGGGCAACA
>DAOSJS010000350.1:0-4297 GCA_035367355.1 Candidatus Hydrogenedentota bacterium
CACGAAGACGAGACCATCTCCGACCTGGTTATCGACCTCGAGAAGTACCCTGAAATCCTGCATGCCATGGAGACGCGGCAGAAGGTGGTGATTAACGACGTTTCGCGGCATCACCTGACGCGGCAATATGCGCGTCAGCTCACCGAGGCCGGTATTCGCGTGCTCATGGTCATCCCCATCGTTCTGTTCGACCCGAACGTGGGCTCCCTGTTTTTGCGCGTCACCCGGCGCCGGCGCTCCTTTGCATTGCGCGAGGTCGGTTTTTGCGAAATTGTTGCCGAAGCCGCCGGCAACGCGCTTGAACGCGCCCAGCTGTTTGAACGCATCCAGCGCGCCAATGAGCGCCTGGAACGCCTGGCGGTCACTGACGCGCTGACCGGCCTCTACAACCGCCGCCATTTCCATCAACGGCTTCAGGAAGAATACCAGCGAAGCAAGCGCTATGCCTTGCCTCTCGCATGCCTCATGTTTGATATCGACGACTTCAAGAAGATCAACGATACGCACGGCCATCTCCAGGGCGATTCCGTGCTTCGAGAGATCGCAGCCCAGACCAACGCGCACATCCGAAAGACGGACATCTGCGCCCGCTACGGCGGCGAAGAGTTTATCGTCGTCATGCCCCAGACCGGCCTCGCGGGCGCGCGCACCCAGGCACAGCGTCTGCTCGAGGCCCTCCGAAACCACCCGTATCCCGGACTGCCTCCCAACGCCAGAGTCACCGTAAGTATTGGCGTGGCCGTCCTCGACTTGGACACGATGGACAACTGCGACGCCCTGGTGGCGCAGGCCGATGTCGCCCTGTACGAGGCCAAACGCCTCGGAAAAAACCGGGTGGTCGTCGCACACACTTCGGGAGATAAAACGTGAAACGTCCCGCCCTGTTTTTGTTGATTGGGTGCGTCTCGCTTGCAGGCTGCCAGACGTTCATCCCCGCCTTCACGCGCCTGAAGCCGTCCTATGGGGAACTGCCTACGGAGGCGCTCAAGGAAAGCGCTCTCAAAATCGAGCGAGCCATCCAGGACGGCGCCACCCCCGAACTCATCGACACCCCCGCGTTGACCTATAATGCAGCTCCCATCCAGCAGGCTATTCAAACTCGTGTGTCCCGAGCGGCGCTCGTCAATGAACTCCTCGACAAGGGGCATGCCTGGGAACGGCGAAACGGCCACCTCTACATCATTCGCAACCGCGAATATAAACGGGCCACCACGCGCCGGGAACGCGACCGAAACGCCCTGATTGTCACCGGCGAATGGGACGACCGCTGGATGCTTTACGAGCAACTGCTGAAGATCAATGGCTTCCCTCAGAAGTCTCTCTCGGCCATTCAAAGCATCTTCCATGAAGCCCGGCTCGAGGTCATGAAGACAGGCCAGCTGTACGAGACGGCCGGCGGCGACCCCGCCCCGAAATGATGACCATTCGCTGACGCGGAAGGGCGCTTGACGGGCTTCCACCCCGGGCGAGGTTGCCCCTGCCAGCAGGGAGGCCTCGACACCCCTGCCTGGCAGGACATGCGGCCTACAGTTCCCGGGCCGCTTTCAGCACCTCTTCGGCGTGGCCCTGCGGCTTCACCCTGGGCCACATTTTCGCGATGGCGCCGTTCCTGTCGATAAGAAATGTGCTGCGTTGAACGCCCCAGTACTTCTTGCCATACATGTTCTTTTCAACCCAGACGCCGTATTTCTCCGCGACGTCGTGTTTCTCATCCGCCAGCAATGTGAACGCGAGCCCGTGTTTTTCGGCGAACTTGCAGTGTGAATCGACGCTGTCGGGGCTGATTCCCAGTACAGACACCCCGGCCTTTTCGAAATCCGCCGCCAAGGCCTGAAACTCCCTGGCTTCCATTGTACATCCGGGCGTGTCGTCCTTCGGATAGAAATAGACGACCACCGGGCTTCCTGCAAAATCTGATAATTTCACGTGGCGCCCGCTGCTCGCCGGCAGCGTGAAAGCTGGCGCGTTTCTCCCGACTTCAGGCTTCGACATACGGCTTCTCCTTGAAGGCCTGGGGCGGCTCCGCAACCATTGTCTTCCCTGTAGGCTAACACGAAAAGCCCATCGAAACATCCCCCGAAATGACGCGTCATGAATCGGAGAGGTCCAGCCGTACAACAGACAGAGAATACGGGCAGTGCACGCCCGCCTGTACGCGGCCCGTGCGGGTATAAGAAAACAGTGTGCGGAAGGCTTGCTCCACGCGGCGGGCGCGTTGCGCCTCGCGCGCCCAAACCGGTATGCTTCCTGTCAGCTGCGTGGGTTTACGGGTAGGGGCCGCATCGTTGTGAATGATCCATCCCCTTCGATCACTGTCGAGCAGATTCAGGCGTTGCCGACGCTTCCGTCGGTCTTGACGCGCATTCTGAGTACCGTGGCCGACCCCGAATCGTCCGCGCTGGACCTGGCCAGCCACATCGCCGCCGATCAGGCGTTGACCGCCACACTGCTGCGCATCGTCAATTCGGCGTACTACGGGTTCAAACGTGAGATCGCGGGCATCGCTGATGCTATTGTGATTCTGGGTTTCATTGAAGTGCGTAATCTCGCACTCGCTGCAACCACGTTTGACGTCTTTCCGAACTCCGGATCCGGCTATGATCGCGTCCAGCTCTGGCGTCATTCGCTCGCGGTGGCCATCGCATCTGACCGTTGCGCGCGCGCGGCCCGCCTGGTCAACCCCGATACCTATTTTGTTGCCGGGCTCCTGCATGATATCGGCAAGGTCGTCTTTGATGTGCTGTACCCCGGGCGCTATCCCGCCGCCGTGGCGCATGCTCAAAAGCAGGGGCTGCGGGTCATTGAAATGGAGCGCCAGTGTTTCGGCTGCGACCACACCACGCTCGGCGCCGCGCTCAGCATGCATTGGAACCTCCCCCGCCTGATCAGCGCCAGCATTCGCGAGCATCACGCAGCGGAAACAGACCTAACGGTCCCCGATTGCGCGAAAATCGTGGCTCTGGCCAATTGCGCCGCCAGCGAGGCGGGACTGGGTCAAACCCGAAGCGGCACGGTGCCCTTGCTTTCGATGGATTCGACTCAAGCTCTGGGGATTTCCCCGGAGAAACTCCGTGAGATCGGGGTCGAATTGCGTCAGGCTGCTCCGCGCATCGACGCGCTCCTCGGTGTCTTCCCGAAAGAGTAGGGGCGGTTACCGCCGCGCTCCTCAGCCTTCACGCGTCCGGTGTATCCGGATCAAGGTGCGGAACCGTTCAAACGAAGGCAGGCATTCGTCGCTGGAAGTAAAATGCCCATCGATCCAGTCAAGGACCGCGGCAATGACCGGCAAGCGCCACCGGTGCAGCGGGCGGGCGAGTTCGTCGCGCAGGTACTGGATGTCGCGGAGCAGCGCGCGCCGTGCTTCGCCATCCAGGGCGCTCAATTCGGCTTCTTCGACGAGACGTTCCATCAGGATGGGCACTTCAGCCGAGAGCGCCTCTTCATCGTCCAGCTGCCGGGGAAAGCGCAGCCCGAACTCGGCTGTATTTTCGACCAGATCGATGCCGTTTGCGGTGATACGCGCTCCATCAAACATGGGCGCGCTGAAGCCCATCATCAGTTCGACCAGGCCCCGGTCGTGAAGGTAGTGAATGTTCGGAATCAGGTTCTCCCGGTCCACGGTCGTGTTGTCCAGGAGCTCCGACGGCGTCAGGGAACCCAGAGGGTCGCGCATATAGCGTTCGTACAAACGTTCTAAAAGCAGGCGTCGCACATGTTTGGGATGCGGTGTGTCCATGCCGGGATTATAGCAGGGCGAACCCTCCGGATGGCAGTCTGGCCGCCCGGATGGTGCTTTCCAGGGCGGGTGTCCTTGAAGTGTATGCACCGGACGGACATAATCTTCGCCGTCGGAGGCCGCTGTCACGGAATGTAAGGAAACCGAGTCGCCATCCGGCGCGGGGGATGCGGAATGCAGCGAAAGACCGCGGTGATTATTGGAGGAGGCCCGGCCGGCCTCACGGCGGCATATGAATTGGTCACGCGCTCCGATATCCAGCCGCTTGTCATTGAACAATCCAGCCTGGTGGGCGGCATCTCGCGCACGGAACGGTACCGTGGGAATCACATCGATATTGGCGGCCACCGTTTTTTCAGCAAGTCCGATCGTGTGATGAACTGGTGGCTGGGCATCATGCCCATGCAACAATCCAGTGAGCCGGCTTTTGCTATTCAGTACCAGGGCCAGTCCCGCGATGTCGGACTCCCCCATGAGGGCCTGGATCCCGAGACCACCGACCGGGTTATGCTCATCCGCCCCCGTAAGTCCCGCATCTACTGGCGCCGCAAGCTTTTTGAT
>DAOSJS010000351.1:0-4291 GCA_035367355.1 Candidatus Hydrogenedentota bacterium
CCGGCCACGGCCCTTCTCCCGGATTGTCCACCAGAACCAGGCCGATCTCGTTGTTGAGTTCAAAACCGGATTTCGTCGGCAGGTACCGGTTTCCGCGCTCCTTAAGCAGGCCCCGCTGTACCAGGGTCTGGAGTGCTGCACCGAAATCCGCGTTTAAATCGCGCCCGAACCGCTGCGCATACACATCGCGGCTCAACCCCTCACGGAGCCGGAAGTGCTGAATGAGGGTTTCCACCCGGATCTCGCGCTCCGATAAGACCAGGCGCTCTGCCTTGCGGCCGGGCTCGAGAATATACGCGCTCAGATCCGATTCATTGCAGGAGCGCACGCCGTCGATGAAGGAAAAAGAGCCCGGGCCAAACCCCGCATATTCGCCGTTGCGCCAATAGTAAAGGTTGTGGCGGCATTGAAAGCCAGGCCTGGCGAAATTGGATACTTCGTAGTGCTGATAGCCAGCCAATTGTTCGCTGCACGCCCGGTAGCAGGTTAGCTCCTCATCCTCCCCGATAGCCTCATGGGCCCGCTCTCCAAAAGGCGTGCTGGGTTCAAATGTCAGCCCATAACACGACACATGCGGCGCGGCCAGAGACACACACTCCGCCAGCGTCGCCGCCCAGGAAGACGTGGGATGCGCTCCGTATATGAGGTCCATGCTCCAGTTGGCAAAACGGCCGGCTACGATTTCACAGGCCCGCCGCGCCGTTGCAGCATCGTGCCGCCGGCCAAGATAGCGCAGCGCAGCATCGTCGAAGCTTTGCACGCCCAGGCTCACCCGGTTGATGCCCAGTGCCAGCCATGCGTCGGCCAGCGCCTCCGTGACATCGTCGGGATTGGCTTCAAGCGTGATCTCCGGTTCCCACAGGTCAAAGCGCGTCCGGAGAGCATCAAGGATCCGTTCGAGTTGCCCCGGAGCCAGCAAGGATGGTGTTCCCCCGCCCGCAAAAATTGCATCGGCTTCCTTGTCCGCCTCGAAAGCGTCGATTTCACGCACCAGCGCGTCGACAAACAGGTCGGGGACAGGACCGTCAAGGCGTACGCGGTAGAAATCGCAGTAAGGACACAGGGTCCGGCAAAACGGCACATGAATATAGACGCCAATCACCCGCGGATCACTCCCTGGCACGGCACGCGCCGCCGCTTTGCGTGCCGATTTCTATTCTCCCGCCATCAGCCTGTCAAAATGCTCGACCTGCATGGCTGGACAGCTCGTGAAGAAGATCCCCGTGGACCGCGAAAGTTTGATGGAGACTTTCATGGCCTCCTGTGTGCCCGGAAGATCAACTATCAGCACCAGGTCATACTGGCCAAGGAGGGCGTACATATCCCTCACTTTGCCGCCAAAACTTTCGACCAGCTCGATGGCTTCCCGGGTCCGGTCCTCGGTGATCTCCCGCACTGAATCCGACCCGTATTCGCCGAACATGAGAAACGTGGTCATCGTAGCCTCACTTGTGCTTCGCAAGCACCGTTGCCGAAACTCCGCCGGGGGCAATTATACCCTCTCCCGGGCGGCAAAACGGAAAAAAGACAGCGATCCGCGGCCCAGATCCCGCACTCACCGGACACCGATGCATCCGTTCTGCCAACCCCTTGATTTTGGTATGATACCCGCCATCTTCAGGATGGCGGGCAGGCCTGCTCTCAAGGGGCCGGAAAACACGGACACGTATGCGGTATAACACAATCAGGCGGTCTTTCGTTCCACCCATACTCCTGCTCATGCTGGCCACGTTCGTGGCGGTGCCGCCGTGGGGCGATTTTCCCCAAAACGATGACTGGGTGCACGCGAAAGCCGTGCAGCGCCAACTCGAGGATCTGTCAGGCCCGTACCAGGGCCATCCATTCTGCGCCTCCACCCTGGCTGGCCAGGTGTACTGGGGCGCCTTGTTTACCCGGATATTCGGGTTCAGCTTCAACACACTGCGTTTTTCGACGCTGGTGCTGAGCTTTTTTCTGGCGTGGGGTGTAGCTCTTTGCGGCCGCGAAATGGGTCTTCCCCGCAGACTCGCCCTGCTCTGCGCCCTCATTGTCTGGACAAGCCCGATCGTGCTGGTGGTGTCGTATTCGTTCATGCTGGATGTGCCATTTCTTGCCATGACCGTCCTCTCGGGCCTGTTTTATCTGCGGGCACTGCGCACCGGAAAGCCTGGCGCCGTTTTTCTGGGCAGCCTTTTTGGGGGACTGGGCTATGCCATCCGGCAACCGGCCTTGCTCCTCCCCATCGCCTATGCATGCACCACAGGATTGATCCACCTGCGGCGCCGTCAACGCCCGGACTGGCGGCAGATGATCGCGTTTCTGGGGGGATTGGCGCTGGTCCTGCTGACCCTGGCCTGGCTGACACGAAACCGGGAAACCGGCAGCGCCTATGCCTTCGAGATTCACGCGGCGGGCCTGCTGGATGGGCTGCTGCGCTGGCTTCGTTTCGGGGTGATCGCGATGACGTATACGGGGCTCTTCCTGGCGCCTCTGGGCATCGCCCGGCTCTGGCCCCTGCTAAGGAACCGGGAGAGCAACCGGGCTGCGCTGTGCGTTGTCATCGGATTGTACACCGTGGCCGCTTTCCTGCTGCTCTGGCGTCCGGGGATCTGCCGCATGCCCTTCCTGCCGAGTTACCTCTACGACCTCGGCCTGTCCCCGTTGACCCTCCACGACGCCTACATCGAGCACCGGGGCTGGGCGCCGGTTCAACTCGGAAAGTGGTGGTGGCCCGTCACGCTGCTTGCAGTGATTTGCGGGGGGCTGGCCCTCTGGAGTGTCACGCCTGCATTGCGGGACTTCTTCAAAGCCGGCGGAACATCGCGCCGGCGCGCCGGCCGCACACACCAGGCCCTTTTCCTTTTCATATGGGGCGGATTCCAGCTCGGCAGCCTGAAAAACCCCTGGCTTTGGCCGCACGATCGTTACCTCATTGCAGGCTTCCCCCCTTTTCTGCTCCTCCTCGCGATGACGCTGGCCTGGCGGAAAAATCCGGAAATGCGCCGAATTGCCTGGCTCTCCGCCGCCTTAATCTACGCCTTCTCCCTGGCCGGAACGCAGGATTTCATGGCGTGGAACCGCGCGCGGTGGTCCGCCATCAACGACCTGATGAACGTGCGCAAGGTGCCGGTGACCTCGATAAACGGCGGGTACGAGTTCTACGGCTGGTATCTGAGCGATGCGTACATGAAGGAGCACCAGACAGAAAATTTCTGGGACTTTTACGGTGATCGAGACGGCCGGTGGGTGATAGACGACACCTATGTGCTCGGCATGATTTCCCCCAGGCCGGGATACGAGCTCGTCTTCAGTAAACCCTACTTTTCCTGGCTGGGAATGGAAACCCGCGAAATCTACGTGTTCAAACGAAGAACCGGCGAATAAGCGGCCCACGCCAATGCGTTTACCTCAGCGTACAGCTCTGTGTGTTGAGAGTCATGTTCCGGTGTGATAACATGGTTCCTTTCCTCTCTGCCGAAGGTGCGCCATGCTCAGCCAGGAACAACGCGAACGCTACCAACGGAATATTCTGATCCCCGGCTTCGGCGAATCAGGCCAGCAGCGGCTCCTGAACGCCAGCGTCTGCATTGTCGGGCTCGGCGGCCTCGGGAGCCCCGCCGCCTTGTACCTGGCCGCGGCAGGCGTAGGCCGCCTGGGGCTTATCGACTCCGATATCCTCGAGCGGTCGAACCTCCAGCGGCAGGTGCTGCACACCACGGAGCGGCTCGGAATGAGCAAGGCCCGCTCGGCGGAAATGACCCTGCGCGCCCTGAATCCAGAACTGACCCTGGAGACAGCACAGGTCCGCGTAACCGGGGAAAATGCCGTACGCCTCTTTTCGGAGTATGATGTTGTTGTTGAGGCCACGGACAATTTCGAGGCCAAGTTTCTGATCAACGACGCGTGCCTGGAATGCCGCAAACCGTTTACGACGGCCGGCATTCTGGCCCTGTCAGGGCACATGATGTTCGTCGTGCCGGGCAAAACCCCATGCCTGAGGTGCGCGGTGCCCGAGGAACCACTGGACGTGCCGACCACGGGTGAACTGGGGGTGCTGGGCGCAATCCCGGGCGTACTGGGCAGCCTCGAAGCCCTGGCCGCGATTCGCTTCCTGGTGGACCTGTGGGCCCCCGCACACGATGGCAGCGGCGATGTGTTTAGTATTGATGGTGGACTTTTACGCTGGCGGGCGACCCGGCTTCCCCGGAATCCGTCCTGCCGGTGCGCAACGTTGTGGAGTGCTTCATGACTGAAGACAAACTCATTATCGCCGGCCGGCATATCCGGTCTCGACTGTTTGTGGGCACGGGTA
>DAOSJS010000352.1:0-4266 GCA_035367355.1 Candidatus Hydrogenedentota bacterium
CCCGGCTGGGGGCGGGCGCCATCGTGAGTTCTACCTCGTTATAGTAGGCGCTGAACGCCGGTTCGAGGGGCTTCATGGGTTCAGCGAGCACCCGGTCCACGGCAACAGCCAGTTCTTGCCCATATTGGTGGGCCAGCTCAACAGTCCGGCGGGGCAGAGGATTCTGATCCGCGCCGCATCCGGCAAAAAACATGGCTGTCGCACCCGGATGGGCTTTTTCAAGCTCGATCTGGGCGAAACCTGGATAATCTCCCGACCACTGGTAAAAGGCCAGGGTGGTCGCGTGGCACGCGTAACCGAATACAACCGCCATCACCGTGCCGTCGAGCCTGGCCACCCGCAGCACCGGCACCGAATGGTCCACCGGGCCGCTGAAATCATGGGTCTCCGTAATGAGGGCTTCGTTATTGTTGCGCCGGTTTACGGCAAAACGCGTGACACCAACGCCGGATTCCAGTGTTGCGGGGCCCAGGTTGGCAAGCGCTTCATCCAGCGCACCGATGAGCCGGTTCACAAGCTCCTCGGAGTAGCGTTCAATACGTGCCTTTTGCTCATCGTCCAGCGGATACATCTCATACAGCATATTATCCGTCACCGGACCGGTGTGGGTGTGGGAACTGCACAAGATGACATGGCTGTTGGGCAGGCCATGCACGGATTCCGCATGGGCAAGCACCGCCCGGGTCATGGCGAGAGGCAGGCCGACGAGGTCTGTCGTGACGAGGACCGCGCGCTGCTCAGACGCATCTTCAAGCGCCAGGGCTTTCACCCAGATCGGATGAAGAGTGCCTTCGGCGGCGTGGTCACGCCCCGCATAGCCCGCAAGCCATATGGGCTCCTGTGGGGTGATCTCAACCCGTGCGGCGCCTGCGCGC
This sequence comes from Candidatus Hydrogenedentota bacterium, assembly GCA_035367355.1. Classification (GTDB taxonomy): domain Bacteria; phylum Hydrogenedentota; class Hydrogenedentia; order Hydrogenedentales; family SLHB01; genus UBA2224. The sequence goes on from DAOSJS010000352.1 coordinate 876, forward strand.
CAGCCGGCGCCCGCCGGAGGCTCCGCGGCGAATGCGCCCCAGGTGAACGCGCCAATACACAAAATGGTGGCCAATAAGAAAGGAATCGCAGGTATACGCTTAAACAACATGTCGATACGTCCTTCTTGTTGAGAAGCCTCGTCTGGTGAAGAATCTCTGTCGAGACTCAACGCCGCGCGCAACGCGCCCATTCCGAACTGTGCCGGAATCAGACCAACGCCCGGCGTGAAAAAGAGAGTAGCACGATTGGATGTATAATGAAAACCGGCGCGCGCTGGAACTTGTTTTGTGATTGCGCATATCATAGAGTACAAGGACTTGCAATGAGGACAACTCGGAAGTGGTTGTTGAAAACGGAGGAATGGATGATGGAGCACAAAGCGAGACAGACGAGTGCGCAGCCGACCCGGCGTGCGTTTTTGAAGACCACGGGCGCTGCCGCTGCCGCGGGGATCGCGATGGCCGGACAACGGCGCGCCAGCGGAGCCGTCGAGACGCTTGCCATGAACGGGGGGCCGAAAGCGGTCACGGCGGAATTTGGCGACGCAACAAAATGGCCTCAATACGGCGAGACAGAAGAGCAGGCCATTCTCGAACTCATCCGCCATCCGAATTACGATCCCAATAAGAAGCTGGAAGAGGAATGGTGCGCCAAGTTCGAGATGCCCTATTCCCGGGCACATTTCAACGGCACGAGTGCGCTGGCCTCGATGTTCTTCGCGCTGAACCTCCCGCCCGGCAGCGAGATCATGGTGCCCAGCTACACGTTCTTCGCGACGGTCGCCCCCATGCGGTTTTTCGGCCTGGTACCGGTGTTTGTGGACATCAACCCGCGCACGCTGAACTTCGACCTCGAAGACGCGAAGAAACGGCTGACCCCGAACACAAAGGCCGTGTTGCCGGTGCACTGGATCGGACTGCCGAGCGACATGGACCTGATCAACGAATGGGCGGAGGAGAAGGGTCTGATCGTGCTCGAAGACTCCGCGCATGCGCACTGCGCGAAGCTGAAAGGCAAATACATGGGCACCTGGAGCCGTATGTCCATCTACAGCTTCCAGATGAGCAAACCGCTGCCGGCGATCGAAGGCGGCATGGGCATGTACCAGAACAAGGACGATTTTGAGCGCGCCACGGCGTTCGGGAACTACGAAATGCCGGGCGTCGATCCCGAGAGTCCCGTCTATAAATACCGGGGATCAGGGTTCGGCCTGAAACTGCGGATGCACCCCTTCGCGGCGGAGCTTGCACGCTGCCAGATGCGCGGCCTTGAAGAGCGCAATGCCGCGGGCGCACGGCAGACGCGCCGCCTGAACGATGCGCTGATCCAGCTCCCGGGCCTGTACGAGCAGTCGAGCGGGCGTGACGACATCGAGCGTCTCTACTACGCCTGGAACATGCTGTTCATTGATGAAGCGGAAGCGGGCATGTCTCGCGACGCGGCGGTGAAAGCCCTTCAGGCCGAAGGCGTGAACGTCAGCGGATTGAGCTACACGCTCCAGCACAAGCTGCAGCTGTATGCTGAAGACCAGTGGTGGCATCACAAACCCGTCATTCCGGAGTTGCCGGGCTCGGAGCAGGCGAACGCGACCAGCGTTGCGCTCCCGTACTTCACTAACGAGGTCCCGGAACTGGTCGATCAGTACATCAAGGCCTTCGAGAAAGTCTGGGCGCACCGCAGCGCAATCGGCAGGGCGTAAGACAAGCTCAATACGAGCGGGAGGAGACTGGCAATGCGTATGAAGGAAGCGGCGTGCCTGGCCGCGGCACTGATACTGGCGGTGACAGCGTTTGCATGCGCTCATGCGAAGCAATGCGCTCTCAGCACGGGTAAGTCGTGCCCTGCAGGCACGACCAACCGGCTGGCATGCCGCCTGGCCAACTACGGCAACTATCAGAACATCGCGCTGCCTCATCTGCAGCATCTGGGAGTCCGTTACGTGTTCATGAACGTGCCGGAACCTGGAGCAGCAGAGCAGGAGATGGCCGCCCTCAGCCAATACGGCCTGAAACCCCTGGTTATGCGTGCCAGCACCGACCTGTCGAAAGAGTCCAGCGTGCAAGAACTCGGGCAGCAGGCCGCCGTCTGTGAGAAGATGGGTGTGAAGTTCATGTTTTTGTCGGCGAAACGCAACGACGCCCCCAAGGAGGCGGTCTACGATCGCCTTCGCCGCGCCGGCGACCTCGCTGCGAAGCATGGCGTGACCATTGCGCTCGAAACACACCCGGATCTCGGCACGAACGCCGATGTCCATCTTGAGACCATGAAGGCCATTAACCACCCGAATATCCGCGTCAATTTCGACTCCGCAAACATCACGTATTACAACAAGAATACGGATGCGGTGACGGAATTGCGCAAGATCATCGATTACGTGGCCACGGTGGAGATCAAAGACCATACGGGGGAATTCGAGACGTGGAATTTCCCCGCCGTGGGCCAGGGTGTGGTGGACGTGCCTGACCTGCTCGCTTTGCTTCGAGAGCACGGGTATACGGGCCCGATCACGCTTGAGTTCGAAGGGATCAAGGGCGTCGAGCTGAGCGAGCTCGAGACGAAGCTCGCCATCGCCGAGTCAATCGCGTATATCCGGTCGCTGGGCAACTTCGACTAGCCGGCGCCCGGCCCGTTTTGCCGGAGGTACAGTATCAGACGCGGCGGCCCGGGGGTGAGGGCCGCCGCGTTTCAACACGCACCCTGGAGAATGACCTCGATGGAAAACGCCGCGCAGGGGAGTCTGCAGCGCCCGGATTTTTTCATGATTGCGGGGTATTTTGTTCTGATGCTCGCTATCGGCGTCTATTTCTACCGCTACATGAAGCGCATGAAGGACTATTTCAGTGGTGGCAGCGCAATCCCCTGGTGGCTGAGTGGTGTCTCGTTTTACATGACCAGCTTCAGTGTCGCGGCCTTTGTGTTCTACCCGTCGATTTGTTACCGGTATGGCTGGGTGGGAGTGACGCTGCTCTGGGTGGCGGTGCCGGCCACGCTGTTCAGCGTGCTGCTTTTTGCGAAGCGGTGGCGGCGCGCCCGCATTGACAGCCCGGTGGAATATCTGGAAACGCGCTATAACCCCCTGCTTCGGCAGATTTTTGCCTGGCAGGGGATCCCGGTGCGCATGATCGATGACGGCATCAAGTTGTTCGCGACGGGTAAGTTCATTTCCATCTGCACAGGCGTCGACATCAACTACAGCATCCTGGGCGCGGGCGGGATCATGCTGATTTACACGTTCATGGGCGGTCTGTGGGCCGTGATGGTGACCGATTTCGTACAATTTGTCGTGCTGACCGCCGGTTTGCTTGTCATTTTGCCATTATCGCTTCAACAGGCGGGCGGCCTGAGCCAGGTCTTTACCAATTCGCCCGAAGGTTTCTTCCGCATGACCTC
>DAOSJS010000353.1:0-4263 GCA_035367355.1 Candidatus Hydrogenedentota bacterium
GCGTTGGAGGCTGCGTTCCAGGGCAACCAGCATCCGGCCAATGCTCTCCACCCGCACCCCGATGGCCTGCTCCGGTTCCCTGGTCATCAACCCCAGCCGCGCGGACAGAGTCGCCTGGGTCTCCAGTTCCTTGAGACTGCCCCGCGCGATCCGGAGAAAGCGAACGTAGTCCGGCGTCGAGCCTCGCCCCCACCCCTCCGCGATGTTGGAGGGAATGGACACTGCCGCCCGCCGCATCTGGCTCGTCAGCCCGTACAGCTCCTCCTTCGGGAATGCCGCCGTTGCCTGATAAACCTCCTCCGCCAAAGTCATCGACTCCTGCCAAACCTTCAGATCCCGGTATGACGCGATCTTTGTCATCACCCGAATCTCCTTTCGCCTGCCCATTCCCCACTGGCGACTCGCCACTCGCCACTCCCAGTTCTTTCCACAGCTCGGACACGGGTTTCCACGGCCCCTTGATCCAGCGGCTGTACTCATCGGGCCGGTAGCCCCATTCTTCCCATTTCGTGCGCGGCGGGAACAGCTTAGAATCACTGGTCATGTTGAAGTCGCCCTGAGTGTACTTGATACCCCAGCCGTCAGGTCCCTGGTCGCCAAGGAGGACGCTGTTGGCGTAGATTTTCGTGAGAACTTCGAGGTCGCGGGGAGACTGGATTTCGAGGATGGCGAGGCTGTTGGGGCTGAACTGGACGATGCGCTCGCGGGGATACAGTGTGGCGAAGTCTTCGCCGTGTTCCCAGTCCGCGAGGTCGCGCCGCATGAAAGCGGTGCGGATGGCCTGGGTGCTCCCGCCTTTCGCGACGATGACGGGGTTGAATTTGAACGAACGGTGAATCTCGAAGATCCCTTCTCGATTCTCGAACCCGAAGATCCATTCCCACGAACAGTCATCCAGAAACAAGCGGCGCAGCGCCCGTGTGCCGTGGTCGCTGTAGAGGCCGGAGGGCACGATGAGGCCAAGGCGGCCGCCGGAGCGCAGCAACGCATGGGCCTGTTCAAGGAACATCTTGTATGTGTAAGCTTTCCCAGTACCTTGGTGCTGGAAGACATGTTCGGGATCGGTATAGCCGGTAATTTCCTCGCGCTTTTGTTTCCAGCGGGCATGGCGTTGCCCGGACGTTTCGAAGCTGCTGCGCCCCCGGTCCCCAAGATTCAGATCGTGCCTCTCTCGGTCATTGCTGCCTCGGGTAAGCCTGTCGCCAAAAGGGTGTCCAGCATAGGCAGACCAATTTGCCATGGCCTTAAAGAATGCGTTGTATTCCAGCCAGGATAGCTCGGCACTTTCATCCTCTAGGAAAAGCTCTTTCTGCCTTCCAAGAGCTTCCTGCTTACCGTAACTGCGGTACATGGGATCGATGGCAGAGAAGAACTCCTTCGAAACTGGTTGTAGGGTCTCCCAGGGCGGATTGCCGAGGATGGCATCAAAGCCCTGCCCGGCCGCGTGGAACACATCGGGAAACTCGAGTTCCCAGTGGAAGAAGCGGCGTTCCGCGGCAACACGGCGGGCTATGGCTCGGGCCTCATCCGATAGCTCCCCCGCGGCAAAGGCCAGGGGCAAGGGGGCCAGGTCGAGATGATCGGGCGGCCAGAACCAGAGCGCGCACCAGAGGTCAAACGCCTCTTTGAGGCGGATGAAGTCCGGGTCTGAAATCAGCGCCTCGTAGCGTTCTGCCCGTTCCTGAACCTGGGTGATTCCATAGGCGTGGATTTCGCGCAAGGCCTCTGCGGCCGCGTCATGCTCGGTGCGCACGGTATCCAGATTGACAGGGAAGAACAGTGTACCGCCGTCGATGTAATTCTTAAGCTCGGCTTTGACCACGTTCATCTTTTTCTTGATGGCTTTGGTCCAGGCTTCCTTCCGAAAGTGGACTCCATTGGAGTGGTTTTTGTCGCCGCCCTCACGGTCCCAGGCCATGGCCGGATAATGGAGGAACTGGTCGAACCATGCGCCGACGAGCGAATTGCCGCATTTGATCTTGTGATTGAGGAACGTAAGCGGCAGGTTGGGGTCGAGGGTTTCGATCCAGAGGCTGAGCCGGCAGAGCTCGACGGCGAGCGGATCGAGGTCTACACCGTAGATACAGCGTTCGACCACATAGCGGCGCAGGACGGCTTTGGTGCGCAGCTCGAAGTCGTCGTCCTCCAGACGGCAGGGCAACTTTTCGTCCGCAAGCAGTTCTCTGCCATCCTCGTTATAAATGAGTTCCAGGACCGCCTGATCCCCGCGGTCTTGAATACGATTGTGGACGATCAGTGAGTCGTAGAGGGCGTTTGTCAGATAACGCAGTGCTGCCAGCGGGAATGAGCCGGAGCCACATGCGGGGTCGCAGATTTTCAATGCCAGGATCTGTTCAGGGAGCTTTGGAAGACGGGTGGCCGGTTGCCGGTGGTCAGTGGCCGGAGAGGAGGAAGAAGAGGCTACAGCTTGTGTCGCAGAGCTCGAATTAAACCGTTGAGCAGGCGCCCCGTGACCAGTGTCAGCGCCTTCACTTGCTCTTGCTTTTCCTGTTTCAGATATTTCAGTCTCAACGCGATGGCTGTCTGGGTCTCCACTTCCATGAGGGATCCCTTCGCCATCGAGAGGTGGTTGAGAAACTCCTTTGTTGACCTGCGTCCCTGGCCCTCCGCGATGTTCGAAGGCACTGATACCGCTGCTCGTCGAAGTTGATTCGTCAGCGCGTAGATCTCTGCTTTCGGAAATGACGCTGTCAGCTTGTACACGAGCGTCACGAGGTCCATTCCCTTCTGCCACACTTCCAGGTCCTCGTGACTCTGGACAGTCACCTTTCATCTCCTTTTCTTCACCGGCCACAGGCCCCTGGCCACTGAGCACCTCATAGCACAGCGGTTCGAGGGTGCGGTAGACGGTGGGGATGGCGAGCTGCGGCCGGGTGTAGAAGGTGCCGGAACCTTTGCGGGTGCCGCCCCAGCGCACGAGGTACCATTCGCCGGGGAGAACGACCTTGGTAATGAGTTGGCGCGCTTTGGAAGCAAGTTCGCGTTCCCAGGCCATCCGCTTTTCGGGGGTCAGCTTGCCGCGAGGTTTCTTGACCAGCTTGGCGACTTCTACAGCATGCTGGGCCCATTGTTCGGCCCGGGCACGCAGGGTATAGCGGGGATCATCTTCGGTGGCCGGTGGCTGGTGGTCGGTGTCCGGTGAAGAGGGGCCTTCGGAGCCATCCGATTCTTCACCGTCTACCATCCAAGAATCACCATCTTCTTCTTCGACGTCTTCATCCTCACTTTCTTCGTCGTCCACTGACCACTGGCCATCGTCCATCTCCTCTTCCTCGTCGTCGTCTTTGGAGGACGTGTCCTTCAGTTTTTCAAAGAGGTTCCTGATCGCTTTGTCGTTCATGGCTTCAAGCGTGGCCAGGGGCAACGCAGGCTGGTTGCCCACGGCGAGGAACACAATGGGTTGACCGTCCACGCCGCAGCGGAGTTCAAAATCCAGAAGACCTTCGTAGAGAATGCCGATGTACTCGCTGTCGAGACTGGAGAAGTCGACCGGCGCCATCATCCACGAACTGGACCGGCCCTGGCGGATCGTAACTCTCGTTCGTGTGAGCATGTCGAGCAGTTGCCGCACCAGCGCATCATTCATGACGTCCTGCTCGAAACAGGCATTTTCAAAAACATAAATCGCCCTTTTCATACCGTCTGAGCCTTTTGCGCAGCCGGGGGCAAAGAGTTCGCCGCCATATTTCGGCACGGGCATGGCTTCGTGATCGGAACCCTGATAGATGAGGCGGAAAAGGGCCAGGATGCGCGGCCAGGCGCTGCAATTGGCCACATGCCGGGATTGGCCGCCGCGATCAAGCAGCTCGCGCAGCCCCTGAAGGCTGTAGGCGGAGTTAAAGACCGGGTTGTCCCGCGGCAGAAGCCCTTCGCGGCTCTCCGCGAAGAGGATAACGACCATGCGCATGATGACACGCACGGCGGCCCGGTAAATGTCTTGCGGATCGAGTTGGTCGCGACAGAGGTTGAGCGCGGGCGCGTGGCCGTCTATGAGCAATTCAGCGGCCTGTCGAACGCGTTCGCCCAGGATTTTGGACAGATCGGACTGGCCTTTGCGGCTGTCGTTGATCGCCGTCAACAGGGGACAGGTCTGGCCTTTTTCTGGCGCCATCCACAGCGAGGGGGATATCAGCGCGCGAAAGGCATCGAATTCGTCCGAAAACCGGCCTTCTGCCTGCCATTGTTCGAGTTCCCATTCAGCCCAGGCGTCGTAGTCGAGGCCGGCAAAGATTATGCGCCATT
>DAOSJS010000354.1:0-4258 GCA_035367355.1 Candidatus Hydrogenedentota bacterium
TCTTTCGGAGCTTGTTGATCGCGGCCGCAACTGTTGCGGCCGCGATCAACAAGCTCCGAAAGACGCTGGAGCGGCGACGGGCCCACCACTTGGACATCTGATAGATGGGCTTGCCAGCATTGCCTTCGAGGTTGGAGAGCGCGTTGATAGGAGCGATGGGAAAATCCACTTCCAGGCAGACCGGCGGTCTGCCCGGATCGCTGAAATCAGCGACCGGAAGACGGATGGCCTTGCCGAGGTTGGGCGGCTCGTAACCATTCGCCTTCTTGCGAGCCTTCTTCGCGGCCGACTTCTCGTCAGCCGGCGTTGGCTCCACTCCAAACAGATCGATCTTACCGTTACTCATCATGCGCTCCGTGATCACAGCGGCGGTAGTTCAATGAAGGGCACAGCGACCTCCAGAAGGCTCAGCCCCCCATGACACACATGGGGGAAGCCGCCCTGGACTTTCCATTTTCTCTGGCCCATGACGATGTGGTGCTCGTTGTGGCTTACCACAATCGGGGGCATGAACCGTTCCTGCCAAGGGCCATTTACTTTCTTGTACCGGGCTGCGCCGAAGGTCTCGCGCAGCTTTTCGATAACATCCGGATCGATCTCCTCGCTCGAAAACAGCTTGCTCACTGCATAACCGTGGTCGGACGTGATGACCAGCTTTCTTCCTTGCCGAAGCCTGTTAGCGAAGTTCCAGAATCCGTCGTCCTGGAGCGTTGCAGCCGCGGTCTTGTAGATTTGATCCGGGAGTTTCTTGTGAACGTGGATGAGATCGTCGAGCCAGCTATGCCACACGAAGACGTTGGACTCGTGGGGAATGCCCCCGACGGCGTCCTCAAATGGGACGCTGATCACATCCGTGTAAGCCTTTGATGGAAAGAGGTTGAAACTGCCCGGAGCGCCATTTCCCGCCAGATGACTGCGAGAAGGTAAACCCAGCGCATGGGCAAACTGGTCAGTGTCGGATGGCGCTTCAGCGCCGGTCACACGCACATCGGAGGGCTGGATATGTCGTGCTTGAGCGCCTCCCAAGAGCCAAGGCATCTCGCGAAGGGACAGGGCATCAAGCACAAGGACGGCGTGGCCGATACTGGATGGCGCAGCACACCATTCCTTTAGGTGGGTTGCGGTCCTGGGAGCGGCTTCCGGGTAAGACCCCCATAATTCCCAGGCGGTCTCGGCAAGAAGGCGGTCGGGAGCGACAGTCTGGTTATGGAGATCGACTGGGGAGCCGCAGGTTACGGCCAGATCCCTTAATCGCGCGAAGACGCCGCTCCATGCGTCTGTCGGCGAGGGAGAATCCAGGATGATGTCCAACCAAGCAGGTGCGCTCATTCTTCGCCTCCCTCCTTGGTAAAGGTCACTTCCATAGAGGCTTTGAGACTCGAAGGAAGGCGCGTAAGAATCTGCTTCACCTGCTGTACGGTGAGGTTGTTGAATTCGATCTTGGTCGTATCCAGCACGGCGCTGGGATCAACGCCCCACTTTTCGAAGCATGCGGTCAGGTTAATGCCGGTGGTCGCTTCGTCCGTCCGGTGGACCTCCGAAGCCGCAGTCATTGGGGGCACAGGCCCTACAGGTCCTGTTGGCGGCGTAATTGGAGGTATCACCGGGGGCTGCGGACCACCGCCGGTGGGCGGTTGCGGTGGAAGCACGGGAGGATGAGTCCCTGGGCCCGTAACGGTCGTTCCACCAACCGCAGCCGGAAGGCCAAGTTGGATCTGTCGCATCTCCTGCCCGGAGCGGAAAGCCCTGGACCTTATAAAGCGGAGCGCTTCCTCATCGCTCGAATGCTCCGGCAGGCGGCCAACCCAGGTCCCGCCGACATTGACCACGATTTTGCCCCGCGAGACGATCTTCAGAATCTCTTCATAGATGGGGGTCTCACCAAGGAACGGTATGGCATCCTTGGTGTCCGGCGGCGGCGGTTCAGTGAGTTCGTCGAGCAGGTCCCCCACCAGGCATGATTCCTTGGCGCGCTCCAAAACCAGGGACTGAAACTCCGCTGGATCGAAGAGGTCCTCGACAAGAGATTTCTCGACTGCGGTCGGGATTTCCCCGCCTTGCGCGGTCACACGTTCCACGTCGAATACGCATTGATCTGGTTGCTGGTAATTCCAGCGCCGCAGCACGGCAAACTTGTCGAAGCGCTTCTTCAGCGCGTCCCGAAGCGGCTTGTCGAATTCCTCTTTTAAGCCGCGGTATTTGGAATCATCACGCCACGCAATCGAGGTAAGGTAGGAGCACCTTGAGCAGAAAAGAAGTTCTGCATCCTGATAAATGCTTTTCACTCCGTCCGAAGGCAACAGGAATCGGACGGTGTTCCGCTTCGCAGGGACATGACTGGCGAGCCATTTCCCGAGAGCATCAACCCGCTTCCCCTCGCTGGTCTGCAGCGGCTCAGGTATGACAATGAGAACCGGCCTGTCCCATTTCGAGGGCTTATCCAAATCATCGACATCAGCCCATGGGTCATTCTGCCAGTTTGGGCCGAGAGCTATGACGCGAGAGGAGGATTGCCTTGTTTCCGGAACAAGGATGTGCCGCAGGGTATTGCGTACGTGCTCAATATCTTTCCCCGGATAGACCGTTTGACCCACCTCGGCAGCCGAAACGCCCTGTTGCCATAGCTTGTCGTTCTTGGCCGAAGCACGAACTTTCGAGCGTGGATTTTCTTCCAAACCAAACCGCAGGCGACCGTCCGGGCTTTCTTCGCCATGGATGTTTATGCTGGCCTCAATCAACTGAACGAGTTCGCCCTGAAACGAATTGTCGTCGACGGGCTGCTCCCGAGTAATGTCGAGCTGAAGCTCCTGTCGCGTGCCTCCCGCGTTTCTTCCGGGCGACATGGATCTTATCCAGAGTGCGCTGACCAGTTCGCGCGCATGGGGTACAGGGGCTCCGATTGTCTTGACTGTTTCGAGATTTCGTTGGGCCACTTGCCGGAGCCTCTCCTGCTCACCTACTGTGGCAATCGAATCCAGCAGCGACTGAACGCCGCAGGTATCATCATCCACGAAGAAATCGGCCGGGGTAATGATCGGGACTTTTTCTCCTCTTTCTCGGTAAGAGGAGGCGAGGATGCGAATAAGGTCGCGTGTCTCCTGTGCGGCCTCAGCCATTAGGATGTGATCTTCCAGTAGCTCCATAAGCTCCGGCGAGAACGGCCAGCAGGCCATGACCTCCGATACGACGCGAGATCTTTCGGATTCCGGAAGATGAGAGAAACGAAGCCGGAAACGCTCGGACGCATAGGAATCAAGAAGACTCCGTATCTCGTCCGTCGGGATGTTCTGGCGGTTCTCAAAGAGACGATATAGGAGCAGATTCTTCCGGTCTTCCTTCGCAGTGGGCCCCCGGAAATCAACGATGACGGGACCGTCACGGTGGACTTGTCTAAAGGCCTCCGTGTTGTTATTGAGCACCGAGACGACAAGAATCAGAAGATCTGGTCGGTCCTTGGATAGTTCAGACAGATTCTGGATGAAATTTTCGGCCAAGGTCCGGTATTTGATTCCTTCCGGCCCAGGCTGATCACTCAGACCGTCGAACCACTTCTGGAATTCATCGAGAATCAGCGCTACGGGTTGAGCCTCGAACATCTCCTCCAAAAGGGATCGCGGAGGGTATGGCCGACTCATCTGGCTGAACTTGCCTCTGAAAAAGTCTCCCTTGGGGTGACGCTCGAATATGAGGTCCCACAACAGAGGGTACTCATGGTTGTGGACCGGTTCCGAAATGGCAAAGAATCCGCCATCGAGAACAAGCCCACTCAAAGGCTGCGCGCCAAGTCTGTTTCCCCATTCGTTGGCCCACTTCTGAACCTGAGAGGACGATTCGACTGCGTGGTGCATCACGGCCATGATGTGAGATTTACCACGGCCCCGGTCCCCCATCAGGACAATGGGGCGCTTCGAGCGATCTGTGCTGACCGCGCGCAAAGCAGTCTGAACGTCCGCTGTTGGATATGTAATTGAAAGGATGAAATCCGGTGTTCTCTGAGCGGCTCCAGTGTTGTCCTTCCTGCGCAGGGCAATGGCTGTGCCCGGCATCTGGGAACCGAGGAATTCGTCTCGTAACTTTAGGTTCAGCATCATCAGCCTCCGCGCTGGGTTATCTCTTCCTGCCGTCAGGTGTCTGGCCCTGCTCGTTGTCACCGGCCCCGCCTGTCTTCACCCACTCGTCCACTTCGTCTTTGCGGAATTTCCACAGGCGGCCCATCCGGTGCGCCGGCATTTGTTTTTCAGAAATCCATTTGTAGACC
>DAOSJS010000355.1:0-4254 GCA_035367355.1 Candidatus Hydrogenedentota bacterium
GACCGTTACCCGACAATGCCTTGATGATCTCGCTTTCCATTCACGCGCCTCCCTCACAATGACCTATCGAAAGGGCAATCACCTCCCGGAAAGAGGCAGGAGGCACGGCGAGGTGCCTCCTGGGTCGCGAACTAGTACTTCGGGATACTGGCACCGAGAGACTTGTTGGCGGTTCCGGTGCTTAACGCTGGACCGGCCCTCTTGTACCCTCTCGGAGTAGCGTACGCGGCAGGGTCGAACCCCAGTCCTGCCTCCTCCGCCGGTATTGGGCGCTTGCCTTGCGCGAGCAGGGCGATGTTGGTCATTTCAGACTGTGCAGCGGAGATATGCTTTTTCCGCTCTGCTGGAGAGAGAGATTTGTTCCACTGCATGTCCTTGATGTAGGCTTGCCGTGAATCCATCTCCTTCTTTGCGGCACGGAGAAAGGCGAGTCTCTGCGTGTCCGGCGGTTCCACCTTGCGTTTATCGGTCCGCGCTCGCTCGTTGTATAACCTCAGTTGCGCCTCGAGTTTGTACAGCTCGTCATAGAACTCGTTGACCGAACGCGAATTGCGGTATGGGTCCACAGCGAATGCCTTGACTCCCGGAATGAACTCAGATGGGGTTTTCTTACTCAGGAGAGCGCCGCCCCACAAGAGGTCAACCAAGTCCAAGACGTGCTGTCCCGTGCCGCCTGTATAACCGCGAATAAGGTGTTCGATCTTGCGAGGAGACACGTTGATGGCATCCCCTAGCGTCTTGGCGAACTCGCTGGTCTGCGGACCATAGGATTCGTGAGCCATGCCGGGTTTCAGATAGTCCAACTCCGTAGTCGGGACAATCCTGCCGCCCGTGAACGTGGACTTGTTGGCGAACAGTTCCACTAACGGCACTACCATTGTGGGGATGATGTTCGGGATCGTCTCTTCTGTGGCGCTCATCGCGAACTCCGCAATGGCTTTCGGGTCCTTTTCAAACACGAAGTCCAGGAATGCTTCGGGAAGGGAAGCGAAGATCGTCCCAACGCCCGGAGGTTTGGGGAACGGAACAAGTCGCCCCGCCACTGGAACATGCCAGAATAGCGCTTTCTGCCAGCCCTTTAACTGTTTGCGTCGCTCATCATTGTATGTTAGCGCGTAGTTGATGAGCGTTGGTATGGTGAAAAACAGAAAACCGCGCAACAAGAACCCCCGTGGGTCCTTCTTCGCTTCCCTGAGCATCTTGTCCGTGCCTTGAACTCCGGGGTTCTGGAATGCCGTGATAGGGTTCGTGCTCCTGAGCACTTCGCCTGCGCGTTGGAACGGCACGGTCACATCCAGACTGCGCATAGCGGCTTCGACGATCTCTTCTCGCGTGAACCCCGTGGTCCTATGGTTTAGGCTGCGCGAGAATTCGCCAAGCCTGGTGGCTTGCTCGGTTGCCTCTCCGAACCTCTCGACTCCACCCCAAATGTCTTTCGCGGTGCGTATGACGAGGTTGCGGTGTTTGCGCCCGAGCACTTCGTCGGCGGTCGTCTGCAAGCCTATGCGGTTGAGGCTCATGACCGTCGATTGCGCCCCGCCGGACGCTAACCAGATTTTGTAGATGTCATCTTTCTTCAACACAGACGCGAGACTCTTGATGAAGTCAAGGGGCGTGTATCCGGTTTCCGAGTACATCAACGCCGTCATCTGGTCTCTCGTGGGGTTACGGGCCAGCATGAAGTCGGGTGTGATGGTCGCGCCCACGCGCAGCATCGCGGCAAACGGGCGCAGGAACTTGACAAGGAAGTTCGCCTGCGGAGGATCGATATTCTTCATGGCGTTATACAGGTCGGGATGCACCTGGTAGAACCTGCGTTCGCCATCAACCCATACCGTCAGGATATTCTCTTTGGCATCCGCAGGACGTGCGAACCGCACTGGAGCGAATACGTTGACAATCCGGTCTAGGTCAGCACTATCCAGCACGCCGCGCGGTATGCCGGAGTCTTCGAGCGCCTTCTCCAGTCGCTCCAAATGGACAGGATTGGCTTCGACCGGCGGTTTGATTCTGCTGATAAGGTAGCCCATATCTTCGGCATCGTCTTCGAGTTTCGCGAACGCGCGTCCGACTTGGTTCCGGTCAGCGATATTGACCACCATGTGCGTGAGTTTGACGAGGTTTTCTATCGGCGGCGTGAGGGACCTCGTGGAACCCTTCATCTTCTTGATAGGACTGGATAAGTCGGCATACGTCTTGCCGTGGCCGACCCCTTTGTCTGCCCCGCGCATTTCATCGGGTTCAAACGCTCTCCAGAAAGGCACGTAGTAAAGCGAATACTTCTTGATCGTATCGACGGTCTCTTGACTTGCCACGCCAGCGTCCGCTAGGTGGTCAAGCAGTTGGCTGGTGAACTCGTATATAGCCTTGGACGCAGGAACGAACTCTGGGTGCTCTCTTTCGAGGTCGGCTATGCGCCTTTGGTAGAATCCCGATTCCGGCTCTCCGGTCTCTCTGCCGTGCTCAGTACGCAACCACTCGCCGCGTTTCGCTATCAAGTAGTGCTCGAACTCTTCCGCGTTCTTGCCGATGGGTTTTAGGCGCTCGCGCAGCGACGGTCCGGCGAGTTCGCCTGCTGGATTGACCATCGACTCCATGAGCATCACGCGAGCTTTGCCTGAACTGTTCCGCGCCAGTGTCGCTAGGTTGTAAGGGTCTTCGTCAGCAGGGAGTTTCGCGCCGGGTTCGGTGAGAAGAGTGGTCGCTTTTTGTATGCCCAGGATATCGTCCAGCACCTTCTTCGCGTATTGCTCTTTCGGGGTGAATATCGTGCTGGGTTCCGGTTGTTCCCTGCAAATCATGCTTTCCGATTTGGCGAAGTCATCCTGCTCATACAGGCGGCGATAACCGTCTTGCAGCGCGTTGAGCGACCGTTTCATATCCGGGTCCTGCCCCAATCTGTTCTGCAAGTCAGCATAGAACGTCGGCGCATTCGTCTGCGCATCCTGCGGTCGCGTGAAATACATCCTGAAGAACTCGGCTATGCCCTCATTCTCCTGCAAGTCGCGGGAACCGTTGGGATATATCGCTGCGCCCAGGGATTGTATCTCCGGCAGATTGCTCGCCAAACCCGCCTGCCTTGTGATGTGGTGCCCGATTTCGTGAGCAGCAGTGTCCATGTCCTCGGCTGTTCGGAGGCGAATATCTCCTTGCCTGACGTTGTACTCGCCGGCGGTTGTTGTTCTTCGGAGGTGTCCCGTGCGAATTGCTGTGCCCAGCGTGTCTTCCATGAGTCGCAGGAGTTCCATGCGGGTGATCGGTGCGACTTGCTTTGTTGGGTTGCCAGGGATGACCGACTGCTTCTTCGGTCGCTTCGGCGCACCCTGGACTTCGGAAGGAGGCGCGGGAGGGGGTGTGGTTGGTTCCGCTTCGGATTGTTTGGTCCAGCCGAATCCCTCGCTCACTGCCTCATACGTGTACGGCGAGACAACGCCCAATATCTTGCCTGCGCCATCTTTGGCAATCACAACTTGACCGTTCGCCGACTCGAATTTGACTGCCCCTTGCTTGACGAAGTGGTCGAACGCCTTGGCTGCAATATGTATTTCATCTTCTGGCCCGCGCTTGAACACTACCGCCTCTAGCTCATCCCCGTGGAGGTGAGAGCCCACACGCCTGTCTACGGATAGCGGCTCTACATTACCGGAGACGAGGGCGCTCACCTCGTCGTACAGTTCCCGCCCGCGGTCGCGCACTTCCCCTTTATACCCGGCAGCGCGCGCTTTGCCTTCACGCAGGCGTTCGTATACCTCTTTGTCTATCGGCAGAAGTTGCTTGGTGTCTGTTATTGCTGGTCCGAATGGCGTCTCTAGTATCATCCATTGTTCCGTCTTGTCCAGTATCGTCGGCACCCTGACGTTTTGCTCGGAGGACTGCTTCACGCCGAGCTTCTTCAGAACTGTGTCGATGGCTTCTACTGACTTAACGACCCGTAGCGTGCCATCGTCAGGCACTTCGATCTTGACGGTCTCGCTGCGGTTTTCGGCGTAGCGATTGATTCCGGTTTCTGCCGCTTTGCCTAACGGCGCGTCCGTCATCGGGGCGCGTTGTTTGAGCAAAGTGTCGGCGATGTGTGCCTTTTGTTCCAACGTGAAACCCGTGCCGTCTGTGACTTTGCCTGGTTTGCCGGAGATTTTCACTTGGTCTAGAGTAACGGGGTCGAAACCCTCCGGTATATCTGCGGATGCCGGTTCGCTGGCCGTGTCTGTCCAACCCATTTCGACTGGCTCAATCGGTTTCCCCTTGAGTTTATCG
>DAOSJS010000356.1:0-4253 GCA_035367355.1 Candidatus Hydrogenedentota bacterium
CCAGGTGCGCGACCGTCGCGACAGCTACCTCCAGAACAAACCCGCGCGCATGGCCCGTCTGAACGAGGTCCTGGGCCGTGATGTGCTCGAGGAAATCCCGTGGCCCCAATCTACACCGCTGCCGCCCGAACTGCCCCCGGCCGAAACCGTCGTCGCGCGCATCACAGAGGCCAACCCGGACCTCAAGGCCCTCGACCGCCTGCTTGAAAGCCGGGAGCACGACATCGAACTCGCGCGCAAGGAAGGTTATCCGGAATTCACTGCGGGCCTCGAATACCTGGCGATCAGCAAGCCCCGTCAGGTTGGGCCTGATCGCATAACTGCCGATAACCTTTCCACCGGATACCGCCTCCTGAACACCTTCACGGGAAGGATGCCGTTCGAGCCCGTCAATACCGCCATCGACGCCTATGGCCTGGCCACCAGCCGGGAACCTATGAACTATTCGGACGGCGGAGACGACGAAATCATGCTCTCGTTCACGCTCAGCGTGCCGGTCTGGCGGAAACGGGTCAAGGCGGGTATTGAGGAGGCGCGCCTGCTGCGCCGCGCTGCTGAACACGACAAACGCGGCCGCGAGCTTGCGTTGCAGGCCTCGGCGCAAATGGCCGTGTTTGAAGCCGAGGACGCGCTGCGCCGTTACCGGTTGTACCGCGACACGCTGGTGCCCCAGGCCGAGCAGACATACGAAAGCCTGCAGGACCAGTACTCGGCTGCCACCGGCGGCGCCGACTTTCTCGACCTCCTTGAAAGCGTGCAAACCCTGCTCGCTTTCGAACTGGAACAGGTTCGGGCGTCGCGCGACGCCCAGCTTGCCGCGTCTGACCTGGAATTCCTGATGGGCGGTCCGTGGTTGCTAAACAACGGCGGCAGCGAGCCCGCGAGTGAGGGCGTTTCAGGGCAGCAGGCGCCGTACCGAATCACCGTCAGAAAAAGTGAACATAACGAATCGGAGGAAGACCCATGACACGCATGATTATGATTATGTCGGCGGCCGCGATGGCACTGACCGGTGCGGCCGCACACGCGGGGGAAGCCAGCGCGGACGCCCCGGGCAGCATCTACACGCTCGCGACCTGTCCGGTTACGGGCGCAGCCCTGGGCTCCATGGGCGCGCCAATTGTGAAAAAGTACGATGGGCGGGAGGTTCGCTTCTGTTGCGCCGGGTGCGTCTCATCTTTTGAGGCGGATAAGGAAGCCTATTTCAAAAAAATCGACGCAGCAGTGATCAATGAGCAGAAGAAAAGCTATCCGCTCGACACCTGTCTCGTGAGCGGCCAAAAGCTGGGGTCCATGGGCGAATCCGTCGACCTGGTGTATCGAAACCGGCTGGTACGGCTGTGCTGCGAAGGGTGCCGCGCGGCGTTCCAGAAAGAGCCCGCGAAATACCTCAAAAAACTCGACGCCGCCATTGTCGAAAAACAGAAAGGCGCCTACCCGGTCGACACCTGCGTGGTATCCGGAGAGAAGCTCGGTGCGAAAGGCGACCCCGTCGACTACATCGCGGGCGGCCGGCTGGTGCGATTCTGCTGCAGCGGCTGCGTCAAGGAGTTCGAAAAGGACCCCCGGACATATCTCGACAAACTCGACGCCGCAGCCAAGCCATCGAACGGATGACCTGAACAACAGGCTGGCTCCTGCACAGCGGAAAAGTGCTGCGCCGGAGCCGGCCCGTCTCGAAAGATGCACTTGTCCAACACGGCGTCTTTTCCCGCATGAATTTCGCGCGGGCGCCGTCCTGTGCCGTGGCCGGCCGCCGTGACGACAGGCCCCCGGTATGTCTGCTATGCTGTCGCCAGACATGCGTATCCGTATCGGTGTTCTGGCTGCGGCCTTCCTCAAGGAGGATTCCAAGGTGAGACCTGTATCACGGCTCCTGGCGGCGTTGCTGGTGTGCGCGGGGTGCGCCCACGTGCCGGTCAACGAAAACCTCACGCTGTTTCAGGGCGACCCCATCGAAAATGTGCAGGGAGTGAGCTTCGACGGCGAGGTATTTGAGGTGCCTGGCGCGGGTGCGATTTCCCGCGACGAGGTCACCGAGCTCCTGTTCCAGCCTGCGGAAGCGGAAGGCGGGAAGGCAGCCGCGCCGGCCGGGGTGGCCGGCCTCACCGGTCTGGCGCAGGAGATGCTCCCGAAAGGCCGGGCGCTGGCCGAGCAGTTCCCGGGCACGGGCGGGGTGATTCTGATCGATGACGGCCTCTTCGTGTACAACGACGACGGCACCAACCGGTACCGCTACCATTTCGCGGGGCTGGTGCTCAAGGAAGAGATGAAATCATGGGCGCAGTTCGCGGCGGGGTTCACTGAGGGCCGGAGCCGGGTCCGGGTGCTGGAAGCGAAGTCCGTCGCACCCGATGGCACGATTTATACTCTTCCGGCGGAGGCACTGCGCGTAGGAAGCCCCTCCGAAGAGATGCAGTTCTTCAACCCCAGCCGCAAGGTCGTGGGCGGGGTCATTCCGGGCGTCGAGATCGGCTCGATCGTCGAATACATCTACGAATACGAGAATTATAACCCCGAAGACTCGCGCCTGTTTCTGCCGGGGTACTATTTTCAATCCACCGAGCCCGTGGCCCTGTCGCGGGTGACCATCGAGGTCCCGGATCGGCTGCCGTTCCATCATTACACGCGGCATTTTCCCGACCCGGCGCTGTCCGAGCCGCAGGTGGAGCGCCACGGCAGGCGGGTGCACTACGTCTGGGCCCTGCACGACATGCCGCCGCTGGTGCCGGAACCGATGATGCCGCCGCAGACCGATCTCACGCCGCGCATGGAGGCCTCGATCTTTGCCTCGTACGAGGAGGTGTTTGCGCTGCAGCGCGACCTCCAGCGCTCCCGCATGAAACTGACGCCGCAAATCGAGGCGGAAGTGGCCCGGATCACCGAAGGGGCCGCATCCATCGACGAAAAACTCGCCCGCATTTACCACTGGGTTCAGACCAATACCCGGTACATCTCGATCAAGGGAAGCCTCGGCTCCGGACTCTCCGGCCATACGGCCATGGAGACTTACGAGAACCGGTACGGCGACTGCACCGACAAGGCCATCCTGTTCGCCACCATGTGCGAGGCCATCGGCGTCACCAGCTATCCCATCATCCTCTCGACCAACGACAACGGCGTCGGGGTGACGGAAATCCCCACCATTGACGGCAATCACGCCATATCCGAGGTCGATCTTCCCGATGGCCGCCGTTTCTATCTCGATTCGACGGCGCAGAATTTCCGGTATCCTTATTTCCGCGCCGATGACCACGGTTGCGTCGCGGTCAACGCAATCCGGGGCGATTTCAACATCATTCCCGTACCCCCGCCCGAAGACAACGCCCGCCATTCGGAGCTCGAGGCCGCCCTGGCGGCCAACGGCGATATGACCGTGCGCGCACGGAATGAGTATACCGGCACCATCGAAGCGGGTATCCGCGCCTTTTGGAAGACTGTGCGCGACGACGAGCGCGCCGACCGCATGACCGAATATGTGAACTCCTTGAGTCCAGGCGCCATCCTCGACGACTTTAGCCTGTCGGAATTGACGGAACTCAGCGAACCGGTGCGCATGGGCATCGACTACCGTCTGCCGGGCCATGCGATCCGCGCGAAAAAGCTGATGTATCTGCAGATGCCGTCGCTGGAGCGGACTTTTCCTGAGGTGGCCCTGGAATCCCGCCGCTTCCCCATCCAATACATGACGACCGAAGAGCGGACCCTCACCATCCACCTCGCATTGCCGGCCGGGTTCCGGCTGAAGTGGGCGCCGCCGCCCCTGCGCATCCGCACGCCGTACCTCGAATACGACGCCGCCTATGAGGAGACCGGCGACGGCGTCACGTTGAAGGAGGTGTTCCGGCGGCTGGACCGGATCATCCCGGTCGAGGCCTACCCCGAATACCGCGATGGACTGCGGGCCATTGCCGCGTTCACCGCCAAAGAGATTTTCGTGACGGAGGAGGGTTGAACCAATGAGATGCAGACGATTCGCGATTGGGTTTGTGCTGGCCACGGCCCTGGCGGCACTTTCCGCGGCCGATACCCTCTATCTGCGCGATGGTGAGCAGCATCCCGGCACGCTGAAGCGAATGGACGCCGGCCGGCTCTGGTTTGACACCGCCGACGGCGTGCTCGCGTATCCCAAGGCGGAGGTGCTCAAAGTTCAGCTCCAGCGCGCGCGGCAGTACGACGATGTGGAGACGGTCGCGCAGATCACCGACCCCGATCTGAAGGCCTGTCTCGAAGCCCTGCCGGGCCGCGACACC
>DAOSJS010000357.1:0-4219 GCA_035367355.1 Candidatus Hydrogenedentota bacterium
CGCACGAGATAGCCCGGATAGTCCCCGCTGAATTCCATATTGCTTCCACCAAGACCCGTGGCGTGCGCCGAATAACTCACCACGAGGCAGCGGGCCCCGTCATCCTTCTCGACCAGCAGGTAGCTCAATTCGGTGTCACACGGCGCTTCCCGGGTCCGGTTTCGGATACAGGCATCGACCGGGACGCTCCCCGCGCCAATTGCCGCGCCGCCTTCCACGTTTGCGTTGGCGTCCACGATCGCGTCCGTGAATTGCTGCGCCAGGCATTCGAGCACGGCGGCGTCGTAGGTTCCTGCAAACTGTTTTCCCACAAAACCCGGCGCCCAGCCGCCCGGGCCCGAGTGTGTGTGCGTCGCATTAAACAGCAGGACATCGGCCGTGAGGCCAGTCTGACGCAACACGCGCTCGCGCACGATCTCCGCCAGGTTTTCGGGAATGATGAGCATATCCGCCGCGATCAGGGCGGTTTTATCGTTTCCATCGGCCAGCACCAGGGCTTTCACGAAGATTTCGTCGTGCACTCCCGTGGACGGCTTGCCTTTCCTGTCGCCAAATCCGGCCAGCGGCGTACCCGGCGGCGGAACGATCGAGCGTTGCGCCCAGCCCGCACGCAGGGGGCCCGGCGGACCGCCAATCGTGGAACGCGCCGCACTGGCCTGGATGGCGTCGACATTGCGCTGATAATAACGCTCTTGCGTGATGTCTGCGCTGGAATATGCGGGCCACGGCCCCACGAGAAGCAACACGCCCGCCAGCAGCACCACAAGTACCGCGCCTGTAAGGAGTAGTCTCTTTTTCACCGATCTGCCTCTCCGTACCGGCGGTCCGATTGGGTTTGCGCGCGACTACTGATCGATCGATGCCTTCAATACGTTATCGTCGAACCGCATCACCAGCTCAAACGCCTCCGCCGACCGTTCCAACGGAAACGAGTGCGTCACGAGCGACGCCACGTCCACGCGTCCGGCGGCCAGCAGAGCGATCGACCGGGGGTAGTCGAAGCGAAACCGCCTGCACCATTGAAGCGTCAGCTCTTTGCGCCGCGCAACACATACCGGGAACGGATCTTCCTCTTCGCCGGAAATGCCGGCCAGTACCACCCGCCCTGCCGGACGCGCAACGCGGCAGGCATGCCCCTGGGTCTCAGAGGACCGCGCGCAGTCAATAGCCACGTCGACGCCGCGTCCGCTCGTTTTCGATAAAATGGTGTCCACCGTGTCGGCACGCGACGCATTGAAGGCCACGTCCACTCCGAACCGTTCGCCGGCCGACACACGGTAATCGAGCAGATCAGTCCCGTAAATCTGTGCCGCGCCCGCCGCCCGGGCGACCTGTGCTACCAGCAGGCCGATCGGGCCCAGTCCCAGAACCGCCACCGTTTCCCCCGGTTTCAGACAGGCCAGTTCCACCGCGTGCACAGCCACAGCCAGAGGCTCGATCATCGCCGCCTCCGCCGCGTTGATGGTGTCCGGCACGGGAAAACAGAACCGGGCATGCACGGCAATATATTCAGTCAGCGCGCCGTCGTACGGCGGACCGCCGGGGAACACCATATCCGGGCACACATTGTAGTGGCCGGTGTTGCACCATTCGCACTTAAGGCAGGGGATCCCCGGCTCCACGGCCACGCGCTGGCCCACAAGAGAAGGGTCGACCTCCGAGCCCACGGCTTCTACCACGCCCGCGTACTCATGACCCAGAATCAGCGGCTCCGTGATGGCGGTGTTCCCGATGCGGCCTTCCGCAAAATAATGCATGTCCGAGCCGCAGACCCCGGTCGACTCTATCCGGATCAACGCTTCATGCGGCCTGGGGCTGGGTTTCTCTACCTCGACCAGCCGCATGTCGCGCGGACCAAACCATTTCATGGCTTTCATTGTCTCGAAATCCTCCACAAAAAACGCCGGCTGAATTCTTATGCCATGGCATGCCGATCAAAACACCCGCCGCCGGGAAATCCTTCGCAACGGCGCGCGGCGCTGAAAAGCGTAGCAGAAACGGCGCAGGATATGAAACGCGCAGTCTGCGAACCTGTACGGGCGAATTTTTGACTCAAATCCGGCACAACGGGCCGCGACCCGCCAGACTTTGCTGAAACGCCTCAGAAAAGCGCCCCCGGCGCGCCATCTACGCCCTCTAGCGCCTCGTTTCCATGAATGCGTCCCATAAATCGCGGCGGATGAAGACCACCAGCCGAATACCCGGCCGCAGTCCATAGTTCTCGGACTGATATTCCTGTTTCAGGCGGGCATGGACCTCTGGAGCCAGTTTCGCGGTGGTGATCACCAGCGGCGCGTCGCAATCCTCGGGAATCTCCTCCCAATAGCCAACATTGGTGAATTGCCGCAAATACCACGGTAGCGGCCAATAATTGAGCCCCGGCGTGATGACGCGAATCAGCATTGCGTGCTTTTCAGGAGCGTACTGGGCGATGGCTTCGGCACGTTCGCCCAGGCGCCTCACGCCGCTCACGGGATGCGCATACACGTAGGGATTGCGGGGATCATCGTAGTAATCGTAATTGGCCAGATACGACTGCCACCCCAGCTGGATGGTCAGGGCGGCAAGCGCGGCACCCACCACAGCTCGCGGGGCATATTTCAGCGGCCCTGCCGTGCGCGGCAGATTCGGCGTGAGCCGCAGCAGCACGACGGCCCCCGCCCCGGCCAGAAGTATCATCCCGTGGAGACTGCCCAGGATCGACCAGGGCGTCTTGTACTTGATGCTTGAATACACCACCGTAGTCGCGACCGTGTAGACGGTCACGAACCGCAGAAAATGCACGTTGCCCGGCTTGTTGTCGCCGTCGTGACGCAGCAGCGCACTGATGCCGCCCACGAGCGCCAGCCCCACGATCAGCCCCTCGCTGAAGACCGGCCCTGCCGCGCGATGGGTATAAATGAGCATGCGCAGGTAATACAGCGCGGGATGGTGATGGATGCCCGATTCCACGGCCCGCTCAAGGTATACCGTGTACGTCATTACAGAGTCGATAATCCCGCGGGGGTTGGTGAAGAACGACGAGAACATAAGCATCGACACCAGCGCGCCTGCCGCAATGAACGCGGCAACATGGCGCACAAGGCCCGGACGCAAATCTTCCGATTCGCCCCGGCGGAAGATCCGGTTCAACGGGTGTTCCTCGTCGTGAATCCGCGCCCAGAGCGGCGTCAGCAGGAACGCCACCCCCACGCCGAAATACGAGATGACGCAGGTTTCCTTGCTCGAGTGCATCATGCCGAGTGACGCCCCGCACAGCGTCGCCCACAGCAGATTTCGCCGCCGCGTGTACCGCCATCCCGCCACCAGCGTGCCAAATGCAAAAAACACCAGCAGGGATTCCTGGATATAATACCGGCTGTAGAAGACCATCGCAGGGGAAATCGCCGTGAACAGGCCTGCAATCAGCGCCGCGCGCCGTCCCAGCGCGTCGCGGGCCCACCAGACGCACGCCACAATCCCCAAACCGAACAGCACCGGCACAATGCGGTAATGCACCTCGGCCGAATCAGCAAACCGTTCAATGCCGGCGAGCCACAAGGCGGGCACGGTCAGGTAATACAGTGTGGGCCCGTGATACTCCTCCGGATCATACGCGTAGTCGCCGTGCTCGTAGAGCTCCTGACCGGCCTTGAATGCCTGTACCGCCTCGTCGCCGTGGAACACGCGTTCGCCCAGGTGCGGCACCCGGTACGCCGCCGCCAGCAGCATGACCGCTGCATAACCCGCCACAAACCACCACGCAAGCCGCTTCTGATCGTGTGCCCCAAGATCTTCCATAATCCTGCTGTCACCCGCCCGCGCTCCCGGCGGCCGGCCGCCGGAGTCAGGGCAATTACGTACCGTACAAAACAGTCCGGGCGTGCTGTACTCCCCCTGAAACAAAAGTCCCGCCGTCACGCGCACTGGCGCAACGGCGGGACGAGTATGCGCTATTGCTCCGGTTGATTAAAAGCCGGGGCCTTATTCGGACGGAATCCCCCAGACTTCCACTTCGACGTAATTGTTGCGCTCGTTCGAGGTGTTGCCCTTGCTGTACAGGCGCACATACCGCGCTTCCGCGCCCTTGCCGTCAACCAGGCGGCCTTCGTTGCTCTCCACGTATTCCTTGTCCGTGCCCGCGCCGAGGCCGGCGGAATTGTCGTGGTCATTGTTGTAGAGGGTCACCACGTCCTGCGTGAAATCGGGGTCATTGGCCACGCGCACCACAAAATCGTGG
>DAOSJS010000358.1:0-4214 GCA_035367355.1 Candidatus Hydrogenedentota bacterium
CCATAGCCACCGCCATAGCCACCGCCGCTGTAATAGGGCGGAGGATCGATGTCCAGGTTCTCAGCACCGGCATTGATCAGCTCGTAATAGCGCGTTTCCAACTCCTCAAACGATTCGGTTCGGATCTTTTCCGGCGTGCTGATCCAGATGAAATTCTCCTGGACGACATACGAGAGGTTCAGCGAACGCAGCAACGCATTCAATGCATCGCGGAGGGTCACATCGCGCAAGTTGATATACGGCACGATGCCGTCCGTGACGGTTTCATCCTTCTCCTGCACCATCCCGACCGTGGTGGCGCCATAGGGCGATCCGTATGCTGCCGCGGAGGTCGCCCCCATCGGCATGGCTGCCCCGCGAAACGCGCCCATGGGCTCGTCATCATCGTCATCGCTGCGGCGGGCGCTCTGTCCTCCGCGCATCGGCATGGGCATCGGCATGGGCATCCCCGCGCCGGGAACCGCTCCGTACGTGGGCCGCGGAACCATCCCATAGGTGCCCGGCGTGCCCACCGTCGGAGCGCCGTATGCCGTCGCGGGGGCAGGCAGCACGTCTTGCGGGGGACGGACAAC
Source organism: Candidatus Hydrogenedentota bacterium (assembly GCA_035367355.1). Classification (GTDB taxonomy): domain Bacteria; phylum Hydrogenedentota; class Hydrogenedentia; order Hydrogenedentales; family SLHB01; genus UBA2224. The sequence continues at coordinate 573 of DAOSJS010000358.1, forward strand.
GCGGGTATCGACCACAATGTTGATGCCCACATATTCCGAGACGAACTCAATGATCCGGTTGATATGCTCGCCTTCGAACTCGATCGAGACGGGATTGTCCAGCGCGTCATCAATGGCCGATTTGGGCTTTACGACGGGTTCAAACTCTTCTTTGGTGATATCCACCGGTACTTTGAACGGCTTAATGCCGCCGGCATCGGAACCCTCGGGAAGGTTCTTCATTCGTTCCAGATGTTCACGGCGCCGTTCTGCATCGATTTCATTCTGCTTCTGAGCATCAATGCGGCGGCTTTCATACATGCCCACCGTGGCTTTCTGGAGTAAATCATGCGCCTTGCGGTTTTTGGGCTGAATGAGCAAGACCTCTTCGTAGCGTTTCACCGCTTCTTCGAAGATCTGATTTTCCATGTAGACTTGCGCTTCGTCCATGAGGTCGCGCACACGCCGGTTCTTGACCTCCTCCACGCTGAGCAGCATTTCGCCGCCCCCCGCCGAGACAGTCTCGAGCTCGGCCGGCACGAGGGTCTCGAACTTGGGGACCGCATTGGGGTCGGCGCCCGCGGCCTCCAGGTTGAGCTTCGCTTCGCACTTTTCGGCCATCTGGCGCGCGAGCGTATAATCCCCACTCATCGCCAGGGCGCGCTCGAAGCTTTCCAGCGCCTCCCGGTAAAGCCCCTGATTGTACAGGGATACCCCCTGGCGGTAATGGAGCTGCTCCGGAGGAACGCTGGTTTCGGCCTCCGCACTGGCCAGCTCGCCCAAAGCTGCCGATGGCGCTTCGAGCACCTCGACCTGCCCGGCCTGCACCTCGGCTGTTACCCCATCGCCGTCAGCCTTGGTACCACCACCGGCCTGTGCGAATGCTCCTGGGCACCACCACACCGCGGTCAAACACACACACAATACCGTGGCGGCACTCATTCGCACGGCTTTACGCCGCTGCTTTTGCGTATCCATTGCGCTCGCTTCCTCCCGCTAGAGTTCGCTAGATTATAGAACAACACTGTCGGAGTCTCAACGATTCAGAGCGAAGGTATAGTTTTGGCCATCCTGCTCTGAAAATATCACCACCGTTCCGGCATCCGGATCGATCGAGACCAGTTGATACGTCTCAAAAGATTCCCCAGCTGCATACCACTTCCGTGTCCGTGTCTGGATCTGGGCGCGGTACGTGTCCCCCCATTCTCTGATGGCAAGAAGACGCAGGTTCGGCCGGCCACCCGGCCCGTCCGGTGTGCTCCTTTCAACGGTTGCTGCCGTAAACGGGTTCTCTTTCACAAGCGCATTATACGCCACCGGCGACGGTGGCAGGGGGTTTGCCGGCGGTACCGGCGGTTTTCCCTGCGCCTCGGTCCACTCTGCAGGCAAGTTGGTCGGATCCGGGATCCGCTTGGGCGGCATGTGTTGCGTGAACACCAGGGGCTGATCCCCCGAGGCCGCACGTTGTGCCTGCGGACGCTGACTGCTTTGGACAACTCCCGGGCGCCCTCCCGGATAGTCTTCGTCCTCATCCTCATCGTCGTCGTCCCACGCGCTGGGGCTCGGCATGCCGGGGATGGCAGGCGGGCCCGGCATGGCTGCCTGCGCGGCGGTGCTGCGTTGCGCGGCCGCCGCCTGGGCGGTCTGCTCCTCAATGGTGGTCGGGTTCATGACAACGTAGATCCGGTAGATGAGGAATATCACAAGGATGGCCAGCACCAGCCGTTCCTTGTTCATCCACCCCCAGTCACCGAGTTTTCGAAGTATGTCCACGCTTCACCCTATCCGTCTGTCCGTCATCCTTGCACGCACCCCCCTGACGCCTGCAACGTCTAGAAGGGCAAGTACATTTTCCGGAACACCTGCCATTTTGTCAGAGGTTTCCGCCGCGCATACTCAAGGTCGTCGTCCTCATCGCCAAAACTGCCCGCCTGGCCCTGCAGCATTTTGAGCAGGCTGCTTTGTTCACTCGTCGGATCTTTGGCCTGCGCCAGAATGGCTTCCGGGCTCAATTGCTCCACCGGGGTATAGGTGGCCTGAGTCAACACCAGTTGCACCATTAACGGCGGATCCGCCCCCATCAGGAGATTCTCATTTACGATGGTGAAAGAATCCACACTGGCATAGCGCTGCTGGCTGCAGATATCATCCAGCAGTTTCGCCACTGAGCTCATGCGAGCCGTGAAGGCGTAGCCCACGGTAACGGCCTTGATCCGTGGCGCCGGCACCCGATCCGGCCAGAGGTAGACGGCCTGAATCTCCAGCGGATCATGGGCAAGCAGCAACCGCACCAGATTGCACCCAATGGCGATTTGGCGCAGATACTCTTCCACCTCATCCTTCGTCATCGTCATGTTTTCGATCTGTGTTGAGGGCACGTCCATATCCAGCATGGGCAGGTACAGCCCTTTTTCAAGCGCTTCGACGCGCAATGCCTCCATCATGGCCTCATACTGCCCGGCATAATGAAATTTCGGCAGCGTATTGGTAGGCACTTCCTCAAACTCCACCCGCCCGAGGCCGAAAAGATCGCCTCGCGAATCGATGGTGTTATACCAGGGGGTCAGTTGCAGCATCCAGGCAGATACGACATCTTCTGGAACATAGCCCCCGTACCGTTCCTCCAAATCCATCAGCTTCGTATCGTAGCTGCGGTATTCCTGCTTTTTCTGATCCAGTCTCTCGGCCGTCGGCTTCAGATAAAATTGATAGCCTCCGCCGATCACAAGCAGCATCACGATCGCGGCACCGATGAATATGACGTATTCTTTCTTCATCAGTTGTCCCTTCTCCTGGCACCCTGGCCGCCGCCTCTGGTCCGCGTGCCCGGAGTGCTGCGACGAAGCTGGGTATCTGTGCCAGCGCCGCCCCGCAAACCGATCCCCCGTCCGCCGGCGCCACCCGCCGGCCCGCTGCCGCTCATGATCCCGGTATTGCCGACTTCCGTAGCCTTCAAGGGCTCGCCCGCAACTTGCACCAGAATCACAAAAGTGACCACCGTCGGGCTGCCCGCGACAGCGGCCGGCAGCCCCACCGTGAACGATTGGCCCAAATCTGTGTTCGGCACCGGATTCACGCTGCGGCCGTCAAGCTGCACTTCGACAAACTCGCCTCGAGCCTTCAAGCGCTCGACATAGTTCAGCACCACGCCTTCATCGGCCGCGTACCCGTGGATTTCCAGGCCATTGGGCAGGGGCATGGGGTCGAGCCGTTCCGCAGCACCTGTACCTCCAGGACCCATGGCGCCTGGGCGGCCCGGCTGGGCATACGCACCCATTGAAGAAACTGGCTGGCTGAATGCGCCCCCCCTGCCGTCCTCATCGTCGTCGTCATATCTTCCGCCGCCCCCCAGGCGGCCGCCCGACCGGAACCTGCTGCCAGCCTGGTCCGGGGTGATGCCGGGGAATCCCGAACTATCGAGAACCCGCACCAATTCCGTCTCGTCGGGTACGGGAGGCCCGCCCACCGGCCGGCGCTGAATCGCGCTGGCTGCCGGGGGCCGCTGCGGCCTGTCATAGTCGTCATCGTCATCATCATCATACAGGGCGCCCGCCCGGCTCGTCCGGTGGGGATCGTACACACTGAGCGTCGTGCTGAATACCTGGGTAAACCACACCGGATCCCGCTGGCGTGCGTCATTCAATGCGTTGAGATATTCCAGCC
>DAOSJS010000359.1:0-4213 GCA_035367355.1 Candidatus Hydrogenedentota bacterium
AATCGGGTGGCGGAATCAATCGGAATCAGGTGGCGGATTGCGTCGGAATACGCATCTACCGCTTGAGCACATACTTCCGATCTGACGTCACGAATCAAATCGCTCAACGTGACCATGGTTTTGAGCTGGCGTGGAGTGAAAAGCTCAGCGAATCGCTTGAAGCCCCAAGACATCACAGCTCCGCCAGTAAGCTTCTCAGGGAGTTCATATTCATCCATAGATGTGGGGCGCTCAATCTCAGGGACCATGTCCGCGGAGAAATCACAAACTATGCGACCTCTCCCTGTGTCAGCAATGGTACAAAGAGGCAATAGGCCAATTGTTGTCATTGGACCCTTTAATTTCACCTCTTCGCGAAACAGGTTTGTCTTTCTCGTCTCTTTACATACAAGACACGACACGCCCTTTTTGCTGATAGTGCCTTTTTCTGCTTGCCCCCTGCGTACAGTAAATCGAATTTCCTTGCCTTCAATTACGGGTGACAAGCTGAAAACATGATTCTTCTTTTTACTAATCTGAAAGGAACGCACCAGTGGAATCTCAGCTCCACATGCAGGATTGAGACATCTCACAGTCCTAGCCCATAGCCAGGCGATCACGTTCGCCTCCCGCCCCCCGTATTCCTTGGGCAGCTTGACCTTTGGGTAGAGGTGGCCGATCTTCGCGATGGCTCGTTCCCGGATCAGGTTCCCATAGTAGCGAACGTCCTCGGCGAGCCCCGCCGCCCCTGTCCAGCCGGTCTTGCGCAGGGCATTGCCGCGCACTTCCGGGTTGACCGGCGGGCGGTCCAGCCAGCGAGGCACGAGTTCCAGGTTGCATTTGTTGAGCAACACCGCCACCGGGTTGAGGTCGGCTGCATGGGCTTCGAAACCCAGCCTTGCCGCCTCCAACGGAATCGAGCCGCCACCGGCGAAGGGATCAAGCACCGGCGGTAGCTTGCCGCCGGTGTGTTTTAGCATTTCCTCGCGGGCTTTGGCGTACACATCAGGCCGCTCGTGCAGTTTCTTCTGCATCAAGTCGCGGATGATGTCGAACAAGCGCTCGCGCTCGGCATTTTGCGCCTCCTCGGTCGGAAACTTCTCGGGATGCGACGAAGGATCGTCCACCACTGACGCAAAGAGTACCGCCCGCGCCGTGGGCAGCGGCAGCCTCGCCCACCAGTGGTGAATTCCTTTGGGATGCGGTCCAATACCGGGCATCTTGTCATAGGCCGACGCGTCGTTGATCTCCGGCAGCGGCAGGGCAACTTCGATTAGTTTTTTGGAATAATTCATATTGAAGTCCTACTGTTAAACTCTTTATGCCAATCCCGTAAAGTCTCCAAGTCCGCTTTCAGTTCATCGGGCGTGGGAGGGGTAACCGGGGCTTCATTCGGCTGCGAGTGTTCAAAGCGGGAATACTTGGTCATCATGTTATCGAAGAGTTTGCAGTCCTCTGCCGTGATGCGCGCCAGCTTGTCCAGCTTGCCCTGGGTATTCACTGCGCGCCGGAAGCGCTGAACAACATCCGCCAACAGTTCGCACTCGATCATGCGCTCGAGCAGAATCCGAAAATCGCTGCATATGGCTTTCGCAAGCGGCGCATAGGCGATCTGGCCCTCTTCGTCATGTGCCTTTCGGGCCTTCGCCAAGTTCTCGTTCAGAAGAGCGTTGAGCGCCTTGTCCGGTTTCTTTGCAAACAGCGGTGTGTCGCCTGGTTCACCAGTGCCCCAGGGCTCGCATCTGACGCAGGTAACCTTGGGCTCGCGGCCTTCGCGCTTGCCGTACTCCTGAAGCAGGACCAGTAAAGACACGCGATGCGTGAATACGATCACCTGTCGATCCGAAGCCAGACGCACCAGTCGTTGCACCACGGCCTCCTCGAAATCCTGGTCCAATGAAGAGATAGGATCGTCAAACACGAATGGTGCGGGTTGCAGCTTTCCCGTCACGTCCGCAAGGAAGGCCGCCAAGGACACAACCCGATGTTCGCCTTCGCTCAGCACATCACGCGGTACGCCGGATCTGGCTTTCGCCAACCTCAGTTCGTGAAGAACCCGGCCATGTTCCACCCGCTTCTTGACCAGTTCCACCTTGACCCGTGAAGCCCCGAGGGCTGCCAGTTCGTTACGGAAGCGTTTCACGAAGGCTTCCGTGATCAGCGCTTCCGCGATCTCGCCTTTCTTGCGGGAAAGCCCGCGTGTATCCGTCAGGCGTTTTGCCTTCTCCAGGCGGTCAACTGACTTCAGCCTCTCGATCTCCTCCCTGATGGCGTCGCTTTGTTCGGAAACCCATTTCTTTGCCTTCAGTTCGCGCAGTTGAGCTTGAAGCTGAGGCCGGGTATCCGATGCTGCGTCTTCCTGACATGCCGTCGCCGCCTCGGCGTATCCAGAAGCCAGTTTCTTTGTCTCTTGCAACCAGGCTGCACAATCAGGGACCTGAGGCAACTCATCCATGGTGTCGACCTCCAACAGCTTCTCCTTCCGCTGCCGAAGCGCATCGGCGGATTTGACTATCGGAGGCTTGTCCCCCTGGTAGGTCAATCCTCCTGCGTCGCATTGCGTCTTGATCGCCTGGTCGGTCGGGATGTCGCCGATAGTGGCCATCGCATCTTCAAGGGCCTTCTCCGCGTCCTTTGCATCCCTCTCGGCCTGCCCCTTGATGAACTCCTCGAAGGTGGTGAGGCGGTGTCGCGCATCATCTAACAAAGGTTGATGGCAGAGAACGCATCTGGCCTCCGCATCAAGATACGGGAATGGCTGGCCACGGTAAGCGTGGTCTTCAGAGTATCGCCGAGCTTGCTCCCACAAAAGCCGCCATGCTTCCGTTCCGATGCCATCCAAAGGAGCGCCGGAAAATACTTTGGTGGCTGCGGCTTGTGCGGCCTCACGCTTGATGCGCTTGTCCTTCTTAAGCTTCAGAATCCGGCGGCAGTTCTCATCGTTAAGTTTCGAAAGAAGGTCTTCGATGCCCTGGATCAGACATTCTGCGTGGCCTTTCTTGGCGAGCAATTCCCGGGCCCTGTCGGCAGGGGTCTTTTCGGCCAATCGCTTCTCCAAGCCGGCGACGCGTGTGTCATTCTGGGTTTCCCATTTCGCGTGTGTGGCAATCTCATCAGGTGGAGTTGTCGCGCTCAGGGACGCATACCATTCGCCAGCCACTGTGTCGGCGTATTCCGAAGGCATCTGAGGCTTTTTCGATGCACACATTTCCAACTTGCCGTCAATGCGCCGCGCAACCTGGCCGCAAACGGCAATCAGGTCGGAGAAGAACAGCAGTGCCGGTGGTTCATAGGTGACCTCGCTTTCGCTCTCCAAATACATGCGGCCACAATCGGCATCGAATATATCCACGGGACGAAGGTCAGCCTGAACTCCGTCGCTGGCACTCCAGGACACCTGGCGTTCCTTATTATCGATGCTGTACTTGATATCTGCCGACTGTTTGGACCCGTCGTCCTCAAAGACGTTCGGATGGAGCGCGCCAGGACTGCGCGCACCACAGACGTGCTTCAGGATGCGGACGTAGCCGGACTTACCGGAGCCGTTGCCACCGTAAACGACGGCCATGTTGTCCAGTCCAAAGTCCAGGGGGCACCGAGGCGCGAGCGCGTTGATGCCATTTACGTTGCCGATAGTGCACAAGCGCAATGCGGACGCACTTTGGGCAAGGAAAGCGTCTGCGGGGAAGGACGCCGTAGTTGCTTCGCCTTCGGAATCGTCTTCCTGCAGGCACCTGTCGAGGAGGGCAACAATGTCCTCCTCTGCCAGACGACCTTTCATAAGGAGGAGGCTGGCGGCTTCCTGCATCCACCTCGGTCGATCCTTGAACCAAGTGTTGAGGTCATTCATCGGACTTGTCCTTCGCTTGGTCATGCTCGTAGACCAGTCGATAACTCGCCGGAAAAAGCGTTATCCGACCGCTGTCACGGAGTGCGCAGAGCCGTTTGCCGGAGTACTCAACCGGCGTCTCGTTCGGGGCCGCCAGCAGGAGCGAGTACTTCTCGGGATGATTGACACACAACTCCCATACCTCCGCCTCGATCTGAAGCGATTCGCGCTCGATGCAATGATCCTTGACCCAGTAGCATTGGAGCAGCTCGCCGGCGGGCGAGTACCGTTCCCAGGGGAAACTGGCACCGGACACGCGCTCGAGCCAGCCGCCGTCCTGACGATAGAACCGTCCCTCTGAGTTGTCCCTAACATATCCATTGGCGACTGCGAATCGTTCGATCA
>DAOSJS010000360.1:0-4200 GCA_035367355.1 Candidatus Hydrogenedentota bacterium
GGACACGCCCGGTTATCTGAAAGAGTACGTCCCCGAATTCGGCGCGTGGGTCGGTAACAAGGAGCGAGCCTACTTCGCCGCCGCCAATTTCCTCAAAGACGGCATTCGCAACAACCCTCGCGATTACCGGCTCTATTTCGACCTGGGCTATGCCGTATACGCCGAAAAGCTCAACGACCACATGAATGCGGTCACGTATCTCACCGAAGCGACCAAACAGCGGCATGAGAGCTGGGTGCGCCGCATGCTGTATCACAGCCTGCAGGCCACCGGGCAATTCGAGGAAGCCCGCGCCGGATGGGAGGACTACCTGCGCGCGAACCCGGGCCACCCCGTGGCTCAACGCATGATCCCCACCAATACCGCGCTTATGAAGGAACGGGACGCCGAGGCCCTTGATGCCCAGGCGCAGAAGCTGCTTACTCAGGCCGCTCAGGCACGGGCGGATGGGCAGGAGGCCCAGGCCGCCCAGCTGGAACGTCAGGCCGGGGAGCTCGAAAAGCAGCGCGAGGCGCTTCTGGACGAAGCGCGGGCCATCTACACCGACCTCAATGCGAACACCGCTGAAGGCGATGAATTCGCGCAAGCCCGTCTGTGGCGGATGCAGGCGATTGAACTGCACAAACAGGGACGCACCCTCGAGGCCCTGGCCCTGTTGCGGCAGGCGCGCATGGAAGTCTCGAGATTCTTCCATGAAGCCTCTGACCTTATCATTCGGATGTGCATCGAGGCAGACCTGCCCCTCAACCTCTCTGAGCGGAAACGCCTCCTCGAGGTCGAACGCATGAAAGAGGCGTGGGCCGAAAAACCCGTCGAGGTCGCGGGCCGCCGCTTCGACTTCAGCCTCGCAGAGGACACCTGGCATCAGGCCGGGTACGCCGATCAGGAGACGATTACGCTCACCCCGGCGACCAGGGATCTCGCGGCACTGCGTAAAAACCGCCCTGTCATCGACCAGTTTATCGGACTGGGCGATAACGTCGTTTTCGAGCTGGACGGCCAGTGGTACGAATTCCACAAACAAAACCTGTTCGGAAACATCTAAATAGCTCCACCTTGCGGGCAAGCCCAGGTTGATCCGCTGTTCGCGCGGCACTATCATAAGGGCTTATTCATTTCGGGTTGAATCGCTGGGGAGTCGTCGCGCGTGCCAGTACCGCAAGCCATCATAGAGCGCAATCTGGCCGGGCTGCGCCAGCGCATCGCGGCTGCTTCCCAAAGGGCCGGGCGCAGCGCCGGCGCCATTCGGCTCGTGGCCGTCACGAAATCGGTTGGAGCGGAGGAAGTCCAGGCCCTGCTCGAACTCGGCGTGACCGACTTCGGAGAAAGCCGGCCGCTGCAAGCTCGCGAGAAGCTCGAACGGTTTCGTCAGATGGCCTCCTGGCATATGATTGGCACCGTGCAGCGGCGCAAGTGCCCGGAGATCGTGCGTTGGTTTGACTGCGTGGATGCCGTCGACCGAATTGAGGTCGCTGAGGCGTTGCATCAGCGTTGCGAAGAGAGTGGGAGGGGAGTCCCCCTGCCTATCCTCATCGAAGTCAACGTATCCGGCGAGGCCAGCAAACACGGTTTCGCCCCAGACCAGCTCCCGGCGGTGCTGGACCGGCTCCGGAGCCTGAGCAGCCTGCAAACGGCTGGCTTGATGACGATGGCGCCCTTCTCGGACCGCCCGGAGGATTCACGCCCGTTCTTCGCCCGGCTGCGGGAGCTGGCCGATGCCCATCGTCTTGCCGAGGTTTCGATGGGCATGTCCGGCGATTTTGAAGTTGCAATCGAGGAAGGCGCTACCCAGGTGCGCATAGGCTCGGCGTTATTCAAAAGTTAACCACATGAGGATTGCCGGTGAATGAAGCACAAACTTGAGGAGATCCGGGCCAGCGCCCTGGAAACCATCCACGCCGCGGCCGATTTGGCCGCCCTCGAACAGCTCCGGGTTAAATATCTCGGGCGAAAAGGCGAACTCACGGAAATCCTGCGCGGACTGGCCCAATGCCCCCCCGAAGACCGGCCCCTTGCCGGAAAAGCCGCGAATGAGGTCAAATTGGCGGTTGCGGATGCCCTGGAGGCGCGAAAGGAAGCCATCTCCAAATCTCTGGAGGCTGCGTCGGCCACGGCGGAGCGCCTCGACCTGTCTCTTCCCGGGCGCCGGCCACTTCGAGGCCATAAACACCCGGTGATGCGCGTTGCCGAGGAAATTTGCGACATTTTCATCCAGCTGGGGTTTCAAATTGCCTCAGGACCGGATGTTGAGACGGAATATTACAATTTCGACAGCCTCAACACCCCGGCGGATCACCCCGCGCGCGACCTTCACGACACCTTTTTCGTCAAGCCGGGGGTGGTTTTGCGCACCCATACGTCGCCGGTGCAGATGCGAGTCATGGAGCAAACCCAGCCGCCCGTAGCCGTCATCGTGCCCGGACGCGTCTACCGGGTTGATCAGGACGCCAGCCACAGCCCCATGTTCTACCAGATCGAAGGGCTTCTGGTCGATAAAGGCATCAGCTTCGCCGACCTCAAAGGGGTTCTGCAACTCTTTATTCAGCGCTACTTTGGACCCACTACCCGGACGCGCTTCCGGCCGCATTATTTTCCTTTTACCGAACCTTCCGCCGAGGTGGACATCTCCTGCACGGTCTGTTCGGGCCAGGGATGCCGTGTCTGCAAACAGTCCGGCTGGCTTGAAATCCTCGGCTGCGGTATGGTTGATCCCGAGGTTTTCAAATACGCCAGGTACGATTCTGAAACCTACACCGGTTTTGCCTTCGGAATGGGCGTTGAACGCATCGCCATGCTGACCCACGCGATTAACAGCATCCATTACCTGTACGAGAACGATTTACGGTTCCTGGAGCAGTTTTAACATGCGCATTTCACTCAATTGGTTACGCGAATGGGTCGATATCGGCTCCGACGTGGACACGCTTGCCCATGAGCTCACTATGCTTGGGCTGGAAATCGAGGCCATCGAACACCTTGGCGCCGGCCTGAGCAATGTCCTCGTCGGCCAGATCAAGACTATCGAGCCGCACCCCAATGCCGACAAACTCGTCGTCTGCACCACCGACATCGGCCAGAATCAGCCGCTCCAAATCGTTTGCGGGGCGACCAACATGCGCGTCGGCGACAAAGTCCCCACGGCCGTCGATGGCTCGACCCTGGCCGGCGGATTCAAGATCACCCACCGAAAAATGCGCGGAGTCGAGTCACAGGGGATGATGTGTGCCCCGGACGAACTTGGCATGGGTTCGGACCACTCCGGACTCCTCATCCTGCCGGCCGACGCGCCTGTCGGCGCCGACGCCCTGCATCTCCTTGGCCTGGACGACACGGTCCTCGAAATCGAGATCACGCCCAACCGGGGAGACTGGGCCAGCATGATCGGGGTCGCCCGTGAATTGAGCGCGCTGCATAAGACTCCACTGCGCCAGCCTCAATTCAAGCTCCAGGAAGACGGCCCTCCTGCATCCGGCTACTCTTCCGTCACTATTGAGGCACCGGAACTGTGCCCCCGCTATGCGGGCCGAATCATCACAGGCCTGACCATTGGCCCCTCACCGTTATGGCTCCGCCAGCGCCTGCTTGCGGCAGGCCAGCGGCCCATCAACAACGTCGTCGACGTGACCAACCTTGTCCTGCTCGAAACCTGCCAAGCCCTACATGCCTTTGATTTCAATAAGTTACACGAGAATCGGATTGTGGTTCGCAACGCGAAACACAATGAAACAATCGAAACACTGGACGAACAGACCCGGAAATTGACTCCGGAGATGCTCGTTATCGCCGACGCACGGCATCCCGTTGCGCTTGCCGGTATTATGGGCGGCGCCGCGTCAGAAGTGACAGACAGCACCACGGATATCTTCCTGGAAAGCGCCTATTTCCAGCCCGCTACGGTCCGCGCTACCGCCCGGGCACTCGGCATGAACACCGAGGCCTCCCAACGTTTCCAGCGCGGTGCCGACCCGGAAATGGCCATTTGGGCCCTGGACCGTGCAGCGTACCTCATTCAACTCGTCGCTGGGGGGGCCATCGCGAAAGGCCGCCTCGACGAGTACCCGAAGCCATTTGAAACAAAGACGTTACAGCTGCGATACGCCCGGACTGACCTTCTCCTGGGCACGGCGGTTCCTCCGGAAGACGAGCGCGGCATTCTCGAACGCCTCGCGTTCACCTCAACCGCCACTGATGAAACTACGT
>DAOSJS010000361.1:0-4152 GCA_035367355.1 Candidatus Hydrogenedentota bacterium
AAGTGCCTGAATGCGTGGTGGTCGACGCCGAGAATGCCCTGGCCTACATTTCCAACGTCGAAGCGCTTCCCGACGAGTACTGGTCCGACGATGGGCGGGGGTTCATTTCCCTCATGACGGTCGACGGCAAGATGCTCAAGCGGCGCTGGCTCAACAGCGCGCCCGGCGCGCCCATCCATGGGCCCAAGGGGATGTGCATCCTCAACGACGTGCTCTACATTGCCGACAACAGCCGCCTGCTGGCCCGGCCGCTGCAGCCGGGCGGCCAGTTGGAAGTGCTTTCCGTGCCCGGTGCTCAGCGGATCAATGACCTGGCCACCGAGGGAACGCATGTCTTTGCCAGCGACACCACGCGCGAGGTCATCTACAAGGTGAATCCCGTGTCCGGAGAGGTCGTCATTCTGAAATCACCCCCATCCGTCAATGGGATCACGTTTCACCTGGGCGCGTTTTTCGCGGTGAGCTGGGATCTGCACGATATTTTCGAAATTGATCTCAGCGGCGAGGCCGACCCGGTTCCGTTTGGTCTCGGGGCGCATTTCACCCATCTCGACGGCATTGAGGTGCTGGACGATGGGACCTTCATCGTCTCCGATTTCGATGGCAACTCGATTTGGGCCGTGGGCGCTGACCGCAAAGCCATTGCCCCGCTGGCGAACGTCGAGACGCCCGCCGACATCGGCCTCGATCGGAAGCGGATGCTTCTCTACGTCCCGCTGTTCATGAAAGATGAAGTCGCCATCTTTCGCCTCAAAAAAGAGCCATCCGCGGAGTAACGCCCCCGATCAATAGGTCATCTTGTCTACCTGGACCTTTCCACGGAATATCCAGTAGATGGCGCTCGTGTAGGCGAGAACGAGCGGCATCCCCAGCAGCGCAATCGTGAGCATGATTTTCAAGGTCTTCGGCGAAGACGCGGCATTGTAAATGTGTAGATTGAACATGGGGTCGATGGACGAGATCACCAGATTGGGCCACAGCGTCAGGCCCAGCAGGGCATTGAGCAGCACGATGGCCGCCGACGACGACAGAAACGCCGCGCCGGGCCGGTTCTTCGCGAGAGAGCGGGGGATATTCATGACGGCCAGCGCGCAGATCACCGCGATAATCCAGGCCGTGGGATGTTTCTTGAAATTGTCGAGGGCATGTCCAATCTTCGCAAGGGTGTAGACCGTCACCGCGAGATAGGTCACAAGGAAGAAGGTGAAGGTTTTCGCGGTCCATCCACGCACCCGCTGATGAAGTTCCCCGTCCGTTTTGAGGCACAGATACAGGTTCCCGTGCAGCGCGAACATCGCCAGCGTGAACACGCCGACCAGGAGCTGATAGGGCCCAAGTAAATTGAAAAACGTCCCCACGTACTCGATGTGGCCGTTGACTTCCTTGACGGGCAGGCCGGTCATCGCGTTGCCGACGGCCACGCCGAACAGCAGCGTAGCGACGCCGCTGCCGAGGGCAAAGGCCCAGTCCCAGAAGCTGCGCCAGCCGGGTTGGTCAAGTTTGCTGCGCAATTCAAGCGAGATCGCCCGGAAGATCAGGGCGCAGAGCAGCAGCATGAGCGCGGTGTACAGCCCCGAGAATACCGTGGCATAGACTTCCGGGAAGGCCGCGAACATGGCGCCGCCAAAGGTCACCAGCCAGACTTCGTTTCCGTCCCAGAACGGTCCGATGGAGTTGAGCAACACCCGGCGATCACGGTCGTCGCGCACGAATGGGTGCAGGATGCCCACTCCCAGATCAAAACCATCGAGGAGCGCGTATCCGGCGAGCAGGATGCCCAGCAGGAAAAACCAGATCACCTCGAGATCCATGCGCTTACCCTTCCTCTGATTTGTCCGCGCCGTTCAGAGCGCCGCTGTGAGCTCCCGATGCCGCCTCACGCAGTTCGGGTCCTTTTTGTATTTTCTTGCTCATAATGAAGATCCAGACCAGGAACATGAAGGTATACAGCGCCAGGAACATGCCGATGGAAAACACGACCTGGCCGGCGCTGACTGCCGGCGAAAACGCTTCCCCGGTGCGCAGAAGACCGTACACAATCCAGGGTTGACGGCCGATCTCCGCAGCGCACCAGCCGGCTTCATTGCCTATGAACGGCCCGATCACCGCGAACACAAAGACCCAGAGAAGCCATCGCTGGTCAAATACGGTACCCCGCCACCAGAAAAAACAGGCCAGCAGCGTGATCCCGATGAAAAACACCCCAACGGTCAGCATCATGTGGTAGGCCTGAAAACTCAGGTTCACGGGAGGCCAGTCTTCCCGGGGGAACTGGTCCAGGCCGGTCACCGGCGTTTTGAAGCTCTCGTACATCAAAAAACTCAGTCCGCCGGGGACCGCAAAGCCAAAATCGACCGACTCGGTCTCGTCGTTGGGCAGCCCGAACAAATAGAGCGGCGCACCCTCGCCTTCCGCGGGCGTCTTGTAGAGACCTTCAAAGGCAGCGAGCTTCGCTGGCTGGGTCGCTCCGACATTTTTGGCCTGCAGGTGGCCCGAGCCGAGTGCGGCCAGCGACATGAACGTGCCCACGGCCAGAGCCACTTTGAACATTTTCCGGGCCATGCGGGTATGGCGGCCGTGGAGGAGGTAGTACGAGGAGATGCTCAGCACGAAAAAGGCGCCGAGAATACCCGCCCCGAGCCACACGTGCATCACGCGGTGCACCGTCGACGGATTGAACACCATCGCCCGGAAACTGGTGATTTCGGCCCGGCCGAGGGTCTCGTTGACCACGAAGCCGGCCGGGGTCTGCTGCCAGGAGTTGGCCACCACGATCCAGATCGACGACAGCATCGCGCCGAAAGAGACCATGCACGTGGAAAAGAAGTGCATCCGGGCTGAAACCCGGTCCCAGCCGAAAACCAGCACGGCCAGAAAACTGGATTCGAGGAAGAATGCGAAGATGCCTTCTGCCGCCAGAGGCGAGCCGAACACGTCGCCGACGTAGCGTGAATACGTGGCCCAGTTGGTGCCAAACTGGAACTCCATCACGATTCCGGTCGCAACGCCCATGGCGAACACCACCGCGAAGAGCTCCGTCCAGAATCGCGCGATGGCCTCGTATTCACGATCACCCGTTTTCAGATGCATCCCTTCCATGATCACCATGAGCCAGCTCAATCCAATGGTGAGAGGCGGAAAAAGGTAATGAAACATGATCGTGAGGGCGAATTGGAGCCGCGACAGCATATACACATCAAGTTCCATGGCCTGGAATCCCCATTCTATGCCTTGGCCTGTTGCGGTGCGCCGTTGTTCACGCGCTGCCGCAGCCTTCGCTCTGGAAAATACTGATTATACCGGCTCCGCGGCCCCGCCACGCGTGAATCCACGCCCGCACTATACCTTGCCCCGGAGGCGCTGTAAAGCAGGCTCCGCCTCCGCCGGGCTGCCCCCGAATGGAAACCGGGAAACAGGCCGTCCAAGCCGTGTTTCCCGGTAATCAGCACATTAACCTGGCGCTTCGACACAAAGGCCCGCCTACGACTGCGGTTCCTCTGCTACGATGCTTTCCAGGACTTCCAGGAGGGCTTCCGGATCGACGCCGTAGCCCGCGCAAACCTGTCCGATGCTTTCGAACTGCCCCAATGCACAGTGCGAACAACCGCCCAAGTGGAACGCTGCGAATACTTCCCGGACGCGGGGATGCACCTGCATGGCTTCATGGACAGGCATGTCGAGATGGAAGAGCGGCTCCGCACCCGGTTGGTTGGTGGACGGGGCATCGGTTTCGTGGGTATTGGCCATGGTTTGTCTCCTCTTGTTGGAATTACCCGCCCTGATTCCAATACTGCTCGAATTCCTCGCGGGAGGATTCGCGGAGCATGTCAGGCCGGTACAGCTTTTTCACAATGGGGTCTGTAACCCGCTCCAATTCGCCAGTTCCGTCGATGTGGGTCACATAACGGAGCACTTTTTCGTTCTCATCGCATTCGTAATAGACCGTGGCCTCGCCTTTGCCGGGAACCGGCTGCGAGGTTTTGCAATAAATCATCGGCATCCCCCTCTTACTGCTGCGTTTATTGTAGACCTAACAAACCCGCGGGGCGGGCCATTCCAGCGGCTCATGAAATCGCCAGCATGTTGTCGATCGGCACCCGGGCCTCCTGAAGGATGGGTTCGGGCACTTCTATCTGGTGCTGCAGCTTCCGG
>DAOSJS010000362.1:0-4144 GCA_035367355.1 Candidatus Hydrogenedentota bacterium
GTGAAAGACCGGATCACCTGTCAGCGCACGGAAATTGGCCAGCCCCACCCACGTGCTCTCGCCGCCGATGTCCCATTCCGTGAACGCATGGTACAGCGCGGAAAAGGCCGGGATGTAGTTGAAAGTAACCAGGAACGCCGCGGGCGCCAGCAGCAGACCGTAAATCAGCGCCAGGGGCGGCTGATCCGCCTTGCGCCGCCTGCGGACGGCGCGCTGCATCGCTCCGTCTCCGGATGCCAATGCCTTATCGTGCCGGCTCAAGCTCACGAATGAGATTCGCCTCCCTCTGTTGCCACACGGCCTCCAGCGGCTCGAAATCCCAGCCGGGTTCGCCGCGGTGCGCCTCGACCCATTTGGCGAAATTGTCTTCCAGCATCACCAGGAACTCATCCAAATCCACCCCGCCGTTGAGGTAATAGTCAAGCATGCGGCGCCAGTATTTTTTGTATTCGCCGTCAAACGACTCCAGCCACTTGATCGCGCAGTAGCGGCGCTGGAATATCTCGTTAAACGGTTCAAGACGCGGGTCCATCTGCGCGCCCCGAATGTTCGGGATAAATACCAGCGCCTCCGAAGCGAGCCGCTCAATATTTTGCGGTGCAGTCAGGTACATCAAAAAATCGATGCAATCGTCAAGATTGTCATTGAGCACGGCGCTGTGGGTCACATGAAGCTGAATCGCCGCGCCGCCGATGACGGTGGCCGGTGTGCCCGAAGCGTAGGGGCTGGTCTCCCGGGTGATGGCGGGGATGTAGGCAATGCCCCATTCGAAATCGACATACGGGTCCGTGACCATCCGCCGGATGGACCACGACCCGTCCCACAACATGGCCAGGCGCCCCGTCAGAAACAGGCGCATCGGATCGGTGTTTTTTAATTCTCTGGCCCAGTATCCCCGCCATTCCAGCAGGAGCCGGTTCATTTCCCGCCACCGGGGGTCGCGCGTCGAGAAAAACCCTTTGGTGAACAGAAAACCTGCTTCGCGGGGCTCAAGATAATGCCCCAGGTACCCTTCAGCATCCGGACGCGATGGCGCCAGGTCCATTTCGGGCAAGATATCGTGATACAGCATCTCGAAAATGATGTCCTGTCCCCAATCCGAGCCCAGGTTGGCAACCGAAGTCATGGGGACCAGCTTCATGGCCTGCAAGCGGTCCAGCACGTCCAGCATGTCATGCCAAGTGTCGGGAAATTCGGTGATTCCGGCCTGGGCCATGAGGTCTTTGTTGTAAAAGATGCCCGTTTCAACAATATCGAGCGGGATGCAGTAGAGCAGGCCGTCGGGCGCGCGCTTGGCGTTCACCAGGTCCTGGTTGCTGAAAAGCTCGATCCAGTGTTCATTGCCTTCGGCATACGGGTTGGGTTGCTCGAGGAAAGGATCCAGCGCAACGTACCAGCCCTTGCCGACATCCGGCCACGCGATCTCCGCGTTCAGGTTAATAATCTCCGGCGCAACGCCGCCGATCAATTGCGTCTTCAGCCATTCGCCTTCGCTGGCGCCGGTTTGTATGAGCGGCTGATAACGGATCCGGGGCCCTTTCCGCCCTGCCTGCCAGGACTCAGCAAGCTCGGCCGACACCTTGTTGGGCTCGCCTATCCCCGCAGGGATCGTCCCCGGGTTGTATATGTTGAGATCGACTCGAAGCACGCCACGCGTTGCCACGCCGCGATTATCGGGCATACCAGCCCCGTCTTTTTGAGCGCAACTTGTGGCGATCAGGGCAGCAAGACAGCACAAGGTAGAGAAAAAGGCGGCCGCGGCGCCATGGATGGCGACGCGCAGCACGCAGTCGGTAGCAGCTTGACCGTTTTCCGAAAACGGGAATCGGCTCACAATGATCCCCCTTACGGGTCTGCTCCCGGCGCATTCAGCGACAGGCGCTTCCGGGAAACCCGATTCTAACGGAAGTGCCGCCGGCATTCCAGAGACGCTGGCGGCGGTGAACCCGCTTCAGGGCGTTTCAGTTTAACCGGCCCGGAAATTGCGTTATCATACGCCCGCTCAAGACCGCGACCGTCGGGGACAACCTTGGAGGGAACGATCATGCGAGGAATAATCGGCAGCCTCAAAACCATGCCAGTCTGCTTGCTGGCCGCTGCACTTATCGCCTTAGTCGCGGGTTGCGGCAACCCACAGACCGCCTCTTCTCCCGACCGGGGCGGCGCCCCGGCCCCGGCGGGAAAACCGCGGGTGGCCCTGATCATGAAATCCCTCGCCAACGAGTTCTTCCTGACCATGGAAGAGGGTGCGAAAGCGCACCAGGCCGCCCATGCCGCAAGCTATGACCTCATCGCGCAGGGCATCAAAGACGAGCGCGACGTTAACCGCCAAGTGCAGCTGGTCGAGCAGATGGTTGCCCAGGGCGTCGATGCCATCGTCATCGCGCCGGCCGATTCCAAACTGCTCGTCGCCGCATGCCAGAAAGCCATGGATGCCGGGGTCGTCGTCGTCAATATCGACAACAAGTTTGATACCGAGGTATTGACCGAGCGCGGCATTGCCATTCCCTTTGTGGGTCCCGACAACCGCAAAGGCGCGCGGCTGGTCGGTGACTATGTGGCGGCCAGGCTCTCTGAAGGCGATCCCGTCGCCATCGTGGAAGGCATCCCGACCGCATTCAACGCCATTCAGCGCAAGCTGGGTTTTGAGGATGCGATCAATGCCGCGGGCCTGAAAATCGCCGCCGCGCAATCCGGCAGCTGGGAGACCTCCAAGGCCAACCAGGTCGTATCGGCCATGATCACCGAAAATCCCGGGATCAAGGCGTTTTTCTGCGCGAACGACAGCATGGCGCTCGGCGCGGTTGCCGCGCTCCGTGCGGCAGGGAAACTGGATTCCGTGATGGTTGCCGGCTTCGATAACATCTCCGCCGCCCAGGAGCTTCTGCGAAAAGGAGAGATCGTCGCGACTGCCGACCAGCACGCCGACCAACTCGCGGTCTTTGGCATCGAGTATGCCTTGAAGATGCTCGCGGGGGATGCCGCGCCCGAAGATTTCGAGACCCCGGTCGATCTCATCACGCCCAAGAGTCTGGCGGACTCCTGAGCACTGGACAGCCGGATACGGCTCAACATCTGGGAAAACAGCGCGGGATGGCCAGCAACAAGCGATCAAATCTCTTCCTGCTCGATTACGTGGGGCTGATCCTCGTGTTGCTCCTGCTGATCGTGGTGTTCAGCCTGTATACCGAAAACTTCTTTACGGCGATTAATTTCCGGACTATCGTAAACCAGACGCCCGACGCCGTCGTGATCGCCGTCGGCATGACTTTCGTCCTGATCATCGCAGGCATCGATTTGTCCGTCGGTTCTGTGCTGGGGCTCAGCGCGGCCGTGCTTGCCGTGGGCCTGCATCGTTTCGGATGGCCCATGCCTCTGGCCATTGCCGCCAGCCTGGGCATGGGGCTGCTCTGCGGCCTGTTGAACGGCCTCATGGTCATCACGTGGCGGCTGCCGGCGTTCATCGTGACCCTGGGCATGCTTGAAATTGCCCGCGGCGGGGCATACCTCGTCACCAGCACCCGGTCCGTCTACATTGGCACACAGCTCGGCGATTTCGTTTCGATGCGTGTTGGCGGCATCTCGATGATGGTTTTCATCGCGATTTTCGTCGTCGCGGCCGGGCAGATCGTGCTTTCCATGACGGCGTTTGGCCGGCATCTGTTCGCCGTGGGGTCGAATGAAGAAGCCGCCCGCCTCTCAGGCATTCCCACCTTGCGGCATAAAGCGGCCGTGTACGCACTGAGCGGCTTGCTGGCCGGGCTGGCGGCGGTCATTCACGCTGCACGCCTGGAAGGCGTGAACCCCGAGGATGGCGTCGGCTACGAACTCCAGGCGATCGCGGCCGTCGTCATCGGCGGCACCAGCCTCTTCGGCGGGCGCGGTTCGGTGGTGCGTTCCTTTCTCGGCGTCATGATCATCGCGGTGCTTGCGGGCGGTCTGGCCCAGGCGAACGCCCAGGAGCATACCAAGCGCCTGGTCACCGGCCTGGTCATCGTCGCCGCGGTCATCATCGACTACTATCGCAATCGTCTTCGCGCTGCCCGGGCCACCGAATAATCCCGCGGCGCGCGCGCCCTCGTCCTCGTGTCCCAACTCGCCGCACAGGCCGTATTTTGCGTTGACGCCGGTATTCCCCGGTCTT
>DAOSJS010000363.1:0-4128 GCA_035367355.1 Candidatus Hydrogenedentota bacterium
ATCAATCATGTCACGCGGGTTCATTTCCATGGCGACCAGCTCATCTTTGAGATACTTGGCAAAATCAAGCAGGCAGAAATAAGTCAGGCAATTCAGGTCGGACTTGTAGTTCAGCTCGGCCTTGGTGAGTGCAGCGGCATGCTTGGTGACGTCAGCTTTTGCCATCAAACTACTCCTAAAAAATTGTGGTGGCCAGAGGCATTAACTGAAAATTCGCGGTAAAGCGCACGGCATCGCATTTTGCAAAGGATCTTGCGTTCGTGAGTGAATGCGGGTTCAGAAATGCACCGAAAGGCTGAATGCTCCGAAATCATCGCGTCGAGAGCCTTGGTTTTTGAATTCCCTTGTCCTGAGCACATGGGTATAGGCCAATCGTAGACTCTGCCAAGTCATGACGATACCGAACTGTAGATCGCCTACCACGGGTTTTTTGTCCACGCTACGGCTGTCGCGAAAGGTATTGCCATCGAGAAAGATGTCGCGGGCGACGGCCCGGCCCTCAATTCCCGCAAACAGGTACCAGCCGAAACCGTGCTGAGGGATAAAAAAGCCTGAACCCGGCAAACTGGGTTGAATTCGGGGAGGACCATAGTCGTTCGGCATGTTTTCGCCATAGCGCAGCGTTACACCGGCATTGGCGGTGGTGAACACGTTACCCAGGGCTACTCCGGCATGGGGGGTCAGATCGAAGGGCACACCAAGAAGCGACTTTGATATCAAGCCTCGCCAACTACGGGCATAGGTCAGAATGAACCCAGGTTCGTTCTTGAGTTGGGTGTCCCAGCCTCGCGGGTCATCGGAGTCGACAAAAGAGTGGATGAGCTTCTGGCTCCGTTCCGCAAGCGAGGCCGGGCCTACCACGCCCACGCTTAATTCAAGTTGATCGAGCCGCTGCCCGGTTTCGGCGACCAAGCCAACGGAGGTATACAGCCATCCCGCATAAGGCCGATCATCAAGTGGTGGATTCTCCAGGGTGATGTCTTCTGGGGTGTACATGTTCTGGCCCACCGAGAAACTCATCCTTACGGCCTTATCGGCGGGAAACAATGGAAACCGGTCAGCCAGGTTCAACGCCCACTCCGGCGTTTGGTTCTTGCCGGACAGCCAGGATACCCTCAGGCCGGTTGTATAATGATCGTCGGCATTGGCAAAGAGGTCATTTTCAAGAACAAAGCTCCATATTCCCTTTTCCGCGCTTTGATTGGCGGCAACGGAGGCTGATGGACAAAAGCAACCGACCATCAGAATAAGAGTCGCAAAGCCAGCCAGGCATGCAACACTTGGGGATCTGTCCTCTGTCGGAAGTGTTGTGGCGCTGCTCATCCCATGCTCCCAATGGTCTTGCGAAATCGCGCAAGCGTAAAGCCAAACAAGGTTGCCCCTATCAGGATGAGAAAGACGAACTGAGGCCAAACGACTTCAAAACCTGCATCTCGGAAGAGGATGCCTTGCGCTATCTGAACGTAGTGGGTGTTGGGCGCGGCCAGCATGAGGTGCTGGACGAGATCCGGCATGCTCTCACGCGGGGTGGAGGCGCCGGACAACATCTGCAGCGGCAACAGCACCAGCATTAGCAGCAGGCCGAACTGCGGCATGGACCGGGCGACGGTGCCAAGAAAGATTCCCATGGCCGTGGTGGCAAAAAGATGCAGAGCGGTACCGACCAGAAACAGCGCAAATGAACCCTGGAGTGGGACACCAAGCCAGCCTTTCACCACAAAAACAAGTGACAAAGCCGATGCGGTCAGCACCACCAGACCCATGGACCAGACTTTGCTCAGCATGATTTCAAGCGGCGTCACGGGCATCACGAGCAGGTGCTCAACGGTACCGTGTTCGCGTTCGCGGATCAGGGCGGCACCCGTGAGAACAATGGCCAGCATCGTCACGTTATTGATGACCCCCATCACAGTGACGAACCAGGATTTGTTGAGCTCCGGGTTGAATCGCGCCCGCAGGTTAATATCCACCGGCAATGTGGGAATTGTCCGATAGCGTTGGACAAAGGCGCTCACTTCTTCATTGAGGATAGTCTGGATGTAACCGCTGCCGGTAAAAGCCTGGCTCATGCGGGTGGCATCGACATTGAGCTGAACCGTCGGCTGCCGCCCGGCCAGGACGTCCCTCTGAAATTCAGGCGGAATATTGATCGCGAAGGTATCGAGACCGGCGTCCATTCGCGCATCCATTTCGGCCTGGTCGATGACCTTCGGAGCCAGGAAATAAGGTGGATAAAAAGCATCGGTGATACGTTGGGAAAGGGGTGAACGGTCCTCGTCGACGACGGCGATAGGGGCCTTGTGAAGCGTCTCGGGTATGGCCGTGGCCCGGGTGTAAATCGACAAGGTGAATACATAGATCACCAACACCAGCATGATTGGGTCGCGCAGTAGGCTGAACAATTCCTTGATGCCAAGATGCAGTACATGTTTGAGACGCATGACTCAGCGCTCCTGTTTTTTCAACAACAGGGCCGAAAGCCCGATTAGAACGGGAACGACGATCACAAGAGGCAAAAAAGCATTCCAGAGATCGGGGAACCCCAGCGCCTTGGAAAAGGTGCCACGGGCAATGGTGAGGAAATGGGTTGTCGGGTAGATCTGGCCGATGACTTTTGCCGAGCCCTCCAGTGACGACACCGGGTCGAGCATGCCGGAATATTCGGCTGCCGGCAGCAGGGTTAGCACGGCGGTGGCAAAAAGCGCCGCGATCTGGCTGCGCATGAAGGTGGAGAGCAAAAGCCCCAAGGCGGTGGCGGCGCTCACGTAGAGCAGTGCGCCGCTGGCGAGGGCGGCAAAGCTACCCGTGAAGGGCACGCGAAACAGGGTCACGGCCATCAGTGTGAGCAGCAGGAAACTCGCCAGGGAGAGAGCAATATAGGGCGCTTGCTTACCGAGCAGGAACTCCAGGCTGGTAGTGGGCGTGACGTAAAAATTGATGATGGAGCCGAGCTCTTTCTCGCGCACCACCGCGAGCGCAGCCAGCATGGCTGGAATAAGCATCAGCAGCAGCGGGATAACCGCCGGCACCATGGCCACCAGGCTTTTTACATCGGGGTTGTAGCGGAAACGGGTCTCGACGTTTACCAGTCCGGCCAGCGCCTGGCCGTGACCGGCTTCGCGAGCTTTTTGTGAAAGCCAGTGGGCGTGCATGCCACGCACATACCCCTGGATGGTTTCCGCCCGCGTCGGCATGGCGCCATCGATCCAGGCACCTATTGAAACCGGCCGGCCACGGGCGAGGTCCCTACCAAATCCAGGAGGAATCTCTATAGCCAGTGCCAGTTTACCGGCACGCATCCGCTGGTCCAGATCCTGGTAATCGCGGATGGGCTCTTTTTCAATGAAATAACGCGAGCCGGCGATATTCAAGGCATAATCATGGCTGATGGCTGTCTGGTCCCGGTCCAGGACGGCGACGGTCAGGTCCTCCACGTCCATGGTGATACCGTAACCCATCACCAGCATCAGGATCACGCTGCCAAGGAGGGCGAGTGTCAGCCGGATAGGGTCGCGCATCAGTTCCAATGTTTCGCGCCGGGCATAGCTCAGCATGCGACGGGGGTCGAAGAGTCGCGGCTTGCCAGTATGAACGTTGTCACGAGATCCGGTTGAAGCCGTTTGATTTTCCATCTCCTCGACCCTTTCCTCCCCCTTGTTATTCGCGGCACGCTCCAGATAGGCGACAAAGGAATCTTCCAGGCTCTCCGCGCCGTGTTGTGCGGCAAGGTCATCAGGGGTACCCACCGCCAGCACCTGGCCGGCGTGCATCAGGGATATGCGGTCACAGCGTTCCGCCTCGTTCATGAAATGGGTGGAGATAAAGATTGTCACGCCGTCGCGCCGCGACAGTTCCCCCAGAGACTCCCAGAACGCATCACGCATGATCGGATCCACACCGGAGGTCGGTTCGTCCAGGATCAACATCTCGGGTTTGTGAATCATGGCCACCGCCAGCGAAAGACGCTGGCGCACTCCGAGCGGTAAGGCAGCAGGCAATTTACCCATCACGTCGAGCAGACCAAAACGAGCGGCGATTTCCTGGGTGCGTTGTTCGATTTCTTCAGCGGGAACCTCGAACAGGCGGGCGTGAAGCCGCAGATTTTGCCGAACGGACAACTCGGAATAA
>DAOSJS010000364.1:0-4113 GCA_035367355.1 Candidatus Hydrogenedentota bacterium
CCTCGGATAGCTCGAGTCCCCACAAGGCCACGTGGGCCTCATACTCTTCCGGGGCCTCATCCGCGCGGCGCAGCAGGAAGACGAGTTGGACGGATTGCCCCGCCCACTGGGACACATCAATCCAGGGCGTCACGAGGGATTCCCCATCAAGCCCCGGCTCTGGGAACAGCCAGGACAGAGGCTGGTCGTTGATGTAGACCGAAAGCCAGTCGCCTTCCAGCGCCCCGTCAAAACGGTATTGGAACCGCATCACATCCGCGTTCGCGGGGACGTCGAGCACCCGGCGGATGTAGGTCGCCATCGCCGCGTAGAGATGCATTTTTCCATCCCGCATCAAGGCATCCCCGCGCACGCTCCAGGCGTCAAAATCATCGAGTTTGGTGCGCAGTGTCAACGGCACATAGGTGGAATCAAAGTTACCGGCGTTTTTGGTGATGTGCTGCGCGAATTTGTAGGGCTGATAGCCGCAAATACCCTCCGTGCGAGTCAATGGGTGAAGTGGCTGGCGCCGGTTGATTTCCTGCTGGTGGCGTGGAATGTAGAGAACGGTTCCATCCGCAGAAAAACCGTGGCTGCGGTAGTACCTGAAAGGACTGAGGGCGCCAAACCACAATTGGAATGGGTCCGTGTTGAACGCAAGCCCGATGTAGGCCCACGCCACTTGTTGCGGCTCCCAGACCGCGGACGGGTTGACGGCGCTGAATTTGAAGTTGAAACCGTTGCTGCCCACACTGTCCCAGAAATAGTCCGGGTCATTTTCCAGATAGTGAAAGTAATCCGCCAGAGAAGTCTGCGGCAGCTCTGTTGTTGTACCTGGCTGAATCGAGGCGATGAACCACCAGGGGGCCACGGCGTGATCGCTGTACTCGTCCGCCATCGGTATGGCGCTGGGGGTGTCCCGCACATTCGCGATGCCGTTCAAATAGAACGAATGGCCATGGTCATAGGGCACTCCGAACTTCGTGGCATAGCAGTCCACTTGTACGCCCTGGTTGTGCAGAAAAGCAACCGCATCCTGGAGGCGTGCGCGGCCATTTTTCGGGAATAACGCGGTTGTGGCGGCGAGCAGACTCTCCGGCGGGTCAAGGAGGGTCAGACGAGCCTCGAACGCAGGGGGAGGTGTTCCGAGATAGAGCGACTGCGCCGCATGCGCACATACGGAAGCTCCAAGGCTGAAACCGATGAAATGTACCTGAGATGCTTGAAAAACGCCTGCATTTTGGAGCGCAGCCGCCAATTCCATCCCCTGTGTTGCGGCTTCGGCGGTGGGCGGCAAGACCGTGGCGGCCTCATATTCCCAATCCCACCGAAGGATCAGGCTGCCGGAATCCTGTTGCTTCAGGGCACGCGCCATTTCCTCTATCCAATCGAGGCCCGCATTGGGCAGCCCGTGCACGGTATTCCAGCCCTGGGCAATCACGTAGATCCGGGCGCCGGATCCCATGGTCTCTGCCGGTACAAACGTTGAGCCGTTCCATCGTTCAAGCTGTTCGCGCACCTGCGGGAGCTCATACGGCGCTGCCGACTGTGCGTCGCTCAGGTTCTCCCATTCGGGCAAATGAATGGGCTGGACTATTTGCCGGACGATGCCCCGCGTATCCGTTACAAACGTGTCTGACAGGCCCTGGCTCATCATTACGCCCTGCTTGGTGCGTGGTGGAGATGCCGGTGAGACGGCGGGAGATGCTGCCATCACCGCACTGGAGACGCACGCCAAAACGGCAACAATATGTATCATGCGGTTCGCTGAGATTGTCATCACCGTGCCTCCGCCTGGCTTGATCTTTTCCATTATTGCGTCCTCACAACGCGGAACCCACAAATTGAGCCGCGGTAATAGTGGGTGAAGCCGAGCCGAAAGGCCGAACGGCAGAAATGGGGAAAGTCTGAGTACGAACCGCCCCGAGTCACCCGAGACACATAGGTCGGGTTTGCCGGTTCTTCTTCCCAGGCGCTTCCATCCGTGGGTGCTCCCGTATAGTCTTCGTGCCACATATCCTGCACCCATTCGATGACATTTCCGTGCATATCGTAGAGCCCCAATGGATTGGGGAGCTTCTGGCCCACGGGTTTGGTGCCGCCTGTCGCGTTGTTGTCCATGTACCAGGCGTAATGGGTGAGCATTGCTTCGTCATCACCGAAATGCCACAGAGTACCGGAGCCTGCGCGGCACGCGTATTCCCACTCGGCCTCTGTAGGCAAGCGAAAAGTCCCGATACCCATGGTGTTCAGGCGTGCAATAAATTCTTGCGCATCGTCCCACATCACCCACGCAACGGGATAATCCGGACCCTCAGGTGTATCCCAAGCTGTCTGCCAGGCGAAATAATCTTTCATCACGGCATACCACTGTCTATAGGTGACTTCGTAACGGCCCATGAAGAAGTCTTCCCCGATGGTCACGGTGTGAACCGGCCTCTGTTCGGAATGACTGTAAGGGTCGAGGCCCTGGGGGGCGCCCATCTGGAAGGTGCCTGCTGGAATCCGCACCATGTCAAGCTTTACCCCACCGGGAAGCATGAATGTAGTCGATTGGCCGATGTCCACTGCGCGCACACGCGCGCGGGTATCGGGCCAGTAGACGTCGGGGCGGTCCCGGGCGGCATCCCACACGATGTGGCGGTCCGAACCGTTCGAAATGCCATCGCCGACGTCACCCGTGACCGTGTTCGCCGACGGGATGATGTCCCAGGTGACCCCACCATCGTTTGAAAAGGCGAGGTCAATCCGGATAGTTGGCGTAGTCCCGGTCAACGTGTAGTAGACATCGACCAGTCCCGAACCGTCCGTCCGTTGGGCTGCCGTCACATCGGAGACGACCGGATCCGCCGCCGCGCCGGTCATCACCACCCACACTAGACCCACCGCGAAAAACAAATGCATACGCCTCATGGCCCGACTCCTGTGCGCAAAGGACTTGCCTTGCTCCTTTTGCGAAGATATGAAGCCGTAATTGCTGCTTTTATCCGTCATCTTCTACCGCTGCATTCACATGAATAAATTTACTTCGCGAGGTGGTTTTTGTCAAGAGTTTTCATGCATATGGTGCTTATATGAAATCCGTACGCAACATGTCGTGGTATCAAGGCGGTCTATATTGTCTGTTAAGCATATATCTCTTTATTTAATAGAAGTATGGATTACCCTTCCTGGCTTCCTCATTCCTCTTTCGCGCCGGCTCGTGGTACCATGCGGCGCAGTTGAGCCAAGCGTATGGGAGGATTGCAGGTGCCGGGCGTTTCATTGTGGATTTTGAGCGGGGTGGCCATGATGCTATCGAGTGCGGCGACGGGCGAGTTTGGGGAGGCCAAATGGCTGCGGGATCCCGTGTTCAAGGGCGTTGAGATCATCGACCTTTATCACAAGGAACACGCCGAGAAACCGGACCTGTCCGGGCCGCGGAATGTGCACACGCTGCTGCGGAAACAGGTCACGCTGCCTGAGGCGCCGACTGCGGCGCGATTGGTGATCACGGGCGACGATTACTACACATTTCACATAAACGACGCCTTCGTGGTGCAGGGTCCCGAACCGGGGTACCCATTTGCCCATCCCTACTACAAACTCGACGTGACGGGGGCGCTTCAGGCGGGCGACAACACGCTTGCGGCCCACGTCTTCTACCAGGGGCTTCTGAACCGGGTCTGGAACAGCGCGGACAACCGATCGGGATTCATGATGGCGCTGACCGTTACCTACGCTGGCGGCAGCAGCGAGACCTTCGTGACCGACGAGTCGTGGAAATTGCACACGCTGGCCGCGTTTCCCACCGGGCGTACCCTGGGATACGATACCCAGTTCGCCGAAGATATCGATATGCGGTTAATCCCGGCAGGCTGGCGCGCCAATGGTTTTGATGATTCGCGCTGGAAAGCACCTCTCTGCGGCCGGCAAGACCATGTATTTGTGGAGCAGATGACGCCCCCGCTCGAGCATTGGCGCGCAGACCCGCAGGTGGTCGAAAAAAAGGGAAAAGGACACTATTTCTACGATTTTGGACAGGAGATTGTCGGTCATACCCGGATCCGGATTCGGGGCCCTGAGGGGCACAAGCTCGAGGTGCGTCATGGCGAGGAACTGTCGGGGCCTCTCACCGTACGCTATGACATGCGC
>DAOSJS010000365.1:0-4109 GCA_035367355.1 Candidatus Hydrogenedentota bacterium
ATGCGTCCGCGGCAGTGGCGACGCACACCAGACAGGCGGCACGCCGGGAATGGCATCGGGGAAAGGAAGGGAAGGAAGCGTAACGGGCATTCCAGCGCAACTCTTTCCGCGAAGTTGCCGCTTGTGATCGTGTGCCCGTGGGCTGGTTTTCTGGCTTCCGGTTCGTCCTACTGGCCGCGCCTTCCCATCCGCCCAAGGCGGACAGTGGCCATGCCGCGGCGTTCGTCCCCGGTTACAGCAGCGCGTCTGCGACGGATTTTCACCGTGCTTCCCTGTGCCCACGCGCCGGATTTGTCTGTACGGGCGGAAGTATAGAGGAAACGGCGCGTTTGGTCAAGATTTCGGCCGAATTTTGGGGCGGGAATAGCCCTCGTTGCTTGAAATCGGGTTGTTCTTGCTGTCTATCGAGTTGACTTTGGTGGTTTTTCTGGAATAGTGTAAGCGGTGGGCGGTTCGTGCCCGTCCAAGCCGAGTTTCCTCTGGACCCTGGTGAGCTGCGGAGCGCACAGTGGTCTTTTTTTGACGATATCGTTTTCTTGACATGAGTTCCGCAATTTGGTATGTTTCTTGTTTGTGTTGCTTAGGCGAAGTGTGTCTTCGAGAAGAATCCCATAACATCACGCTCCCGTAAACCGTTTGTTTGCACCGGTGCCAAGTGGTTTGCAGGACCTGAAGAAGGGTATTCGCATGGCTGTTGCTCCCGACCAATCGATTGATCGCCCCTCGTTAGGCCGTGTTCCGGATGCGGTAGAGCTCCCGGACCTGATTGAGATTCAGACGAAATCCTATTCGGATTTCCTGCAATGGAACGTACCGCCCGACGAGCGGGAGCTGAAAGGGTTGCAGGAAGTCTTCATGGATGTCTTCCCGATCGCCTCGCCGGACGGGCTGACGCGGCTGGAGTTTGTGCATTATGCATTTGCGCCGCCAAAGTACACGGTACTGGAATGCCAGGAACGCGGCCTGACGTATGCGGCGTCGCTGAAGGCACTTCTTCGTCTCGTCAAATATGAGGAAGTGGGGACTTCAAACGACTTGCGCGAACAGATGATGGTCGAGCAGGAAGTGTTTCTCGGAGAGCTTCCGATGATGACGCCGACGGGCACGTTTATCGTGAACGGCGCGGAGCGCGTCATTGTCAGCCAGCTTCACAAGTCGCCGGGCGTGTCGTTTGAGACGAAGGTGCATCAAAACGGAAAGATTTTGCTGACCGCGCGCATTATCCCGTACCGGGGCGCGTGGCTGGAGTTCGAATACGATGTCAACGACATCATCTGGCTGACCATTGACCGGCGCTCAAAAATCCTGGCGACGACGTTTCTCCGTGCGTTCGGCATCGAGGAGAACGACGCGATTCTGAAGCTGTTTTACCGGACCGAACTGGTCACCCTGGGCCGGACGCGGGTGAAGATCGGGACCAAGTCGCATGCGCCGGAGGATCTGGTGGGGCGTACACTCGCTGAGGATGTGGTGGATCCCGAGACCGGCGAGATCCTGGTGGATGCGGCGGAGGAATTGACGGACGCGGCGGTGGATCGGCTGATGGTGTCGCACGTGAAGCAGTTCCACCTGATTGCGGAGGAGGATCTGGCGCACGATCCGTCGCTGGCGCAGACGCTGTCGCTGGATCCGAGCCAGACCCAGGAGGATGCCTACCGCGAGGTGTACTCGCGCATCCGGCCAGGGGATCCGGCGACGGGCGCGACGACGCGGACCTTTTTCCAGCGGATGTTTTTTGATGCGAGCCGCTACGATTTTGCGCCGGTCGGGCGATACAAGATTAACCGCAAATTGGGGCTGGAGATTCCGCAGGAAACGAAAACCCTCACCCAGGAAGATGTGGTGGCGACGCTGCAGTACCTGGTCAAGCTGCGGAGCGGCGAGGGAGTTTTGGACGACATCGACCACTTGGGCAACCGGCGCGTGCGCGCGGTGGGTGAGCTGTTGGCCAATCAGGTGCGGATCGGCCTGGTCCGGATGGAACGGACGGTTCGCGAGCGGATGAATTTCCAGGACGACGAACAGCTGAGCCCGCAGAACCTGGTAAATCCGAAGCCGGTGAGCGCGGTGATCAAGGACTTCTTCGGGCGGAGCCAGTTGTCGCATTTCATGGACCAGATTAACCCCCTGGCGGAGTTGACGCACAAGCGGCGTTTGAGCGCGCTGGGGCCGGGCGGTTTGAGCCGGGAGCGTGCCGGTTTCGAGGTGCGCGACGTGCATGCCACGCACTATGGCCGGATCTGCCCGATCGAAACGCCGGAAGGCCCGAACATCGGTCTGATGGCGTCGTTGTCGACGTATGCCCGCATCAATGAATACGGTTTCCTCGAAACGCCCTACCGAAAAGTCGAGAGCGGCCGCGTAACGGATCAGGTCGAGATGCTGTCGGCGTACGACGAGGACAACTACATTATCGCACAGGCGAATGCGCCGCTGGACAAACGGGGCAAATTCGCGAATCCCGCAGTGCTGTCGCGGCATCGTGGAGATTTTCCGCAGGCCGAGCCGGGCGACGTGGATTACATGGACATTTCGCCGAAACAGCTCGTGAGCGTTGCGGCGGCCTTGATTCCGTTTCTGGAACATGATGACGCGAACCGGGCGTTGATGGGCTCGAACATGCAGCGTCAGGCGGTGCCGCTGCTGAAAACGGAAGCGCCGGTGGTGGGCACGGGCCTGGAGCGGGTCACCGCCAAGAACGCGGGTACGGTGGTGAAGGCGGACCGGTCGGGCGTGGTGGAATATGCGGACAGCGACGTGATCCGCGTCCGTCACACGAAGCGTGGCCAGGGGCCGGACGAGAATCCGTTCCGTTCTGAAGAAGATGTCTACCGCCTGAAAAAATACACGCGTTCGAACCAGAACACGTGCATCAACCAAAAACCTATTGTGAGCAAGGGCGACAAGGTTGCCGCGGGCGAGATCATCGCGGACGGGCCGGCGACTGACGGCGGAGAGCTTGCGCTCGGCCGTAATGCTCTGGTGGCGTTTCTGCCGTGGGAAGGCTACAACTTCGAGGACGCGATCCTGATCAGTGAGGAACTGGTGAAGGAAGACGCGTTCACGTCGGTCCACATCCAGGTGTTTGAGCTTGAAGCGCGCGACACCAAGCTGGGTCCGGAAGAGATCACGCGCGACATCCCGAATGTGAGCGAGGACGCGCTCCGCAATCTCGATGAATCCGGGATTGTGCGGCTGGGTGCGAAGGTGAAGCACGGGGACATCCTGGTCGGCAAGGTCACGCCGAAAGGTGAGACCGAACTGGCTCCGGAGGAGAAGCTGCTGCGGGCGATCTTCGGAGAGAAGGCCGAAGACGTCCGGGACGCGTCACTGACGGTCCCGCCGGGCGCCGAGGGCGTGGTGGTCGATGTGCGGGTATGCAGCCGCCGCGAAAAGACCGACACCGGGTCGCGTGGGACGGTTGCAGCCCAGGTGACGAAGGTGAAGCGCGAGTACCAGGAACGGATCAACGAAATCCGCGAGACGTTCGTGAAGCTGCTGAAAGACGACCTGCTCGGCATTCGGATTCAGGAAGATGTGATTGATCATAAGACCGATGAACAGGTGCTCGAAAAGGGCAAAAAGATCAAGGTCTCGCACCTGGAGAAGGCCGATTACGGTGTGCTGGCGCGGTTGCGGGTCGAAGACAAGAAGCTGCAGCAGAAGGTCACGCGCCTGGTGAACATGGCCGCAATGGAAGAAGCCAAGCTGATCGCGTTTCGAGACAGCCACATCGAAATGCTGCGCAAGGGCGATGAGCTGCCGCCGGGCGTGATCAAGCTGGTGAAGGTTTTTGTCGCGACCAAACGGCGTTTGTCGGTGGGCGACAAGATGGCGGGCCGCCACGGCAATAAAGGCGTGATCGCAAAGATCCTGCCGGTGGAAGACATGCCGTACCTGCCGGACGGGACGCCGGTGCAGCTGGTATTGAATCCGCTGGGCGTGCCTTCGCGCATGAACGTGGGCCAGCTGCTCGAATCGATGCTCGGGTGGTCGGCGCGCGTGCTCGGCATGAAGGTGGCGACGCCGGTATTCAACGGCGCCTCGGAAAGCCTGATCGGCGATTTCATGAAGAAGGCCGGCCTGCCGGAAGACGGAAGAGTGCCCCT
>DAOSJS010000366.1:0-4102 GCA_035367355.1 Candidatus Hydrogenedentota bacterium
GACCGGGCCAACTGGTGGCCTATCCGATTCTCGCGCTCTCCGCCTGGAAGGAATCGTACCGGTGGTACCTGCGCTCGCTCGAAGCCGTGTTGATCGACCTGCTGCGCGGATACGGCCTCCCCGCCGGGCGTATGGAGGGTTTCACCGGAATCTGGGTTCGCGGAGCGAAGGTGGCGGCCATCGGCGTGGGAGTCCACAACTGGGTCAGTTTTCACGGCATTGCCCTGAACGTCCGGCCCGACATGGAACATTTCCGCTTCATCATACCCTGCGGCATTCAGGACAAGCCCGTCGTGTCGCTGGAGACTCTCCTGACGCCCGCGCCGGACATGGCTCAAATCATGACTGATTTTCAGGCGGCGTTTCGCGCTTACTTTGAAGTGCCCGACGATACACCCCTCCCTGAGCCCTGAGGCACACACGAAAGGGTCGTGGCCAGGCTGGCCGCCAGACTTCCGGGCGCGAACAGCGCCAGACCGGTATCAGACGAATTTTTTGAGGTATTCGAGGCTCTTGCTGGCAATGGTTTCCGGTCCGAGCTCGAACTTGAAGACCTCGACCGACATGTACCCCTTGTAGTCGATCTCGCGCAGGGCCTGGAAAATCGGTCCGAAATCCACATCACCGAAACCGGGCCCGTTCATGTTGGCATCGTTCGCGTGGTAATGGGCAAGATATTTGGCGTATTTGCGGATGAGCGCCGGGCGGTCTTCCTCCTCGAAGGTCATGGCCTTGGTATCGAGCAGCAGACGGAAGTTGGGGTGGTTGACGCGCTCGATCAGCTTCACCGCATCGGCCGCGCAGGTGCAGAAATTGGTCTCGAGGTGAGTCAGGGGCTCCATGCAGATGGTCACGCCGTTTTTTTCGCACGCGGGCAGCGCCTGTTCGAAGACGGCAGCGGTGTATTCAAAGGCCTGATCATACGTCAGCTTTTCGTGGACATTGCGCTGTTTAGGCGACCCGAAGATCATCACACGGCCGCCCACATCGCCGCAGAATTGAGCAAGGTCAATGAGGTACTGGGCGGCACGGTCGCGGTGTTCCTTGTCGGGATGATTGATGTGCAGGCCTTCCGGACCGACGAACACCCAGTGGATGCCGATGACGTCAAGATCGACTTCGCGGGCTCGATTCACAATCTCTTTGCGTGTTTCCGGGCTGATGTCGGTCACGTACTGGCTGAACGTGAACGGGGCAAGTTCGATCCCATCGTAGCCGATTTCCTTGACGTAGTTGAATGTGCGGGCGATGTCGTTCCATTCCTGAAAGATCTCATTGCAGATCGCGAACTTCATGGTCGGAGGGCTCCCTTTTCGGATCGTTATTTCCGCGCTTTCCCCGGCACGCCGGGGCTGCAGACCCGGTTGCCGCCGGCGCGTTTGGCCTCATACATCAGGGCATCGGCTTTTTCGATAAGTGAACGGACGGTGTGCTCTTCCTGATAGAAAACGCAGCCGATGCTCAAGGTCAAGTCATCAAAGCGGTATTTCTGGAAGGTTTCGCGAATGCGTTCGGCGATCGCGAAAGCCTGCGGTTCTTCTGCTTCCGGAAGGATGACCGTGAACTCGTCACCCCCATACCGAAACCCGATATCGACGTGCTCTCGTGTACATTCGAGCACCGCGTTCCCGGCGCCACGCAGCACCTTGTCGCCTTCGAGATGGCCCCAGGCGTCGTTGTACTGCTTGAACTTGTCGATATCGAAAAGCAGCAGCGACAACGGGCGTTTCTGGCGTTTGGCGCGTTCTACCTCGTTTTCAAGGCGTTCGAAAAATGACCGCTGGTTATACAGGCCCGTCAGCGAGTCTTTCACGGACATCTCCATCAGCTCCTGTTCGAGCCGCTTCTGTTCGGTGATGTCCTTGCAGATAGCCAGTGTGGAGGCAAACTCCCCGCGCGCATCGTCCACGCGGGAAAAGGAGATGTTGACTGGGATGCGCCCGCCGCTTTGGGTGAGGATATGTGTTTCGTAGTTTTTGAGATAGTCGTATTGATTGAGGAGGCGCTGGATATTGATGAATTCGTCTTCGCCGCCCGCCAGGAGCCGGCCGATGGGAAGGCCAAGAAAGGTCTCTTTTCGAAAACCGACCATCGCGAGCGCGCCGCCATTGGCAAATTCGATCGTCTCGTCTTTTCCGATCGTGATGATGCCGTCAACCGTGCTTTCCAGGAGATTTTCCAGGTATTGCTTCGTTTCTCGAAGCTCCTGGTTGACCCGCTCCAGTTCCTCCGTGGCCGAATCGACGCGCTGGCGAAGCCGCTCCTGATATTCATGCGATTCGGTAACCGCGCGCTGTTTTTCAACGGCCCGGTTAACGGATCGGGAGATGTCTTCAAGGTTAAACGGTTTGAGGACGTAGTCCTCGGCGCCGAGGCGCATACACTGAATGGCCTGGGTCACCTCGGTCAGGGCCGAGACCACCACGATCGACAGCTCCGAGTCGATGGCTCTGGCGCGCTGCACGACTTCGAGCCCATCCATCTCCGGCATGCGCAGGTCGGTCAGCAGCAGCGAGAAACGTTCATTCCGGAGGAGGTCCAGGGCGCGGGCAGGCGATGTGGTACTGGTACATGCATAGCCCGCACTGGCGAGGTGTTGGGACAGCACTTCCAGAATCCCGGGTTCATCGTCAAGAATCAGGATGCGGCTCACCGCCTGTCCAGTGGTATCATCCGGTATGGTAGCCAACGATTTTTCCCGTCCTCCACCACCTCTGCTGTCCCAGTGGAAATTCCGTAACCGGGCCCACCAGCGGGGCTCCGGTCCTGTTCTCCGTTGCGTATTCCCGCACTCCCACGCACGGAGCGCGCGGGATTGGGCTACAGGTATTTTACGACAACGATCATCACGAAAAACGAAGCGACCCCGACAAATTTCTGGGTTTTGTTTGGTGCTCGTGGGTCGGCGGCCGTGTCTTTCTTTTTGAACAGGCCTTCGATGCCTTTTTTCTCGGCCAAATCCGTATTACTAGCGGCGAAGGCAACCTCGCCCAAGTATGCCAGCATGTAACACAGTACGAGGCACAGAAGGGCGATTCGTAACCACTTGCGGCTCACCATCTGTTCAATCTCCTCATTCCAACCAGCTCCACCCGGCTCGCCTGCAGGCGAGTCCCGGGCGTCCCGCGCATCTGACCGGGCTGCCCCAAGCCACCTAGATTGTACGCTGAAAAGCTCCGTCCTTACAAGTGGCAAATAATCAACAGCTTACGCCCAGTCTTTAAGCGGATGGGTGCGCGTGGCCAGAGGCAGCGCGACGCGGCCGCCGTGGATATGGGCCGCGAACACCCCCTGGATGAATTCGTAGGCCGTACGCCCGTCCTGCAGACTGGTCTGAGGCCGGCGGTCTTCTTCGATGGAAGCTATCAAATCGTCAATGATGGGGGCATTCCGGTCGTTTTCCGGGTTTTTCATGACGACCTCGGGCGCACCTGGCAAAGGCGCCCAGCCCTGGCCGGTCATGCCCGGCGCCCAGGACGGGTCGGCCAGATAAGTAACCGTGGGGATGCCATCGGTCTTTTTCGGATCATCGAAGCGGGCCTGTATGATGCCCTTCGAACCGTAAATGTCGAGGCCCCACCGGCCGCCATTGCCATCGGGCTGGACGATCGACCCGAAAAAGCCCGCGATGCCCTTCCCCAGACCAAACACGGCGTTGATGCGGTTGCCGACGATGGGCCCGAGCGGTTCGGTGGCCTCTTTTACATCGGACGGCTGAGCGGGTTTGCCGTTTACCGTGATATCGGCCATGCACCATTCCGGCGGCCCCATCAAGAACTGCATCATATCGAAGGTGTGGGAGCCCAGGACGATCATATCTTCTGCGCCCGCTCGATTGTCCTCTTTCCCGTGGCTGCGAATTTCGATGATATGGCCGATGAGGCGCTCCTCAAGGAGCATTTTTTTCATGTGCTGAATATGTGGCGACATGCGGTAATTGTGGGCCATGGCCCATTTCAGGTTTTTCGCCTCGACGGCAGCAACCATGGCATCGGCTTCGGCCAGGTCGGTAGCGATAGGTTTTTCGAGAAAACCGTGGCACGCGTGTTCGGCGCAGGCCAGCACGTATTCGCGGTGGCGAACCGTGGTGCGCGGGGCAACC
>DAOSJS010000367.1:0-4099 GCA_035367355.1 Candidatus Hydrogenedentota bacterium
ATATAGACAGCATAAGATACTACTGCGTTCGCCAGGCGGATGCTCAATGGCAAGGAGTCTAAATCCTCTACGGCAAGGGTTGAGGATTGGACAGCAAAAGTCACTGCGGAAGATATCAGAGACATGGCAAAGAGCGGCACCTTCTCCAGCACCAGCGGAACATTACTCCGAAGGAGCCTAGTACTTCGACCGAGTATGCATCGTTTCAGAGGCCAGAAGTCCAGTAAGAGCAGGGTAAAAGGCAAAGTAACCAACATGGGCTTTGACATCAACCCGAGAGCGTAGAGCACCACAATCCACGCATATCGGCGCAGGCCCGGTTCTCGGACGTAACGGACATAGGCCAGAGTGGTCAGGAACCAGAAACAGGCGCTCAACACGTCCTTGCGTTCCGCAATCCAGGCGACCGACTCCACGTGCATTGGATGCAGCGCGAACAGAGCGGCCACCAGCGCGCTGGGCCATAGGCTGTCTGTAAGGCTGCCTAGTAGCAAAAACAGCAGAACTGTAGCGGTTGCATGCAGAAGGATGTTGGTAAGATGATGTCCCCATGGATTAAGACCGTAAAGCTCAACATCGAGCATGTGGGACAGCATGGTAACCGGATGCCAATTTGCAACTACCGAAGCGGTTAGGACCCACCTCACACTGGCGCAGGTAATCCCCTGCTGCACATTTTCGTTCTTGGAAACGTACGAGCCGTCGTCAAATTGGTCAATGAATTGGTGAGTCACCGATGGCCAGTATACAGCGAGTGTGACGGCGAACAATACGAAAGCAATGAGCGGACTGTATGGGACAATCAACCCAAAGGGAAGAGATGGCTTAAATTCTCTTCGAGCAGGGATTCTATGTTGTCGACGCACGTCGATTACTTAACCCCCTTTTCCGGCTTCTAGGCCCCCGGTTATCGGTTAGATCCGAGGCGGTACCATGCGAAGAATGTTTCTCTGCAAGATAACGTGGCTGCAATACCCAAGCCGGCCTAATCTCGCACACGGGCCAGCATCTTGTGCAAGAGTCTAGCAAAAGAAAGCAATAGCTGCCATCAATCCTTGAGGCGCATAAAAACCTGACAATATGAGGGTTTGTCTACGGAAAATAGACTGATCCCTGAGGCATATAAAAATCGGTGACTCTCTAACACAGTACCGCGGGCTGCGCTGAGAACACCCAGCCTGAGGCGAACAAGACGATCATGTCCAAGGTGTCGAATCTGCAGATGAATAGTGCTCGCCGGCGGCGAAAAAGAAGATTTTGTACCAAATACAATTGAACTAAGACAGTTCGCGTTTCACGGCTAGGGCTGCTATGCCCGAGGAGCAAACCACCGCGAGGCGATCGCAGCCGGGGTGAGTACGGCTTAATGAATTGAACACGCTGCAGAGATTTGGTAGTCTCGCGGCCACATAAACTTGCAGGGGGTTTCCATGGCCGTTCCGTTACTTGATCTACAGGCTCAATATCGGGATATCCGAGACGAAATCGACGCGGCTGTCGCAGAAGTATTTTCTTCGCAACAGTTTATCGGCGGACCGAAGGTAGAGGCCCTTGAACGGTCGCTGGCGGAATACCTCGGCGTGCCGCACGCCGTGGGCGTGGCTTCGGGCACCGATGCGCTGCTGTTGCTCCTGAAAGCAGCCGGCGCGGGTCCGGGGACAGAAGTTATCACGAGTCCGTTCACCTTTTTCGCCACGGCGGGTACGATCTTCAACGCGGGCGCGCGTCCCGTGTTTGTGGACATCGAGCCCAGGACTTTCAACATCGACGTGACCCAGATCGAGGAAAAGGTGACTGAGCGCACGCGGGCCATTATACCGGTGCATCTTTTTGGTCAGTGCGCGGACATGGACCCGATTTTGGCTCTTGCCGAACGGCACAATCTGATCGTCATTGAAGATGCAGCGCAAGCCATCGGGGCGCGGTACAAGGGGCGGCTGGCATGCTCGATGGGCCATGCGGGGACGCTCAGCTTTTTCCCGAGCAAGAATCTCGGAGGCGCCGGAGACGGAGGCATGGTGGTTACACGGGATGCCGCTCTGGACGCCGGAGTGCGCTTGTTACGCAATCACGGGGCATCCGAAACCTATTTCCACCAGATTGTCGGGACCAACAGCCGTCTGGATGCCCTCCAGGCGGCAGTCCTGCTTGTAAAACACCGGTACCTCGACCGCTGGAGTGAAGCACGGCGGACAAATGCGGCCTATTATGACGAGCAGTTTGCGGCGCTGCCTGAGGTGGTGACTCCGTACGTTTCGCCGGATTGCCATCATATCTACAACCAGTACGTGATTCGAATTCCGGAACGGGAGCGCGCGCGAAAATTGTTCGCGGAGCGGGGCATCGGGTGCGCGGTATATTATCCCAGGTCGCTTCACCGGCAGGAGTGCTTCTTAAACCTGGGCTACGCCGAAGACGTGTTCCCCCATTCCAATGCGGCCTGCGACGATGTCCTGGCTCTGCCCGTCTTTCCTGAGCTGACGCGAGAACAGCAGGATGAGGTAGTCGGCGCAGTAAAAGATCACCTGAGTTCGCTGTAGGGCAACAACTCGCACGCTCCAGCCACAGCGTGGTTTACAACGACACAGTCGCGGACCCGGGCACCTGGAAAAGGCGCTGGAGCTCCGGCAAGCATGGCGTATTCCGGGGACGCAATCGTCTGTTTGAGCCTTTCCGCGAGCCGAGGCGCATCCATAGCCGAACACAGGGCGAGCACGGAGCCGCCCAGTCCCGCGCCGGTCAGGCAGGCGCCGCAGGCTCCGCCGCCGATGGCTGCATCGACCAGGGCATCGAGTGCGGGTGTGCTCGCACCGTATACTCCCGGGCACTGCTCGATGGGAATTCGCTCCGCGGCCATGCGCGCCAACGCCCGGTCGCTTATATCGACGGAGCAGGCTTGCCCTTGCTTCCGTGCACGCCGGTCGCCATCGTGGCCAATATTCATGAGGTTTCCGGCTTGAATCCAGTCTCCGGTTTCGACGGCCTCCGGAAAGAGGCGCGCGCGTTCCGATTCCGCAATTCCGAAGAGCAGCGGCCCTCGCATCGGAAACATGCGGGGACGTTCACTTGGAGGGACGATTCCAAAATGCCGGGCATACAGCGCGTCCAGCTCCGAACTGGCGCAGGTCTCGCGCAACGCCTCCAGACTGAGCGTTTCCGGAACGCGCTGAAGCAGGCGGTAGAGCAGCACCAGACCCTGATCCGCATTGAGGGCGTGCGGGGCAAGATCGGGGAGCGTTTCGGTGCCCCGGACCCGCTCCGGAGGCATCCCGAGAGCTTCCAGGTTCTGGCGGCACACGTGCAGGGCCATGCTGTATGCGAACCGGTTTTGCGTATAGGCAATGAGGGCGTCACCGCTCAAGTTCCGTTCCGTCAATGAATTGACAACCAGGACAGCCATTTCATCGGGGAAGGCGTACCAGCGCCCGGAGGAGACATCAAGGCGGTCTGGACGCAGCGCAATCTGGACACACTGGCCCGGTTTGCCCAGCACCATCGCGGCCTGGTCACTGACGCCACAGCGGGACCCGGCGTACCATTCCCCGTCACGCGCGGAGAGGATCAGCATTTCCGGGGAGAATTCTGCGCCGGCCCAGCCGGAGAATGCCAGCACGAGAGCGATGCAAAGCGCCGCGGAGGAGCTCAGTGACGCCCCCTGGGGAAGGTTGCTCCCCACCGCCAGAAGGAGGTCCGGCACCGGATGGCCAGGCAGCCGGTGCTGTACGTTCAGGGCACACCCTTCAACATAATTCTGCCAGGAACCAGGAGCCTGCTCCACCCGCGCCCTGACACCGGGGGCTGCTATGAGTCTCTCCCACTCCATCCTGAATTCCGGGCTCTGCGACAGCGCTTTCAGCGAGAAGGAGACTTCCGGGAAAGCGGGATTGGCGTTAACGGCGGTCGTGGCCGGTGCATCGGCCCGGGCAGCAACCACAACGGTCTCGCGTTGATGGGTTGTCAGATTAAGGAAGCCCCCGTGGGTGTCGACGTGCATCCCGCGCAGGTTGAGACGCCCGGGGCTTCGAAACAGCCGTACGTCGCGGTCACCGAAGCGACCCAGGAAACAGTGGAGGGTACTCTCCCAAAGCGTACGGGATTC
>DAOSJS010000368.1:0-4093 GCA_035367355.1 Candidatus Hydrogenedentota bacterium
GTGCGCTCGAGGCCGTGCTGATGCGCCTGGCGGACCTGTTGGAACGAAATGTCCGGCTGCGCGCCCGGGTGACGTCGGCCCTGGCCTACCCCGTGCTGATGGCCTGCGTGAGCGTGGGCGTGATCGTCTTTCTGCTGATGGTAGTCGTGCCGAAGATCGTCGGCACCTTCGAGCGGCAGAACGTGGAGCTTCCGGGCATTACGAAAGCCATGCTGTTCACATGCAACTTCCTGTACGCGTGGTGGTGGGCCGTGGTGTTGGCAGCGGTGGGCGCCCTCCTGACGTGGCGCACCTGGGTGAAACGCCCGGCAGGCCGTCTCAAATGGGATCGATTTAAAATGGCGCTGCCCTATGCGGGCGATCTGTACCTGAAAGTGGTATGCACGCGCTTTTCGCGGACGCTGGGCTCGATGCTGGATAGCGGGCTCACGATGCTGAACGCGCTCGAAGTGGTGAAATCGGTGCTGCAGAACCGGCAGGCCGAGCAGATCATGGACGACGTGAAAACGCAGGTGCGGCGCGGGCGGAATCTTTCGGAGCCTCTGCGGGAATCCGGCATGTTTCCACCGATGCTGGTGCACATGGTGGAGCTGGGCCAGCGCAGCGGTGAGTTGCCGGCCATGCTGTTGCGAACGGCAGACACCTACGACGAAGAAGTGAATATGGCGGTGGACGCCCTGGTGAGTCTTCTGGAGCCGGTCATCATCCTGGTGATGGGCGTATTTGTTGGGTTTCTCGTGATTGCGGTGCTGCTTCCGGTGCTGACCATCAGCAGCACGTTTGCCTGAGGAGGGCCTGGAGATGAATCGTCGCGAAGAATGGCAGAGCAGACAACGGCGGGCCGGCTTCACGCTGGTGGAGCTGATGGTGGTGATCGTGATCCTCGGCCTGCTGGCCGCCCTGGTGGCGCCACGCTTCCTTTCCGTAGCGGACGAGGCGCACGTGAGTGCAGCGAAGGCGCAGATCTCGCATTTCAAGACGGCCCTGACGCAGTACAAGCTCGAGTTCAAAAAATTTCCGACTTCGAGCGAAGGGCTGGAAGCGCTGATCAGCAACCCCAAGAACAAGAATTATCTGGATGCCGACAGCGTGCCGAAGGATCCCTGGGGCAATCCCTACGTGTACACCTGCCCGGGCTCCGGGGGCCACGAGTTTGAGATCATCAGCTATGGCGCCGACGGCCAGAAGGGCGGCACGGACTACAACGCCGACATTGTGAGCTGGAACCTTCAGGGCGGAAGCCGCTAGGACGGCGGCGGGTGACTCGCCCTCGCCGAAAAACGATGCTCCGGAGCGAACGAGGCTCCGGCACAGCCGTGCGCGGCTTCACGCTGGTTGAACTGGCCGTGGTGGTTGCGCTGGTCGCGCTGCTGCTGGCGATTGCCATCCCTCAGCTGCTGCCGACGATCCTCTTCAGCAACCTGGAAGGATCGGCGCGGCATCTGGCGTCGTACGGCCGTGCGGCGATGGCGCACGCGGTGATGACGCGCGAACGCCTCACCATCCGCATCGAACTGACTCCGGAGGATGGCGAGCCGCAGCAGTACTGGACCGTACGCTGGTACAGCGAAGACGAACTCCGGGAAGAGAAGGACGAGGACGGGATGTTCGCGGGCGGCACCTTCGGCCGAGTGGGTGGTACGAGCCGGAATGAGCGTGCGCAAGACCGGAACGCCGCGCTCTATCAGCCGGGCTCACAGGAAGACATGGCGGAGCGGGCACGCGCACTGCAGGAGCGTTTTGACCGGTTTGCGGCGCTGTCGCTGCAATCCAAGACGCGCAATGTGAAGCACGATGGTCTGCTGGGAAAAATGGGTCCGCTGTTCGGCGACAAGAAATTCTCGCTGGATTCCAGCGGCAAGGAGGACGATGTCGAGGAAGTGAAGACGTCGTTGCTGGAGCGCACGCGGCTGCCTGACGGCGTCGAAATCGAGAGTGTGCGGGTGGGCACATCGGAATTGAGCCGCGGCCTGGTCGAGGTGGATGTCACGCCGCTGGGGCTCGCCGAACCGGTCCACATCTACCTCAAAGCCCGCGACAGCAGAGATTATTTTACCGTCGCCTGGGACCCGATCACGGGCGGCGCGCATGTGTACGAAGGAAAAGAGGAGCCGCTTTGACAG
The DNA here is from genome assembly GCA_035367355.1 of Candidatus Hydrogenedentota bacterium. Classification (GTDB taxonomy): domain Bacteria; phylum Hydrogenedentota; class Hydrogenedentia; order Hydrogenedentales; family SLHB01; genus UBA2224. Next base: position 2,124 of record DAOSJS010000368.1, read on the forward strand.
ACCGCACGCATCGAAAGAAGCCGCGTCGTGCCGCGCGGGCGGGTGCCGGCGGATTCACGCTGCTCGAGATCGTAGTCGCGCTCGCCGTGATAGGCGGGGTGATGTTCATTCTGCTGGAAACGCATTTTCGGGCGCTGCGGCTGTACGAATCAGCGCGGGATGAGGTGACGATCCGGAATTTTCTCTCGCAGGCGATGGGACGCGCGGAAACGGAGGTGCTCGCGGGCAATCTCGCCGGCGACGGCACCTTCGGCAAGCGGTATCCCGACTATTCGTATACGTTCGAAGCGCAGCAGATGGGAGAGGGATACGTGCTGCTGTACGACGTGCTCGTCACGGTCAAGACTCCCCAGGAACAGAAGCACGAAATTGTGTTTATGGTCTACGATCCGCGTTCGACCGGCGGGGCGGCCACATCCGGCACGCGGCCTGGCGCTGTGGGTCCAGGCTCGATTCCGGGGTCGATCCCGGGCATCGATCTTGGCAGGCTGTCGCAGCGTCTCGGCAGCGCGGCCGCGGGCTCTGGGCGGTGACACGGCATGCGTAATCAGGGCTTTACGCTGATGGAACTGATCCTGGTGATGGCCATCATCGTCATCATGACGGCCATCGTGTATTCCTCATTGACCACGGTGGTGAATTCGACCGCAATGGCGCGGGCAGCCGCCGAGGAGACGCGGCTGCGGCAGTTCCTGGCTCGCAGCTTTGAAACCAATTTTCGGAGCGTGTATTCAGACCGTACCAACGAACTGCCCGCGTTTCAGTTCATCGGCGTGAACGACGAGAGTTCTGACGGCCCCATGGATTCGGTGCGGTTCTGCTCGACCGCACCGCTTATGGGAGGGATGGCATTGCCGGGCGACCTGAAAGAGGTGCGCTATGAAGTCATGGACAGCGAGACCAGCAAATTGGGTCTGGATTTCGATGGCACCCGGACAGCGAAAGGCGAGAAGCATCCGGGCGGCTCGATGTTGGAATCGGTGGAAATGCCGCTCATCGCAGGCAACACCGAGACTCTGGACTCGCTGAGCGAGGCCGAGTTGACGGAACTGGCCGCGGATCCCAATTACGAGGCGCCTCACTGGAGCGTGCCGGTTCGCTCGATGGATCTGAAGTACTTTGATGGCGCGGACTGGCTGGATGAATGGGATTCGCTGCAGTTCGGGCGCCTGCCGTGGTGTGTGCACATCCGCATCAACTTTGCAAAGACCGAGGCGCAACTCAAAGAGGAGGCGTCGGAGCGTTACGACGATATTGATGACCCGGATTTCGAATTGGTTATCCCGATTCCCGCGGGACTTGGCGTGACGGAAGACGGACGCGCTCTGGCAGGTTTTTCGGGCCAGGCCGCGCGTGACGCCCTGGAGCAGCTGGAACGCGAGGGATTGCGGCAAGAAGACGGGGCGCCGGGAATCAGGAACAACATTCAGCGAGAGAGGAGCAACCGGTGAGCTGGCGCAGGGTCAGTTCGATGGCCGGAACGCGCCCGCGCGACGAAGGCGTGGCGCTGCTGCTCGCGCTGTTGTTCGTGGTGCTGCTTACGGTGCTGGTGGTCGAGCACGCCTATGAAACGAGCGTCGAAGCAAGCTATGTGGAGAACAATCTGTCGTTATTTCAAGCCGAAACTGCCGCGCGGTCGGCGGTGGCGTACGGTTATTCACTTCTGGCAAGCGATCTGGAAACGTCCTCGCTGGCGGGCGTGGCGGGAACGGAATTTGACAGCCTGGTGGACGTGTGGGCTCAGGGGCTTCCCTGCCAGCAGATCAATGAGGCCGTTATGCAGTGCCGGATCCAGGATGAGTATGGCAAGCTGAATCTGAACGCCCTGATCAAACCCACCAACAACGAGGAAAACGAGTACGTGGTGGAGGCGTTGCGCATACTGCTCGAGCGGCGCGGAGGCGATCCCGGGCTGGTGGATGCCATCCTGGATTGGCTCGACCTGGATGACACAGTGCGCAGCAACGGCG
>DAOSJS010000369.1:0-4035 GCA_035367355.1 Candidatus Hydrogenedentota bacterium
CGCATTCACCGGGATCTCCGGCGGCTCCTCGCCATCACATGAAAACCACGGAAAACATGCGCCTGACTCTGCGTGAGTGTTTGTCTCACAGCGCGCTGCTGGTGGCGCTGCTGGCAGTGCTCTTTCCCGGCACGTTCCTGCGCGGCGAGCTCATTTCTCCGGCGGATATTCTCTTTGCGCTGCCCCATTGGAACGAATACGCTCCCGCGGGCTGGCAATCGACATCGAACAGCGCCATCGGCGACCATGTTTTCTTCACGCGTCCCAATACCCTGCTCTGCCAGCAGGCATTGAAGAGAGGCGAATGGCCTCTGTGGAATCATCTCCAGCTTGCGGGCATGCCGCTGTTGGCGAACTTCCAGAGCGCGATATTCTATCCGGGGCATCTGCACAACCTGGTTCTTCCAATCGACTGGGCACTGACCGCCAGCGTGCTTCTGAAACTCTTCCTGTGCGGGCTGCTGGGCTACGCATCTGCGCGCCTGTTGGCGTTCACTCCAGCGCTGGCCCGGTTTTTTTCAATCGCATGGATGTTAGGAAGCTACAATCTCATTTGGTGTTACTGGCCGCTGACCGACGTGGCAATTTGGGTGCCGCCCCTGTTCACCGGGCTCGAATTTGTGCTGCGCGACCAGTACCGGCGGGGCTGGTACGCCATGCTCTTTTCAGGAACCCTGCTGCTGCTCGCCGGGCACCCCGAGACGGCATTCACGTTCGGCCTGGGCCTGGGAGGCTATTTCCTTGTGCGGGTTATTCAGCAGCGCCGTACGGGAATGCGCCTGGCAGTTCCAATCGCCGTGTGCGGATTGGCGTGGCTGATGATATTGGCGGTATGCGCCGCGCAGCTGCTCCCGTTTTTTGAATACCTAGTGCACAGCACCAGCGAGTTGATCCGCGAGGACGCAGTGGGGGCGGAGACCTATGCTCCGGGGATGACCGCGGCGTTCTGGGTTCCGCGTTTTTATGGCACGGACGTCGAAGGAAATCTTCGCGCCGCTCACATCAACTCCAATCTTATCGGCATGCTGTACCCTGGACTGGTAATCTGGGTCGGGGGCATGTTGCTCTTCGCGCGGGGAAATGGAACAAAAAAAGAGCGTGATCGGCGTAATGCCGCCGTAGCTCTGGCTATACCCGCCGCCTTGGGCCTGATGCTGAGTTTTTACACCCCTTCTCTGCAGTTTGTCCATGAACTCCCGGTCATGAAGGAATTGCGCGAGTGGTACCACGCGTGTTTTGCGGCGTTCGCTTTCCCTCTCGTGGCCACGATGGGGCTCGAACACTGGTTCGCGCGGCAACGCCGCCTGCGCGAGCTCCTGTGGGCTTTGCCGCCATTGCTTATCGGCGCAGCGTTCGTCTTTCTGCTGCTGCGCTTCGATCGGCCTGTTCTGGAATTGACAGGCGAGTGGAGTTACGCGCTCCAGGAATCCTGGCGTGCGGCCGGGCTGGCGGCCTTGGCCCTTGCCCTGTGCGCTGTCTTTTGTTTTAAACAGCAGAGCCGCATCGCACTGCTCAGCCTGACCCTGCTCGCTGCAGGCGATTCTCTTCTGGCAACCCGCGGGTTGCGCCCGACCTTACCTCCCGAGCAATCCTTCCCGAAAACCGCCCTGATCAAACGCCTCCAATCCTTTGATCAGCCCTGCCGCGTGGGCGTCGCGGAAGGATATGTCCCGAGCGGAACCGTGAGCAATTACGGCATCGAAGAGTGGCTGGGTTACGACGGACTGTATCCTGAACGGGTCCGGCGGCTTCAGCTGGAACTGGGCCCCGCCATCTGGAATGCCATGGAACCGGTATGCGCTATCCACTATTATTTGAACTATCCCGAATACGGCTCCGTGATCGATGCTGCCAAACATCCATATCTGAAACGCGTGGATACCATCGACGGCATGGAACTCTACGAAAATACCTGCGCTTTTCCCCGCGCGTTTCTCGTTCCGCAGGTGGAAGTCATTCCGGATTTTGATGCGATGTTCAAAATCATGCGCGACCCGGAATTCGACCCTGCGCAAGTAGTCGTCACCGAAGAGGGTCCGGCAGTGCCGAACCGTTCGCCGGATAATGCCCCGCCCGGGCAGGCCACCGTGGCCGTGAGAGAACCCACACGCGTTCTGGTCGAAGTAGATGCAGCCTGCACATGCGCGCTTGTCCTGGCCGACGCCTATTATCCCGGCTGGAAAGTGACGATCGACGGAAAAGCGGGGGAGATCTTCCCCGCGTACTATGCTTTTCGCGGAGTGCTCGTCCCCGCCGGGCGGCATACCGTCGAGTTTACCTACTTCCCGCTCAGCTTCCGCCTGGGACTGGCCATCTCCACGGCGGCCCTGCTTCTGGGAGCGTTTTTAGCCATTCGCGAGCTTCGAGCGTGCGGACATCAACGTTCAGCCCGAATTTCCTGACGGTGGCTCAGCTGGCCGGAAACAGCGCGTCGATGGTTGCCAGCTCATCTTCCGTAAAGGAGAGATTATCCAGGGCGCCCACGCAGTCCTTCACCTGCCCGGGTGTGCGTGCGCCGATGAGTGCACTCGTCACCCGGGGATCGCGAAGAACCCACGCGATGGCGAGTTGCGCCACGCTCTGGCCGCGCGCCCCGGCCAGCTCCGCGAGCTGCCGTACCCGCGACACGACTTCCTCAGTGACGGCTTCCCGGCGCAGGAACCCGTCCGGGTCGGCCGCGCGCGATGCCTCTGGAATCGGATTCGCGGGGTCCAGGTACTTATTGGTGAGCAACCCCTGGGCAAGCGGACTGAATACAATCACCCCCGCCCCATATTGCGCCGTGTATTCCAGCAGATCGGATTCAATCCACCGGTGCATCATGTTGTAGCAGGGCTGGTGGATCGTGATCGGCGCCCAGTCATGCCGGCGGACCGTCTCGACCGCCTGGACGAAAAACGCCCCCCGGTAGCTGCTCACGCCCGCATACAGCGCCTTACCCTGCTTCACGATCAGGTCGAGCGCGCCCAGGGTCTCCTCCAGCGGCGTGGATGGATCTGGACGGTGCGAATAGAAAATATCGACGTAGTCAAGCCCCAGGCGCTTCAATGACTGATCGAGGCTCGCGACCAGATACTTTTTACTGCCCCATTCCCCGTATGGCCCGGGCCACATCCTGTAGCCCGCCTTCGTCGAAATGATCAGCTCGTCCCGGTGCCCGGCAAAATCTTCACGCAAGATGCGCCCGGTCCGTTCCTCCGCGCTGCCGGGGTCAGGGCCGTAATTGTTCGCCAGATCGAAATGCGTCACGCCCAGATCGAACGCTGTGCGCATCATCGCCCGGCAGACGTCGTGATCTGCCCGCGTTCCAAAATTATGCCACATACCCAGCGAAACCGGCGGCAACAATAATCCGCTGTTGCCACAACGCCGGTAATCCAGTTTCTCGTAACGGCGGCGGTCAAAGGTCATGGTTCCACTCCTGCTTCGCTCGTGATGGATACGGCGGCATGCCGCCTGTGTCCGTTTCCCTGCAACGATGACAAAACAGCCCGCGCCAGTCAAAACAGTCCCGACTCGGTTTCACCGCATCCTGCAGCTAAAGCATTCTGTGACTTTGATGATGCGAGACTTCGCTTGACATCTTTTCAAGCGATTTGCTACGCTTTGTCTCGCTTGGCACGGTGCCAGGCACTTTTGTTCAATGACGACCTCATGGGGCTGTAGCTCAGCTGGGAGAGCGCTGCGTTCGCAATGCAGAGGTCAGGGGTTCGATCCCCCTCAGCTCCACCAATAAAATCAAGGGCTTGTGCGAATCTTCGCGCAGGCCCTTTTTGCTTTTCCTGGGGCCCATGAGGTTTCCTGTCATAGACTTCGCGCGCCCATTTGGCCACGTCATCGGCGATCTTGCAGCGGTTCTCAAACAGTTCTTCCCGGTGGGCGTCGTTTTTATGCCAGAGCCGGGAGGCGGCGCGCCGCAGGAAGTCTTTGTAGTCGAGTCGCAGCTCTTCGAGGCTGGCCTTGGCGGCGTTGGTGAGTTTAAGGTCGGGCTTCCTGGAGGTCGCCGGGGCCATGCTGCCTTCCGCGATGTTCTGC
>DAOSJS010000370.1:0-4035 GCA_035367355.1 Candidatus Hydrogenedentota bacterium
GGGCGGCGGCGGCTGGCCCGGGCCTTATGAGACGAAAGAGATCGGATGGGCTCTCTTCGACCTCGAAGCCGATATCAGTGAAACCACCGACGTCGCGGACCAGCACCCGGATGTCGTAGAACGCCTCAAAGGACTGATGGTGGCGTTCGAAAAGGATCTGGCGGACAACTCGCGGCCCCCGGGACGCATCTGACGGAACGTCACACGAGATTCATTCCGCGCCCGAGGCGAGCGTGACGCGCACCTCCACGTTGCCGGTCTCAGGTTTGCCCTCGCTCATCTCAAATGCCGTGATATTGAGCATGCGGACAATATCGTCCTTCGCCTGGCCAACAAGCGACAGAATTTCCAGGGCGGCCGCAACCACGACCTTTTCCACCGGTGCTTTGACGCTCAGGCTGGCGTCGGCTTTCGCCTTGCGAACGGTATCGACTACCGAAACGGCAACATCGAAGGTTCGCGGATCCATCGGTGGTGCAATGGCGTCGAGCTCCTGGCTTCCGGGCCAGGGACTGCGGTGGACGGACGCGTGCATCCCGGGATCATCGTTGTAGCACCAGTGCCAGACGTCTTCGCAGAGGAACGGCAGGTAGGGCGCGAACATCCGTACAATGGCACGGTGAAGCAGGCGCAGGGTCGCTGCGGCCGAAAGCCGGGCCTCCGTCAGGTCTTCGTCATAGGTGCGCGGTTTGGCCAGTTCGAGGTAGTTGTCGCAGAAGGTCTTCCAGAAGAAGTCCTCAATGAGCATCAGGGCCTGCGCATAGTCAAATTCCATCAGGGCCTGCGTCGCACGGGCAACGGTATCGCGCAGACGTGCCACGACCGCACGGTCGATCTCCAGGACGATCCGCTCGGGACCCAGCTTCGCGGGATCGATAGCCTCGAAGCGGCCAACGGCGAATTTGCTGGCATTAAAAAGTTTGGTGCACAGCCGTTTGCCGACCTTGAACACCTGCTCGTCATAGGCGGTGTCCACGCCGAGCCGGGCCCGGGCCGCCCAGTAGCGCACGCTGTCCGCACCGAACTCGTCGAGCAGCGGCTCAGGAGTGACCACGTTGCCCTGGCTTTTCGACATCTTCTTGCGGTCGGGATCGAGAATCCATCCGCTGATCACCACATTGTGCCAGGGCACCTCATTTTCGTGCAGGTAGGCTTTGACGATGGTGTAGAACGCCCAGGTGCGAATGATCTCGTGGCTCTGGGGGCGGATGTCCATCGGGAACAGTCTTTTGTGGCGCGCGGGTTCAGTGGCCCATTTCGAGGCGATCTGGGGCGTCAACGAACTCGTGGCCCAGGTATCGAAGACGTCCGGGTCGCCTGTGAACCCTCCGGGGACGTCGCGCTGCTCTTCGGTGTATCCCTGCGGGACCTGATCGAGCGGGTCAACCGGAAGCTGATCCGGCGTGGGCACAATGGGGCTGCCGTACTGTACAACGCCGTTGTGGTCGATGGGGTACCACAGGGGGATGGGCACGCCGAAATAGCGCTGGCGGCTCATGCACCAGTCCTGATTGAGCCCTTCCACCCACGATTCGTAGCGTTTGCCCATGAATGACGGGTGCCAGTGAATCTTCCGGCCCTGTTCGGTCAGGGCATCTTTTTTGTCGAGGATACGGGTATACCACTGCCGCGTGGGGATCAGTTCGAGGGGGCGATCGCCTTTCTCGAAGAACCGTACGGGGTGCGTGATCTCCTGGCGGGGACGATCAATGACGTCCTCCATCTCCGCTGCAAGGTCCATCAGGACTTTTTGGGCGCGTTTGGTGTACATGCCCGCGATCCGCGCGTAATTGGCATTGGCCGTCTCCGGCGCCAGGCTTTCCCATCCGGGTTCGCCGAAAGTCACCGGGAGCAGGTGGCCGTCTTTTCCGATCACCTGGCGCAGGGGAAGCTTGAACTGCCGCCACCACTCCACGTCGGTCTGGTCGCCGAAGGTACACACCATGACGACTCCCGTGCCTTTTTCGGGATCGGCCTTCGGATCGGCCATGATCGGCACCGGGACGTGGAAAAACGGCGTCACCGCATGTTTGCCGATATATGACGTGTACCGTTCATCCTCCGGATGCACCAGTACCGCTACGCAGGCGGCCAGCAGCTCCGGGCGCGTCGTGGCGATCACCAGGTACCCATCGGGCTCCTGCAACGGGAACCGGAGGTAGTGGTAGGCGCTGGCCACCTCTTTGTCGGTGACTTCCGCCTGGGCGATGGCGGTCTGGAAATCGACGTCCCACATCACAGGCGTTTCGTCCTGGTAACACTCTCCTTTGGCTAAGAGGTCCAGAAAACTCTTCTGGGACGTCAGGCGGCAATCGGCGTCGATGGTGGCGTACTCCTGATCCCAGTCGTACGACAGCCCGAGGCGCGTCCACAAGTGGCGGAAGGCCTCCTCATCCTCGCGCGTAACGGCGTTGCAGAGTTCGATGAAATTGCGGCGGCTGACAGGGAGCGGATCGCCCTTCACCCCGCGTTCGCGCTGGAATTCCGGCTCGTAATGGAGATGCGGCTCACAGCGCACGTTATACAGGTTCTGCACGCGGCGTTCGGTCGGCAAACCGTTGTCGTCCCACCCGATCGGGAAAAAGATGTTCTTCCCGAGCATACGCTGAAACCGTACAATAAAATCCTGGTGGCTGTAGCTGAACAGGTGCCCGACATGCAGCGAACCGCTCACGGTCGGAGGGGGCGTATCGACCACAAAGGTCTCGTCGCGGCCCGGCTGGGGATCCCACGCATACAGGGCGCTCTCGTTCCATTGAGCGCACCACCGGTCCTCTATCGCCTTCACCTCGTACTTCTTCGGAATGCCTTCAAATTGGGTCGACATGCTCCACTCCTGGGTAAGACCGTGCTCCTAAACAGCATGGCATTGCCTGCGCAATGACTGGGAAAGGTGGCGAAAGTATACCAAAACCGAGTTCAAGCGCAAAAATCACCTGTAAACTCCCGCGGCCACTCGGGTTTTCCGTTTTCGAAGCGCCCGCACGAAAAGGCGCTCAGACGCTTCTTTCAGCCCGGCGCAGACCGTGAAAGTTGCCCTGATCGCAAGGACTGTCCTATCATGGAAATACGCACTGGTTGCGAATCTGTTGACTTAACATGCTGCAGAGGATGCCAGATATGCCGCGAATCGCGTTGTACCTCGTGGCGGCCCTTGCGGCGGTGCCGTGGGCCTTCGCGAGGGCGGACTCTATCGTGTACCGGGGGCGCGAGTACTCCGGAGTCATCGTTGAAGAACTGACAAACCAGTACGTTGTGCATTTCCCGGAAACGGGGCGCAACAGATACTTCTCCAAGGAAGACGTCAGTTCGGTCGAGATCGCCGGCAAAACGGGGTCGTCTGGCCGGGCAGCTTCAAAACGGGCCGTGGGGATTTCCGAACCGTTGCTGTCCGCGGAACCATCCGGGACACCCGCCCCATCCCCGCATCAGGTGGCTCTGGAAGAATACAAGCAGCGGCAGCAGATCCGCGCCCAGGCTGAGTTTGAGGCCGCCTTCGAGCATTGGAGCAAGCTCGAAGATGAACAACGGAGCACGCTGCTCACGTTTGCGACGGAACAGGCCGCGGCGGCCCAGGCTGAATGGCAGCAGCTCGCCGAGACCGCCGAACGAACGAATCAAGAGCTGAACTATCGGCTGGAAACCCTGCGCGCCAATATCGACCGCACCATGGCTGAGCGGGAGCAGGCGGTCAACGAGGTCTATAACGATGCCCTGGACAACTTTGACTCCGATCTGTATGGATACCTGAACAACCGCGAGGCCAAAGAAGCGGATGTGTTGAGTTATATCACCGGGATTTCGCCTGAGGAGTTTGCGGAAGACGTCGCGCTGGGATACATCCGTGGAAACCGGCGCCGGCCCAATCCGTACGCGCGCGCTAACGCCCGGCGACTTGCCGACGCCGCGGATGCCGCCGAAGCCGAGGCCTACTGGGCCGAGCAGGTCTACAACGCCCGCATCGCCGCCGATAACCGCGCGCTGCGACAAGTGCTCGACGAACAGCGGAATTCTGAGCGCAGCCTGCGGCCTGCC
>DAOSJS010000371.1:0-4010 GCA_035367355.1 Candidatus Hydrogenedentota bacterium
GCCGGTGAGTCCCATGGCCTTTGCGATCCCCCGGGCTGACGAACGAGCCTGGAAGGTGTTGAACGTGGCGATCATGGCCACATGCCCAGCCCCATACCGTTGATAGACATAGTCCACCACCTGGTCGCGGCGGCGCCAGCAGATGTCGAGATCGATATCTGGGCAATCGCTCCGGGACGGGTTCAGAAAGCGTTCGAAATACAGATCGTATTTGAACGGATCCACCCGGGTGATGCCCAGCGCATAGGCCACGAGGCTGTTCGCGGCGGAACCCCGCCCCACGACAGGTATGCCGCGGCTGCGGGCGAAATGGACGATATCCCACACAATAATGAAATAGGGAGCGAAGCCGAGCCGCTCGATGATATCCAGCTCATAATGCAGCCGCTCGATAATGCGCCGGTTCAGCGGCATGTACCGCTGTTTCACCCCGTCAAACGCGAGTTTCCACAGGTATGAAAACGGCGTTTCGCCGCCGGGCAGTTTGAATTCGGGAAACAGCGGCGTGCCGAGCGGCAATTCGAGGCAGCATTCCTCCGCCACCCATTCCGCGTTGCGCAGCGCGTCAGGCCAGTCGGCGTAAAGGCGGCGAACTTCTTCCGGCGGCCGGAACCAGCAGGCGGCGCCCGCGGCAGAACCCGCCTCCAGTGTATCGACGGTGGCGTTGCAGCGGATGGCTGACAACACCCGGTGCAGGCGGTATTCTTCAGGCTGCAGAAAATACACGGGGTTCGCCGCGACACAACGCAGCCCGAGCTCGGCGGCCAAATCGCGCAGCCGGGTCGCCCGGTAACGCGAAACCGCGTCGCCATGATGAGTCAAGGCCACCAGCGGGTCCAGACCATTCCGGTGAAGCCGCCGAATGCGCCCGGCGTCATCCGTAAGCGCGAACACCCCGCTGCATTCGCTCAAACAGGCCGTCAGGTCGAAGCTTTCCTCGAGATGGTACGCGCTCACCAGGCGGCACAGCTGGGCGTAACCTTCCCGATCACGAGCCAGCAAAACGGTGTTTTCAAGAAAGGTGCCGATGATGGGTTTAATGCCCGCGGCACGCGCAATCCGGTAGAACGGCACTGCCCCATACAGTCCGCCCGTATCGGTAAGCGCCAGCGCCGGCAATCCGAACGACGCGGCCCGCTCCACCAGCCGCTCCACCGGCGCCGTCCCTTCCAGCATCGAATAGTTGCTGTGTACATGCAGCGGAATCAAAGCCGTAAACACTTTCGCGCAGATCCGGGGCAGCCTTCGGACAGGCTGAACAACGCCACCTGGGCTGCCCGTGCTGCAGGGAGATCAAAATCGGAGCCAGCCCCGGGGGCCTTCAAAAAACGCTGCCCATTCCGCGAGCCCTGCCCCGGACATTTTCAGGGTCGAAGTCTCTATCGTGAAAGCGACGGCGTGGCGAGCTCAACATGGCGTCCCAGCTCCATTGATTTTCCGAAACGGATGAATTCGAAACCATGCCGTGCGCGAATGCGATCGACGCTTTCCATCACCCGAAGCCATTTCTCCGGCTCTTTGCCGTCAAACAGCCGCAACTGGCGTTGGTCGTAACTCAACGACGTCAGGGCTACGCCCACCAGGCGCAGCCGGGCCCGGCGCTGGCGGGCTTTGGGCAGCAGTCCACCGAGAGCCTCGCCGATATCCCGCTCCAGACAGGTGGACTCGGGCAAGGTTTTGGAAAACGTATACGTTGAAAAGTCGCTATGCCGCACCTTGAGCGTCACACAGCGGGTCTCCATACCATTTTCGCGCAATGCGTGCGCACAACGTTCCGCCAAATAGGCCACAATTCGTTCGATACGCTCCCAATCCAGCAGATCTTCCTCGAAGGTCGTCTCCCGGCTGATGGATTTGGGCCGTGAGCAGGGCTGGACCGGCGCAGTGGATTCTCCGCGGGCCGCGCGCTGAAGTGCGTACCCCATGGAGCCGAAGGCTTGTACCAGCACGTCCACCGGCACATCGGCGAGGCTTCCCACCGTCATAATGCCCAGCCGTTCCAGGATCTCCCGCGTTCGGGGACCCGCACCCGGCAGCTTCGCCAACGGGAGCGGACGAAGGAAGCTGGGCACGCGCTCCGCATTTATCCGGAGGTAGCCGTCGGGTTTTCCCTCGCCCGAGGCAATTTTGGCTACAAGTTTGTTCGGAGCGATGGCGATCGTCGACGGCAGCCGGGTCTCCGCGCGGATGGCGGCCTTGATGTAGCGCGCAATGGCATCATCTCCGCCGAAAAGGCGCTGGGAGCCCGTTATATCCACATAGGCCTCGTCAATGGATGCCATCTCAACGCAGGGAGATACCCGCTCAAGGATCGCGCGGATCTGTTCAGAGGCTTTCCGGTAATGCTCGAAGCGGCCCCGGATGAAAATACCGTGAGGACACCGCCGCTTCGCTTCAATCAGCGGCATGGCTGAGTGAACCCCGTACTTGCGCGCCTCATACGAAGCCGTGCTTACGACGCCCCGCCTGTCGCTCTTCAGCCCGCCAACGATCAGCGGTTTGCCCACCAGTGCCGGATTGAGCACCTGCTCCACCGAAGCAAAAAATGCGTCCATATCGATGTGAAGAATATGGCGTTCCATGGCGTATACCTAAATTTATTTTCAGTAGAATTCTACCGCGAAACACGCCATGAGTCAATAACACTTCAACCGGAAATCCATCGGCAGAGAGGGAAAGCGTACCGAAATAGCGGTCAGGAATCTTGCAGCCAGGCGGCGAGCCGCCCTCCCGGGCCCATCCGCACGGAACCGTTCCCTCTACAGGTCGATCCCAAAGGCCTGCCGCAAGACGAAGCCGATTCCGAAGCTGATAAGAGATACCCCCAGGCAGAGCCCGGCCATTTCCAGGAAACGGTGCTTGAATGGCATATCACGAACCACGGCCAGGTAATACGTGAACGACACGATGATCAAGAGAGCGAAAAGCAAGGTGATCGCCAGAGAAACCAAGGGATTGTTCAGCAGCAGAAAAGACATCACAAGCAGCGTGACCGTTGCGATATACGCGATCCCCGTGTAGACCGCCGCCTTCAACGGCGAGTGGTCTTTCTTTTCCTCGGCCCTCCTCGACAGGTACTCCGAGGCGGCCATGGACATCGCGGCGGCAATGCCGGTGATCAATCCGATCAGGGCAATGAGGCGGCTGTTGCCCAGCGCCAGCGTCAGCCCGGCCAGAGCACCCGTCAACTCGACCAGTGCGTCGCTCAGTCCCAGCACGATGGAGCCGATATACCGCAGCCGCTCCTCGTCGAGAATGTCCAGCAATTGCCGTTCGTGCCTCTCTTCCTCCTCGAGCACGTATTTTGCCTCAGGGATGATGGCCGCGATCGCCTCGTAGCTGACCTGCGCGGCTTCCTCGCCCCGTTCCATCAGCTTGACGGCGAAGGTCAGGCCCAGCACCCGCGCTATGGAGGCATACAAAACGATGCGCAGGCGGCTCGGCTTTGTGGACTCCCTCGTATATCCCCGCCAGAAGTCGTGGTGCGTGCGTTCATCCTCAGCTATCCGCAGCAGGGTGTCGCGATTGTGGATGCTCGACTGGCGTTGGGCCAGGCGGCGGTAGACGTGGTACTCCGTAATTTCATTCCGCTGCATGGCCAGGAGCTGGCGTCGCAGCTCCGGCGTGAGCTCCGGTGAACCGGGAGTCATCTCTACAGGCATGGCTGAAGCCTCCTGCTGTGGTTTTCGCGCATGGCCCCGCCGAAAATGGCAGTTTCAGACGAGCCGGGAATCTCCACGGCACCGGCGTTGGTTAATGCTCCGCACTCTCCCACCGGCCGTCTTCGGACAGCACAAGGCGCCGCTCCCCGTAAAAGGGATACCGCACGATCACCCATTGTGGCGTGGCCTGCAGAGACGTCGTGAACTGGTAAACAAGTCTCCCGTCCTCCCAGGCTGCAGCCTCGTTCCGATGCGTCTCGCCATTGGGCAGTTTCACCAGAACGGGTATGGCGGCATCGCGTCCGGCCCATACGCCCAGCATGGCGAAAGAAACTCGCAGTTCGCCTG
>DAOSJS010000372.1:0-4007 GCA_035367355.1 Candidatus Hydrogenedentota bacterium
TCCTCGGTCTCGTTCTTGAGATAGTCGGCCATATCCTCTTTTGCCGAGAACGTAACGGTTTTCGACCAGTCTCTCGCCGTCTCCACCCATAGCCGGGCCAGTTCATAGGCCTTATCCGGGGCCTGCGCCGAGACGCGCAGTTCGATCGTGGGATAATACTCGACCGCGTACGGGGTCTTAATCTCCAGGCGGGCATTGGGCATCATCATGCGCCGCAGTTGCGCCACCGTGAGCAGTGGTTCCGATTCCTTCGCATGGTAGGCGTTATACGCCTGCGCGATCGACGCCAGCATCCCGTCTGATTGCAGGAACAGCACGTAATCCGTCACGTTGAGGGGCTGGGGGAGGAGGGATTTGCCTTTTTCCTCGCGGGGCTGCGCCTCATCTTTTCGTGAACGGCTTAGCGGTACTTGCTGCGGCCGTACAATCGCGATGGCTTCGCTGAGGTAGGTCGGCTGGTGGGTGAGCGCGACGTAGGCGCCCGCCAGAAGAGCCACGACCAGAGACACCAGGGTTATCCATTTGAAGTTGGGTTTCAACTGAACAAACAGACGTGCAATATCGCCAAGCTGGCCCCAATCTTTGTACACAATCACCTCCGGCATCGTCCTGCCAGGCGCGATTACCGCGCCTGTCCAGGCAAGCCCTGTATTAGCAGTAGTTTAGGACTCGCGAGCCTGTTCTTCAAGAAAGGCGCAAATGCGAACAGCCCGCAATCGGGACAAACGCACTGGCGCCGGGTTCCAGGCCGTTCGGCTCGTAGTAATGGCGGGTTAACCGCTCGACCACCGCCTCAGCGCCCTGCGACTCCGTCAATATCATCATACAACCGCCCAGACCGGCCCCGGAAATCTGCGCGCCAAGTACGCCGGGTGTCTCCAGTGCGATGTCCACCATGCGATCGATCTGAGGGATGCTGCAGGCGTATGAGCCCGCCTGCGCATAAAGCTGTCCCGCGAACACTCTGTCCGGATCTTCGCTTTGCAGATTGCTGATGCACGCGTTCAGATAGGCGTCGTCGAGCGGCGGGAGATAGTCGGTGCCGTCTGCTGTCGAGACCCGGTCGCCATCATGCGAGATGTTCATCATCCATCCCAGGCGTTTGATGTCGCCTTCGAGCAGCAATCGGTGAAGCATCTTGCTGCGCTCGCACTCGGCAATTCCAAACAGAAGCCGTGCGCGCAGGGGATAGCTCTCGCGGGGCGAATGCATCAGCGTGATCTGGTCGAAGGCGTCGCCGCCAATGGTCCGCCGGAGCGTGTCCGCGCTGGCGGTCTCTGGCACATCGAGCAGGATGCGGTAGACATCGGCTGAGCGTATCCCCAGAGATTCCGGGGAGATATCGCGCAGGTGGGCGATTAATGGGGCGTAGTTCGGGAACAGTTTGCGCACCCAGTGCACCGCCAGCTCGTAGGAAGCCACGCGTTCATTGAACGCCTCGCGTGCGCCTGCGGCTTTTCGCGCCTGAATTCGTGAATTCGCAATAATGAGCGAATACCCTTCGGGAAAAGGTACGTAGCCGCGGATCACAAACGGGAAGAAGCCCACGGTGACCACCTGACCGAACTGGCTGAGCTTGACCGCGGCGTGGTCGGCGCTGCCTCCCCGCGTGCCGACAAACCATTCGCCTTCTCCGCACAGGTAGACCAGATCGTTCGGGGTAACGTCCAGACCGTTGGAAAGCACCAGCGCCTCGCCCATCGCCACGACCAGGGCTGAGGAGGAGCTCAGACCGGCCGCCATCGGGATGTCGCCACTCACCACACAATCCACCCCGTATATGCGGCGATCCTTGAAGCGCTCCTGCAGCCGGAGCATGGGGGCCTTGAGATAATTGCCCCAATTCCCCTGGAGGTCGCTCACCATCTTCAGAACCGTTTCGCTGTCAACAAAATCGCGCCACTGGTCGAGCCGGACCTGGCGAAGCAGGTCGTCCACGGAGAATTCCAAATCTTCGAAGGCATTCTCGTCGAGATTGTGTGCGCGCACCAGTGAATCACGCCGCGGGCGTGCCACCAGGATATGCTCGCGATCGATGGCCGTCAGATTGACATTGCCGCCCCGGTGGTCCACATGGCGCCCCATCAGATTGATGCGGCCGGGAGCGCGAATGACCGTTACGGGCCCATCCGCACCGTACCGCTCGATGAAATTCTCTACCGTGCGCAGCAGCTGGCCTCGCTTCTCTTCGCACAGGCTTGCATTGTCGCCATAAATGGAGCGCAGCATCTCCGACACGGCCCCATCGGGGTTTGAGAGAACCTGCGCCCAGGTCTCGGCCGGCTTGAATACGGCTGGATCCAGAGCGACCTGCTCCGCGACATCCAGCCCCAGCTTCTTTCGGAAATGCTCCTCGATCTCCAGCAGTTCGGGAGGACTGTTGAATCCCAGGACGTCGTCGGGGTCGTCAACGGGAACCGGCGTGACCGTCAGTCCGCGCGAGACCGCGTAGTCAATCGTGTCGGTAAGGTATTCCTCTTTCTGCACATTGTCACGGCGGAGCTCGGCCAACGCCTTGTAGAGCACCGGCGCGCGGAACAGATAGACGGCCTGATTGACCCATTCGACGGAATTTTCGATGTCTTCGGCGGTTCGCGTCTGGCCCGCGACCTGAAATGTGCTTCCTTCCTGGCTGGCCTTGACCAGATCGGCTTTTTCGATGATCTGGAGCAGCCTGCCGTTTGAATCGGTCACGATGCGGCCTGCGTTGGGCCAGCGGTTCTTCGGCGCCACGATAAGGGCGACATCCGGCCGGTCCCGCTCAAAGGTCGCGATCAGCTTGTCGAGTGTGCGAGGCTCGACCAGTTTGTCGCCGGCCAGCACGAGGACTGGCCCGGTGTATTCCAGTCCGGACAGCACGCTGGCTCCCTGACGCGCAGCGTGACCCGTCCCCAGCAGGTTCGCCTGGTAGGCAAACAGGGCGGCCGGAAATTTCGGCCCGACTTCATCAACCACCGTGCCCGCCAGATGGCCCACCACCAGGATGTTGGGGGCGCTGCCCCGCGATTCCAGTGCTTCGAGAAGATGGCAGATGGCGGGTTTTCCCGCCACGGGGAAGCACACCTTCGGTGTCCTTGGCGATTGCATCCGCCGCCCCTTCCCCGCACACAGAATGATTGATGCTATACGCCCCTGTTTGCCCCCTGAAAGCACGGAATACCTCCCTCACTTCTCCCGCTGCGGAAGCCTGTGGGTGCTGTTCTTCACTGCTGTCAGAGTATACACAATCTTCTGGCGCACTGCGAATGCACCGCGCTTGACGGCAGGCCGCCCGGCCTCGTAAGTCGTGACCGTTTCTTGATTTGTCGATGCCGTGGGGATAGTATTTGCACGGGTACAACGTATTCAGGCCGGGGGAGGTTGCGCCGTGCATTCGCCGCGCGGGAAGTGGCGTACCCGGCGCGCCGTGCCGGGTGTCTTTTCAGGCCCTCCGATGGCCCTCGAGAGATGAATCGTGCGGCCCGGAGTCGTACCGGGGAGTGAGGAACAAGCATTCTGGATGCATTTAAAGAGAGAGTGCGCGCAGTGTTTGAGCTGCTGCAAACGCGCACTGTACGCAACCTGTCCCTCCTGACAGCAGTCAATTTCATCTCTGGAATCCTGCGCTTTCTGTGCACCATCCTTTTGGCCAAAATCCTTGCGCCCGGGGACTGGGGAAATGTCGCCATATTCATCTCCATTCTGGATGTGGTGTTCATCCTCGCCGACGCGGGCCTCAATGCGACCCTGGTTCGTTTTGTCGCCGCGCATCCTGACAAACGGGCGGCCTCAGTTGTCGGGCGCTGCCTGGGGCTTAGAATTCTTCTGTCGGCCGGTTTATTTCTAGGTTTATGGGCATTTCAGGGGCCGATTCTCGCCAAGCAGCATTTTCCGCCGGAACTGCACTGGGTCTATCTCTTCTCGGTCTTTTCTGCAATCGCCCTGGCATTCCATGCGATGTCTCTCTCTATTTTTCAGGCGAAGGAGGAGTATGGCCGCTACTCGATTTCTTTTCTATCCGTAAACGT
>DAOSJS010000373.1:0-3986 GCA_035367355.1 Candidatus Hydrogenedentota bacterium
GCACGCCGCCGGTAATGGCGCATTGCCCCACCGAGATGAGGATCTTGCAGTGTTTACGAAACAACTTCAATTGCTCGTAATTCTCGTCATTGCTGATCCCCCCTTCCAGGAGGCCGATATCGACCGGACGCGAAAAGGTCTTGATATCGTTGATGGGCGACTTGTGGAACTCCACCAGCTCAACCAGGTCGAGTATCCGCTCATCAATGTCCAGCAAAGACATATGACAGCCGAAACAGCCCGTAAAGGGGGCGGTCGCTACTAGGGGCTTCGCCATGGTGTCTACCCTTTCCTGAATCGTTCAGCCTACCGGCTGTTTTTGCTCGATGTCGCTCCCGATGGGAGTCGTGTCATACAGCCGCTCGCCCACCGGCACTTTCCATCCCACGCGCTTGACCCGGAGGCATCCCGTCGGACAGGCATGGGCGGCCCGGTCGGCGGCCTTCAGCTCGGTTTCCTTGAGACCGTGCATCCCATCGACCGCGATGCGTTTGTTGATGCCGCGGCCTTCAAAACCAAACACGCGTTTGCCTTCCGCCTCAGAGGCCCGGGCACAGCGGCCGCAGAGAATGCAGCGATCCCGGTCGATAAAGACGTCCGGATGGGTTGCGTCGAGCTCGCGCGGCATGCGGAGAAATGGCTGGGTGACCGTGAGCATGCCGAGGCGGTAGGCCATCGCCTGCAGTTCGCAGTTACCGCTGGCTTCGCACGACGGGCAGATGTGATTGCCCTCGGCAAAGAGCATCTCCACCACGTTGCGGCGCAAGGTGGTCAGCTCCTCCGTGTCGTTTTCAATGACGAGCCCCTCGCTTACGGGAAACGTGCAGGCGCTGGCAGGCCGGCCATTGACCTTCACGGTACAGACGCGGCAGTGGCCGCCGGGAATGAGATCTTTCAGGTAGCAGAGGCGCGGAATGTAAATCCCGGCATCGTCGGCGGCCTGCAGGATGGTCTGTCCTTCCCGGGCCTGGATTTCGACGTTGTCAATGATGATGTTCACCGTATGTTTGCTCATCCGAATTACACCTCCACGTCGTGCGGTTTTTGCCCGGTAATGGAGCACGCTTCGTTGAGAGCCTCCCTGAGATCGAATGCCGGGATGAACTCGCCCGGCTTAATCCGAGCCTCATACAGGGCCGGGAAATTGCGCAACGTGGTCAGCACGGGATTGGGTGCAGTCTGGCCAAGTCCGCAACGACTCATGAATTTCACCGTGTTGGCTGTCTCCTCGAGTTTCTGGAGGTCTTCCCGGGTGCTTCGGCCTTTCAGCAGCTTTTCGAACTGCATCTTGAGGAAGGTCGTGCCCGCGCGGCAGGGCGCGCACCATCCGCACGATTCCTCGACGAAGAACTCCAGGAATCCTTCCATGCACTCGAGCAAGTCGCGATCTTTTCCAAAGATGATGGTCGAACCGCCGGTGGGCAGATCTTCGAAGCAGATGCTCCGCCCGAAATCCTTCGGCGCGATGCACTGGCCCGAAGGCCCGCCGATCTGAACGGCCTGCGCGTCCACCGCGCCAACCTGCTCGAGCATTTTCTCGACGGTAATCCCGTACTCAACTTCGTAAACGCCCGGCGCCTCGCAGTCGCCCGAGATGCTGAGCAGCTTGGTCCCGGTCGAGTCCTTGGTGCCAATCTTGGAAAACCATTCCGCACCGCGTTCCATGATGCGCGCGGCGCAGCAGAGCGTCTCGACATTGTTCACGCTGGTAGGCTGGCCGAGATATCCTTTCTGTACCGGGAACGGAGGTCTGTCGCGCGGAGCGCCGCGTTTTCCTTCCAGCGACTCGATCAGCGCCGACTCTTCGCCGCAGATGTACGCGCCGGCGCCCATCTGAATGCGGATGTCAAAATCAAATCCTTCAGCGCCGCACACGTTCTCGCCCAGCAGGCCCAGGCGGCGGCGCTTGGCCAGCACCTGCTCCAGATAGGGCAGCAGGTATTCATACTCGCCGCGAAGATAGAAAAATCCCTGTTTTGCGCCGACGGCGTATCCGGCGATCGTCATCCCCTCGAACATCAGATCGGGGCATTCGGTCAGGATCACGCGATCCTTGAACGTGCCGGGCTCGCCTTCGTCGCCGTTGCAGACGACGTAATGCGCCGAGCCTTCCGCCTTGCGGCAGAAATCCCATTTCATCGCCAGGGGGAATCCCGCGCCGCCACGCCCGCGGACACGGGCTTTGTTCATTTCATTGATGACTTCTTCGGGGCTCATGCTCAGGGCTTTCCGGATGCCCGCGCCCCGCTCAAACGGCGCAAAAATGACCGGGCCCGCCTGGCGCAGGTTCGATTCAACCGATTTCACGCTGACGACGCCACCGTCATGGAGGTCGCCGGCACGGACTGCCTCAACGATCGACTTGACGTCTTCAGGCCGGATATTGGTGAGCACCTTGCCGTTTACCAGCGCCGAAGGGGCCTGGTCCGACATCCCGATGCACGAGGTGTACGCCAGGCTGATCTTCCCGTCGGGAGTGGTTTGGCCAAAGCGGATGCCCAGCGCTTCTTCAAACGCTTTCGCAACGGCGCCGGCGCCCTTCATGCGCTCGACCACCGCGTCGCACAGGCGAATCATCGTCGCGCCTTTGGGCTCACGCGAGAAGAATGCATAGAACGACGTCATGTCGCGCACTTCCACCCGGTGGCAGCCCACGGCCTCCGCAATCGCGCCTACGGTGTCTTCCGAGATGTAGCCGATCTTTGCGTGCACGGCGCGCGCGATGTCCATCAGACGCGTCCTGTCTTTGCCGAACTTCGCTACCACCTCCTGCACGACCTTCCTGTAATCATTGCTCATGCTTACGGGCCTCCAGCGTTGCGACAGCTTCGCTTACGGAACCATCGGATAATCAGTGACTTATACGGCAACCGCCAAGACGAGGAAATGCGGGTAAGACTGAATCCACCGTCTAATCGTGAACTTTATCACAATTGGGAGCGCTTTTCAACCGTATAAGCCGCATTCCCGCGATTCTTTCAGAGAGAATGCCGCCATGTCAATTGAGTAGCTTGCGCCACATCAGAGACGATGCTGGGGATGATGGCGTCGCGCCCTTTGCGATGGTGCCGGCATGGAAACAGGGCGATGCCGTGCAAGCGACTTCTGGACGGATTGGGCATTGCCGCCGCGGAGCAGCAACCCCACGGCATCCCGCTTGAACGCTTCGTCATAATTCCGTTTGGTCACGTCAGGTCACATGGCACGACGATATCATCGCCGAGAAAAGTATGGCTGGCGCGAGTCGAATACCTGTAGAATGGCCGCCGGTTACATTATAATTGCCGGAACAATATCGGGAATCCTTGGACAAGGAGAGCCGCTTTGAGAGCAAACATGAAGTGGTTGTCGCTGCTCGCGCTGGCAGCCGCGGGATGTGCCACGATGGGCAGCCCCGGCGAACACGCCGTGATCCGGGCGAAAAACAAGGTCATTCCGTCGCTGGTCCATATCCGCCCCGTGAAAGAAACCTTCGCCAGCGGTCAGAAGCAAGAATATGTGGTGGAGGGCAGCGGCTTCATCATCTCGCCGGACGGCTACGTGGTTACCAACGAACACGTTGCGGGCGACAGCAGCCTGGTACGCTGCGTGCTCTATAACAAAGATGAAATCGACGCGGAAGTGGTGGGCACGGACCGGTACACGGACATCGCCGTGCTGAAACTGAAGAGCAGCGAGACAAATCTGCCGGCCGCCGAACTGGGGAATTCGGCTCATATCGAGCCTGGGCAGACCGTTCTGGCGCTGGGCAGTCCCCACGGCCTGTCGCGGTCCATATCGAAGGGGATCGTGAGCGTCACGGACCGCTATCTCGGCGAAGAAGGACCGCGGCCCGCCCCGTATAACACGTGGATTCAGACGGACGCGGCCATCAACCCCGGCAACAGCGGCGGACCGCTGGTCAACCTCAAAGGCGAGGTCATCGGCATCAACACCCGGAAACTCTCGGGCGCCGATAACGTCGGGTTCGCTATCCCCGTGAATAC
>DAOSJS010000374.1:0-3958 GCA_035367355.1 Candidatus Hydrogenedentota bacterium
TATCCCGTGGCGGCATGCATGGCTACCCGGCCGGCCTCAAACATGGGCAACATGCCGAGCTCCAGTGAGGTGGTCGGCGTGGGCATCACCTTGTCCTCGTAGATCAGCGCCTGGTAGCGCTCCAGCAGTGCGCGGGACACGGGGCTGTCCACACGGGCTGTCTGCCATTCGGGATCGGCAATTTGACCATCATAGAGCAAAAACGGAGCCAGGGACACCTGTCCCAGCTGCAATCCATACTGGTCGACGATGCCGTCGCCATCAAAATCACGGGTCAGGGCACGCGCCATGCGCTGCATATCATCCCAGGTCCAGTCGTCGGCGGGGTAGTCAAGCCCGGCCTCGTCAAAGAGGTCTTTGTTGTAGTAGACGACGCCCACCTGGCCGCTGGACGGCAGAGCCAGCATCCGGCCGCGCCATTGAACGGATTCCCACAGGGCGGGGAAATAATTCTGAGCCTGCATCGCGGGATCCGCAGCGACCCGCTCGTCCAGCGGTAGAAAGGCATCGGCAAACTGCTGCCACCCAATACCCATCCAGGCGACGTCGGGCGTGGTGCGTCCCGCGATCATCACCTGCAATTTGCGGTAGGGGTCGGGTGTCAGGATCAGGTTTATGTGAACATCGGGATTTTCTCGCATGTATTCCTGGGCAAGGTATTCGCCATAGCGGACTTTTTGCGGCGTATAGGTGGGCCACAGGAAATCGAGGGTGATCTTTCGGTCCGGGGCTTCGTTTCGGATGGTGCGCCAAACCTGGTAGCCCGCCAAAACAAAACCCGCAGCGAGAAGCCCGTACATCAGCACGGGCCCCAAAGCTGCCGCAAAGCGCTGGATTCTCCCATTGGGCTGGTTCATGCCTTCAATCCCGACATGACCACGCCACGCACGAAGAAGCGCTGCCCGGCGAAAAATAAGACGATGCACGGCAGCGATACGGCCAGCGTGGCGGCCATCAGATAATGCCATTGTGTGGTGTAGGCGCCCTTGAACGTGTACAGGCCCAGGGCAAGCGTGAATTTGTCGCTGGTGTTCAGGTAGATGAGCGGCCCCATGAAATCCAGCCAGTACTGCGTGAAGCAGAAAATACCCACCGTAGCCATCACCGGCCGCGACAAGGGCAGCAGTACGCGCCAGTAGGTGCCCAACGCGCTGCAACCGTCGATCTGCGCTGCGTCGTCGAGGTCGAACGGCAGCGTCATGTAATACTGGCGAAAAAGGAATACGGCAAACGCATTCACGGAGAGCCAGGCCGGGGCGAACAGAGGCAGCAGGGTATCGATCCAGCGCAGCTCGCGAAAAAGCAGGTAGACCGGGATCATCGTCACGACGGACGGCAGCATGATGGAGGAGAGCAGGACGAGAAAGAGCGCGCTGTTGCCCGGAAAGCGAAACCGGGCGAATCCGTAGGCCACCAGTGAGCACGAGAGGATCGTCCCCGCCGTACCGAGGAAGGTGATGGCGAGGGTATTGGCCAGGCAGACCCAGAAACGCATTTTTTCAAGCGCTTCCCGGTAATTTCCCCATTCCGGGGCCAGCCGCCTCCGTACCGAATCGAAGGGCGCCCAGAAGGCTTCAGCGGTCTCGTCCTCTCCCGAGAGCGGGCGCACCCGCCACGCCTCAATTGCCGCCTCGAAAGAACCGTCCGGGACGTAGACTGTCGTAAGGCGGCGCCGCGATGCCAGGCTCTTGATGCCCACGTCCACAGTTTCCGCCCGGCCCTGGGGTATCACGCGGGCCCCCAGCACCAGCACGTCCCTGGTTTCACCGCCGGCCGTCCAGGTATCCCGCCAGGGCAGCCATTCAATGCCGCGTGATAACCCGATTCCGCTCTCTTTGAGCGACGTGGAAATCATCCAGGCCAATGGGAGCAGCATTACCACGGTGGCCGCAATCAGAATGGCATGCGTGATGAGCGGCGCCAGCCAGCGCCGCAGTGCGCGCCTGGATTTTCGGACCTGCCCCGTCATCGGCGTTTCGCCTCGTAGAAGACCCACATGGACGAGCTCCGCACGACGAGAAGTGTCAGGGACAGGATGATCAGAAACAAAAACCACGCCAGGGCTGAGGCGTAACCCATGCGGAAAAACTCAAATGCGTTCCGGTAGGTATTGAGGACATAAAAGCAGGTGCTGTTGTTGGGGCCGCCGGCCGTCATGATCAGGCCCTGCGTGAACACCTGAAACGAGCCGATGACGCCCATGACGAGATTAAAAAAGATCGTGGGCGACAGCAGCGGAATCGTAACGCGCCAGAATTGGGTCCAGCGCCCCGCGCCGTCGATCTCCGCTGCTTCGTAGTAGGTCCTGGGGATCGCCTGAAGCCCCGCCAGATTAATGATCATCGAACCGCCCAGCGACCAGCAACTCATGAGGATGAGCGAATTGAGCGCGCCGCGTTCGCTCGAGATCCAGCCCGGCAGCAGGCTGTCTGCGCCGGCCTTCCCAAACAGCGCCTGGAGCGGCCAGGCCAGCAAGTGCGCCATGAGGCTGTCCTGTCCGAGGAAGTCAAAGACTTTGGCCAGCCCGATATTGATCAGTCCCTGGCTGGGGCTGAACAGCCACAGCCACAACAGCGAAATGGCTACGCCGCCAAGCACCATGGGCAGATAGAACGCGGTGCGGTAGATCGAAATACCCCGTACGTGGCGGTTCAGCAACAGGGCCAGCGCAAGTCCCCCTGCAAGCTGAAGCGGAATGCTGATCAGCGAGTACCGAAGCGTGACGGACAGCGATTTCCAGAACAAGGGGTCCCCGGTAAACATCCGGATGTAATTCGACAGACCAACCCATTCGAGCCTGCTCGGCACGGCCGAGGGGTCGTAGCGGCAGAAGCTCAGGATGGCCGAGGCCGTCATGGGCCCGAGCGTGAAGAGCAGGAAACCTGCCATCCAGGGCGCAATGAACAGATAGCCGGATGCGGCCTCCCGAACACGTTTCCTGCTTATTCGGGTATATGAATAGCGATCACGCACGATGCAGTCCCACGAGTATTTTTCGGCCTGGCGGCACCTGCTCAAACCCGCATAGTATAGAAATGAGATGGCGGTGCGGCAAATCGAACATCAGATCGCCCGCGTCATTCGATATCCGTCTTGACACCGCCGCCCGTCAACGCCATCATGGCCTCACACATTCCGAAACAACCTGTTCTGGTGCGCAGGTATGGAAGGGAGCGAGGGCCATGACCATCAAGTTCAGCCAGGTTCTAAGTGTGGTTTGCGTGATACTTGTTGCGGGGGCGTGGCCGGCGGGGGCCGCCACGGAAACGGCCCGCCACTGGAAACCCGTTGCCGATGTCCCCTATTTACAGGAAGTCGGCAGTCAAATTCCGGCCGAACAGCCCGTCACCTCTCTTGCCGCACTGAGTGATACGGTCTATGCCGTCATGGGCGGTGAGGTGCACGTGATACGCGACGGCGCGCTCGAAAAATCCGCCGGTGCACCGGAAGGCGTTCGCCGGCTGCGCTCCCTGGATGGCGCCCTTTGGGCCGTTGCCGAGTCGGGCGCCTACCGCTTCACCGGCGACGCCTGGCAGCACGTTGATGAGCGCTCGTTTGTTGATTTCTGCCTCCACCTGGGCGCGGTTTATGGAGCCACGCGTAACGAGATTTTTCGCTATCAAGACGGGGCCTTCGTGAGTGCCACGCCGGAAGGCGGGTACCTTTCCAGCGATTCGACCATGGTGATGGAAGATTTTTCGCAGGTGTTGGCTGATCCGGTGCGCATTGGCCCGATTGACCGCATCGCGTCGTACAGCGGCACCATGTATATCCTTCGCCCGGGCGGTCTCGCGCTGATTGATATCGACACCTTTGTTCCGGAGCCCATCGACTGGGGGACCTTGCCGTCGCGGGCCACGCGCGACATGCTCGTCCAGGGAAGCCGCCTTTACGTTACTACGGATCGCGGCCTGGCGGTGCTGCGCGGTATGGCGATGACCGTGGTGCACGGCGTGGC
>DAOSJS010000375.1:0-3942 GCA_035367355.1 Candidatus Hydrogenedentota bacterium
AAACCATAACGCCGAATCCGAAATCAGGCGGCATTGCCTCACCCACCACCGCGCGCAGATCATATTTCGCTGGAGGGCAGGGCCTCGCGTGCCAGTGCCGCCACATCGGCTTTTCCGGCGCGCAGGGGACGCAATGCGAACCCGAAATCGACCGTGGACGCGTACAAAGCGTATTTTTCCAGCACGGGCGGGCCGCAACTCGCGTTCCCCAGTCCGCAATGCCGGTAATCCACGCAGACCGTAATATTCCGCCGCGGTTTCAGGTCACTGGGGTGTGTCGCGCGGTTAAGGTCGCAGGGCATGAACCGCAATGCGCTGAACGAGAGCGGCGAATCCATGACCAGCAGCACGCCCTTTCCCGCCTCGTTCGTGAGCGAAGCCCAGCGCACATCTTCCTTGTTGCCGCATTCCTGAGGGAAGGGATAGGGCACATACTGCGCGGTTACCGTGCCTTTGTATTTTCCGAGGGCCGCGCCGGTTTTACGATCAGGGTAGCTTTCGTGCGGACCGCGTCCGTACCAGGCCAGGTGTTCAAGTTCGCCCGCCAGCACCATTTTGAGGCCGATGCGCGGCAGCATGGGCAGCTCCCCCTGGGGCTCAAGGTGGTTCCGCAGGTGTATGGAGCCGTCCGGGTAGATCGTATACACGCACTCGTGCATGAAGCCCCGGCCCTTGCTTCCCAGGCAGTCCAGACGTGCCGTGATGCGCGCCATTTCTCCATTTTCCTGGGTTACCTCGAAGCGTTTCAGGTAGAAACGCATCTGGCTCAGGCCCGCCGCGTAGAAGTCCCGCTTGAGACTCTCGCCGCCGATGAGCCGGGTGTCGTTGTCGGTAAATGCGCGAAGGAGGTTCAGTACGGGCCCGTGGAATACGGCGCCGCCGCGGGGCAGGATCTCCTGTCCGTCGTAGACGATGGTCGCGATACTGCCATGAGACTTGCTGAAGCGGACCGTGAATCCGGCGCCGGAGACCGTCATCAGCGTGTCGCCTTCCTGGACTTTCAGATTGGAGCCGCAGCCAAACGTGGCTGCGGGTCTTTTGCCCGATTCAACCGGCAGGCGCATCTGTTCCCAGGCGGCCTCATGGCCTGCTTCCGCCCACAGGGTCTTGTCTCGCAGGTGAAAGCTGATCCGCAGCGTGTACTCGGCACCGGGTTTCGGTGACGGCGGGGCAAAGGGGATGCTGAGTTCTGTCTCCTGGCCAGCGGGCAGATCCAGCGGCGGCAAGGCGCTCTCTTCCACGATGCGCCCATCTTCGCGGATGCCCCACCGCAGCTCGTAGCGATCCAGGTTCACGAAGAAATGCTTGTTGCGGATGCGTACCCTGCCGCGGGCCAGATCGACGGGGGCGACAGCCACGTACTGGTAGACCTTCTTGACCTCCCACATCTTGGGCGGGATGCTGCGGTCGGGAAAGACCAGACCGTCCATGCAGAAGTTGCCGTCGTTGGGCTGGTCGTCAAAATCGCCGCCGTAGGCCCAGAACCAGGGCCGCGAACCGTCCTCGCGGGGTTCGTCTTCCGTCTGCTTGAAAATGCCGTGGTCGGCCCACTCCCAGATGCAGCCCCCAATCAAGCGGTCGTGCGTCTCGATAGCCTCCCAGTATTCCTCCAGATTGCCCACGGCGTTGCCCATGGCGTGCGCGTATTCACACATGATGAACGGCTTGGGTGAATCCTTCTTCCCTTCGGCGATGAGATCGTCCAGATGGGGGTACATCACGCTGTCGATATCCGCCACGTCGTTCATGCGCTCGTAGTGGATGGGGCGCGTGGGGTCGAGGGCGCGTATGGCGCGGGCGCCCGCCTCAAAATTGCAGCCGCTGCCCGCTTCGTTGCCCAGCGACCAGATAATGACCGACGGGTGATTTTTGTCACGTTCCACCAGCGCCGTATGCCGGTCGACGTGCGCGGCTTCCCAATCCGGCCGGTTTCCAAGCGTGCTGTTGAGGTCGTACCCCATGCCATGGGATTCGAGGTTGGCCTCGTCGATGAGGAAGATGCCATAGCGGTCGCACAGTTCGTACCACTTGGGGTCGCTGGGGTAGTGGCTTGTGCGCACCGTATTGAAATTGAAACGCTTGAGCAGTTCGATGTCCTGCACCATACGTTCGTGCGTGATGGCCCGCCCGCGCCAGGGGTCGTGTTCATGCCGGTTGACGCCCTTGAGCTTTACGGGCACGCCGTTGATCAGCAGCTGGGCATCACGGATCGCCACGTCGCGAAATCCGAAACGGCAGGATACCACCTCCACGGTTTCTCCCGATGGCGTCTTGAGCTCGAGCAGAAGCGTGTAGAGATACGGGTCTTCGGCTGACCAGTGCCGGGGTGCCTTCACCAGAGCTTCGAGTTCCAGAACTTGCTCTTCGCCGGCCGCAAGGGGCCCGAATTCCGTGGCCATCAACGGCGCCTTCTCTGCAGGCGCGCCATCAGCATCCAGGAGCACAGCCTCCAGCGTATGGGCGCCGCCGGTTCGCGCACCGTAGTTGCGCACTTTGGCAGTAAGTTGAAGCGAGGCGTCGCGGTATTCGCCATCAAACCGGCATCGGACGAAGAAATCGCGCACGTGAGTCTCGGGCGCGGCAAACAGGTAGACATCGCGGAAAATGCCCGAAAACCGCCACATGTCCTGATCTTCGAGGTAGCTGCCATCCGACCAGCGGTACACCTCAACGGCGAGGGTGTTTTCACCGTCTTTCAGAAACGAGGTGATGTCGAATTCAGCGGGACCCAGGCTGTTTTTGCTGAAACCGACCTCTGTACCGTTCAGCCAGAGATAGAAGGCGCTCTCGACGCCGTCGAAATGGATGAAAATACGCCTGCCGCGCCACGTTTCGGGGATTTCAAAGACGCGCCGGTACGAACCCACGGGATTGTAGTCCTGGGGGATGTGCGGCGGATTCGGAGGAAACGGATACCGCACGTTGGTGTAGATGGGGATGCCGTAACCCTGAAGCTGCCATACCGACGGCACCGGGATCTCGCCCCAGTGGGAGACGTCATACTCCGGTTTGAAAAAATCGCGAGGGCGGTCGGCGGGCTGGCCTACCCAGTGAAACTTCCACGTGCCATTCAGCGATTGGTGGAACGGCGAGGCGTCGCGCGTGCCCTCCAGCGCGGATGCTGCGTCGGGATACGGCAGCAGTGTGCAGTGGTACGGTTCCTTGTTGCGCCCGAGCAGGGCCGGGTTTTCCCAGTCCAGCGTTTCGGCGCGAGCCTGCCGCATCCACCCCAGACATACGAACACGACAGCGCAGGAAATAGCAATGGCGAGCACGGCAGTCTCCCAACAGTTGCAGCTTTTCAGGGTTGTCTACCCGGCACCACACCACAGCCTGTGTCTGTATTGTCGCGAGCTTGCCGATGAAATTCAACCACCTCAGCTTGAATACGCGCGGCCGGGTGCTTATTGTAGGCCGTTCGACCCAAACACTGTCCAATCGTTTCAGGAGTGCATGGCATGAGTTGGAGATCTGTCCTTCTGGTTGTGTTGCTGGCTGCCGTCGCGTGGTGTGGCGAGGCAGCGGAACAGCTGTGGCATTTTCAAACGCCTCTGGGCAATTTCGACAGCTCCCCGGCGGTAGCCGATATAAACGGCGACGGACATCAGGATGTGATCTTGACCACCGTGTCAGGGAGCGTGGTGGTGATTGACAGCGCAGGGCGCGAGGTCTGGGGCCGGAGCCTGCAGATCCCCATCAGCCTGCCGCCCACCGTGGCGGATCTGGTTGAAGACGAGCGCCTGGAAATCCTTGTGCTGAATCAAGTCGGTACGCTGTTCTGCCTGGACGGCCAGAGCGGAGATGTAATCTGGAAATATGACTTGCCCGCATCGATCGAATGGGGGAGCACCGCGATTACGGTGTACGATCTCGATGGCGACGGGCACCTCGAAGTGATTGCCGGCGATTCGGCGGGTCATGTGGTCTGCCTGTCTGCGGTGG
>DAOSJS010000376.1:0-3908 GCA_035367355.1 Candidatus Hydrogenedentota bacterium
CCTCTCCAGCAACGCTGCCTTGACGAGACCGATGGCTGCCGTCACGGCGACAAAGGGGATCAAGGCGGCAAAGAACCCCTCCATCATCCCCGTGCCGGAGCCCTTTTCCACCCGTCCGAAGAGAAAGACAGCGACGCCCGCTCCGACAATCCCCATGTCTACGACAACCCGCGGCCAGAAAGGGGTCGGTCCCGACCGCAGTCCCCACAGGTGAAGAAGGCCGAGGATCAAAACGCACCAGATGACTGTCGGCACGCATCCGGCCCCGGGGAACGAGAGGCCTCGCCGGGCAAGATGCCATGCGAAGGGTATGCAGACGACGAGAGACAGCAGCAGCCAGGGGTATGGTAGCGTCGCCGCCGCGAAGGGGGCTGCCAGGGCCATGCCGGCGGCCCTGGGACGCCTGTTCGGGCCGGGCTGCGGAACTCTATGTGCCTTGCCACCTTTCATCCTGCCTGTTTCTCCCGTGTCAGGGTTGTGCCGGGTCTGTGGCTGCGAGAATCGGGGTCAGCATCTCCTCAGTGCTGAATCTTGGAACGACTATTCGCCCGACTTCGATTCGGAGTTCGACGACCAGGGGAGTGCACACATGCAACTGATTATCGGTGGTTTCCAGCAAGAGCTATGAGTCTCGCCTGGCGGATATGCAGTTCTGAACCCCCAATGTGCTCGACACCGACTCGGATATAGGCAGCTGCCGGCGGCGTCACGAAACGGCGGACAAAGCGATTCTCGGGGTGGGCGGGTCCCAGGACAATTTCTCCAATCCGCACTTGGCAGCCGGAAAAGAAATACTTGTCCTGCAGGCAGTTACCCTTTTCGTCCAGGATTGCGAGCGAGACCCTCGCATAGCTATGTCCTTCCAGATCGATTTCCAGCCTGTACTCGTCGTCGCCTCGTACGGGCACATGCGTTTTCAGGGCAAGCGGTTTGTCCAAAAAACCGATCCCGCTGATGTGCTCCGTTGACCAATCGCGCCTAAACAACCATAGACCTGCTCTTTTATCGGTGGCGCCACCCATTTCGATCGTGGCTTCCCGCGAGTGCAAGCCGACCAATGCTTTCCGGCCACCGGTCATTTTTGACACTGTTGTCCACGGCATTTTCCCGGGAGTCAAGTCGAATGCCTTTTCACTCAAACGAACCTCACGTTGGAGGAGCTTGTAAATTTGCGTGCCGTCCGCGGAAAAGACCATTTCTGCCAAATCGGGGCGCGCACAGAGCTCCATGAGCACGGAGTTGTACATGGTTGGAATATAGTAGTCGGGAAGGTGAAGATAGTCGATGCCCAATTCCCGCAACATCTGCCACGCCTGTAGAGCGTTCTCTTCCCTGTAAACGGGAAGAAGACGCGGGTCCAGGTAACTGACCATCTTTCTGCCCGAGTAGAACATATCCGCCGGCCTCAGCGACAGGACAGTCGAAGAGATGGGCACAGACTCCCGGAGAAACAAAACAGCGTTCATAGCCGGCCATAGGAATAGTTTGTCGTGGATGCTCTTTCCCAGGGCGCTTATCCCGGATGGTACGGTTTTCTCGCCAACCTGTGCTGCATTCTCCTCAAGGATGATCCTGCCGTCGACGGAACCGAGCAGCACATCGGAGACCCCCCTGTCGCTGAGGAATTTTTGCAGCGGCGACTGTGATTGGGTTTCTACGACCAGGGCAGGGGATATCCTTAGATAAGGTATCCAACAGTATACTGCGATTGTGATGATTGCTTGCAATAAAAACAGCAGCGCAAACAATGGCGCGACAACTTTGAACCTGTATACGGGTTTCGCGACCACTCCCGCTCCATCCAGATTCTTTATGCCACCGGGCCTATCGGAGATGAACCCGCCGGCCAGAACCGCCGCGAAGGGGATCGTGATCAGCCAATAGCGCTCGTTGCGGATCATGAGATCGATTCCCATAAGCGTCGAGAGGATGACTCCGCCCATGAAACATATCAGTACTGCCAACGCGGTGAGATTCCACGGGTCCGGCACGCTGCTCAAATCTCCCGCACGGATACGGGGTGCATTGACCTCGGATACAAGCCTTCTCATGTATATCGCGGCACCCAGGAGCATGAGCCAGAACAGCAGCGAGTAGGCCTCCAGGGCAAACCAACCCTTTAGAATTCCATATTGAATTTTCTCCGGCCACGAGTCGATGCCCCGGGTCAGACGGAAATACTCCTCCCAGGCAAGCTCCGGCATGGCAAACACAGCCGGGTTGTCGCTGATGAGGGAGCCGAACAGCGTGAGATTTCTACAATAAGGCCATGCGGCGACCAGCGTTGCAGCACCGACGACGGTTGCTGCCTGAACCATGAACCCGCGGATGTTTCTCCAACCATCGTTCAGTGCGATTGCCAGCACGGCCATTGGCAAAAAAATAACGGCTACGGAATGCGCCCACAGCGCGGCCCCGAGCACGAGTCCCCGCATCAGGCTTCTTCGGAGCGGCGGTCCCTGGACTCCGATGATGCCGGCCATCACTATCGTAATGCCCAAAACGGGTAACGCATCAAGCAGGGAGGAACCGGCTCCTAAAAAAAACAGCGGGACGGTGAGGAAAAACAAAGAGGAGAGGATCCCTGTCAGCCGGTTGGTCAGATTGCCCAATGCGAACACCAGACCCGTGGCCGCCAGCGCACACCAGGGGGCGATGGTCCGCATCAACCCGGGCATCTCCGCGTGCCCCTGAAAAACATACATCAGGTATATAAGGGCCACATAGAGGGGAGGATGCGTCCACGGGCCGTAAAAACCGGAACTGCTCTGCTCTGGATGAATCGCAGGGTAGGACAGCAGGTCGCGGGACTCGAAGAGCAATCGTCCGACGATGGCATATTCCAGGGAATCGTTCTGGAGCAGGGGTAGAAGAGCGGCGTTGACCAGCAAGGCCAGTACCCACACCGCCAGGATTCCCCCGAAGATCCAGTCCCAGAGGCCCATCGGTTGGGACGTTTCGCGCGACACCGGCCGGCCGACGGGACGGGTGAAGCAGGCGGTGGCGCACAGCGCGAGCAGTCCTGCGAAAACCACGCCGAGATGAAAGGCATGACTGGCCCCGCGAAAGACGCCCAGGGCGACGACCGCCATCAGGCCCAGCAGGAAGGGGGCGATTGCAAGGCCGAAGGCGCGTGGGATGCCCGCCTGCCGGGCGGGATCCGTCCAGGTCACGAGGCGCGAGAGCGCCAGACCGGCCCCGCTCGAAACGAGCATGGCGGAAAGCATCCAGACCCAGGCGATGACGGAGACGTCAAGCATGCGAACTCACGGTCTGGGGCCCTCCGTTCGGTGATTGCCCCAAAGGGGATTCTCTCGGGTCATGACGGCACTCGAATCCGGTTGGTCAGCAGGTTCCAGCCCAGCATCCTGCGTGCAAGGAAAATGAGGGCCCCGATCCCGCAGATGTAGCTGAGGGCCGTCCCGACGGCGGCCCCCATGATCCCCAGCAGGGGGATCAGGGAGACGTTCAGCACGATGTTGCTCAGGACCAGCGTGAGGTGCTGCAGGGTCTGCAGCCCGGGGTGGCCGCTGACGAGCATCAGGTTGTCGAAGGGGATGAAGACCGAGATCGCGGTCAGTCCGGCTAGGAGGATGCCCAGCGGGACGAGGCCCAGGTGGAGGTCCTTCCCGGGCACGAAGTAGGTCGTGAGGACCCAGAACGCCGCCGCGACGCAGAGGGCCACGCCCGCCGCGGCAGGGAGGACATATTTCCGGGTCTGGCGCAGGAGTTTCCGCGCGCCTTCCCATTCCCGGTCGCGGAGGGCGCCGACGAGGACGGGGTTGTAGTTGATGCGCACGAAGGCCAGAACGTGATAAAGCCCGTCCACCAGCATGGCGGCGAAGCTGTAGATTCCCACCTCCCGGTCGGGCAGGAACAGCCCGACGAGCAGGACGTCCATGCGGGAG
>DAOSJS010000377.1:0-3899 GCA_035367355.1 Candidatus Hydrogenedentota bacterium
CCGCCCAGACAGGCGAGGCCCGCACGGGTATCGACCGCCAGGCCCTCGTCCGTCTGACCGATGTGACCGGGTGCGCCGCATCCTACGCTCCCGGCAGTTCAATATATGCGGTGCCGTTTGCCGGCCCCGAGCTTTCGTTCAGATTGCTTCGTTCACTGGCCCCTGCCAACCCTCTTGTAGTCTCGGCTCTCACGTTCGATCTGAGCCAGATACCCGCCGGCGCCCGCGCCTCCCAGCATGTCCATGCCGCCCTCTGGGACGCAGCCATTGCGGGTGTGAACGGTTTTGCCGCCCGTCCATCCGAGTTTGAGCAGAATCCGGGCGGCCTCGAAGGCTTCGCAACGGCCTGTGCGGACCTGAACCGCCTGGGCGCCATAGTCACTGCCTTTCAACGCTCGCCGGCTCCGATCGCGATCCTGTGGAGCGCGCCCTCAAAAATTTATCTGGACGGCGAGACGTTTCTGGAATCCGTTCAGCGTGTCTATGAGGGGAGCGCATTTTTCGGCTTTCCAATCCGTTTTATTACTGAAGAGGCGTGTATTTCGGGCGGGCTGGCCGATGTGTCCGTGCTGGCCATGCCGGAGGTGCCCGCACTGGCCGACGGGACGTTTCAAGCGATCAACGAATACGCCAAGGCCGGCGGCGCTGTCATTCGCAGCGGGCGCCCCGCACCGTACACTCCCGCCGGCGTTTCGCGTCACGATGTGATTACACAGACCTCGCGCACCATTTTTGTCCGGGGTTCCGATACACCCACCGTCTACCTGCACGCGCTCGACGCAGCCTATGTGTTCGGCGTTCTGCCGCCTATCCCCCGGACGATTAACAGCTATGGCTACCCTTTGGAGGGGGTCAAGAGCCGGTATGTCGAGCTGGATGGGCAGGAATATCTGTACGTGGTCAACCTTCGGAAAGAACCGGCGCGGGTCAACCTGTATGGCGGCCCGCGCAAAGGACGGGATCTCGTGCGCGGCCGCAGCATTCAATTTCCGACGGTGCTGGAGCCGCTGGAACCCGTCCTTGTCCATCTGGCTCCCGTGGGCTCCGCCACGCCGATCCCGGGCGATGCGCCGGTGCTGGCTGAAAACCAGGGCGAACCCGGTCCGGTTGTCCTGAGCCCCGTAACCCCTTGAAACCCTGCCGTGGAAACCAGTCTTGCGGTACGAATCCCGGACCGGATTATCTCGTTGCGCCGGCGTGTTGTCTTTGAGGATTATTCCCAGGCTCGCGTGGGCGTTTGTGCCCGTCGTGCGCATGTGCTAACATCACGGGGATGAAGGAGTTTGGGCAGTATGAATATCGTTCTCTATCCCGACGACCCGCTGCTGAGCGTGGCGGCGCCGGTTGAGCGTTTCGGCTCGCATCTCGAAAAACTGGCCGTCACGATGCTCGAGACGATGTACGAGTACGAAGGCGTGGGCCTGGCTGCGCCGCAAGTGGGTATCAGCAAACGATTTTTCGTTTGCCACGACCTCGAATCCGATCCCATGTGCCTGGTCAATCCCGAGATCGTGGAACGGGAAGGTGAAGAAATCGCCGACGAAGGATGCCTGAGCATCCCCCGCATCTACGCGCCCGTGCCGCGAGCGACGCACATTCGTGTGCGCGCCCAGGATCTCCAGGGCAATGACCTCGACTTCGTGGCGGAGGGGTTCCTGGCACGTATCATTCAACACGAGACCGATCACCTGGATGGGCGGGTGTTTCTGGACCGGGTCGATATCCTGACACGGCAGTCGAAGCTCGTCGAATGGGAAGAGGTTCGCCAATCCCTGGAGTCCGCGGCCCCGTTGGGCTGAGCCCCCGGCCGGCCCACCTTTCCGCCTCACGAGGCATTCGGGGGAACCATGCTGTTCAACACACCTGCTTTTGAACAACTCGTCGATGCTCTGCGCCGCCTGCCAGGAGTAGGAAAACGGTCCGCGGAACGACTGGCGCTGCATCTCCTGTCCGCCCCCGCGGAAGAGGCCCAAACCCTGAGCGAGGCCCTCGTGGAGGCCCGGCGCTGCATTACGCGCTGTTCTGAATGCTGCAATCTCACCGACCAGGATCCGTGTGCGATCTGCGCTCATCCCAACCGGGATCACAGTGTCATCTGCGTAGTCGAACATCCCTCAGGCGCCATGGCCATTGAGAAGGCCGGCGCGTACAAGGGCCTTTACCACGTGCTCCACGGCGCACTGAGCCCACTGGAGGGAATCGGCCCCGACGAGCTCACCATTGATGCGCTTCTCCGCCGGATCCCGGGCAAGGTTCGGGAAGTCATTGTGGCGACGAACGCCACCGCGGAAGGGGAGGCAACGGCCTTGTATCTCTCCCGGGTCATCGCGCAACGGTTCGACACACAGGTAACGCGTATTGCCCACGGCGTGCCCATGGGGAGCGGGCTCGAGTATGCAGATGATGCTACCCTGACCCATGCCCTGGAAGGGCGCAAACAGCTCTGACCCCGGCTGCCCGCCGGAACCTGGCTCAGCTCTGCTCTAATGCCGCGGAGACCGCTCTCTAGCCCGCCGGAATCAGCTTGTCCAGGCCGCGAAGCGTATAGTCGCCGACCACGGCGTTGCCTTCGACGCGGCTGGCCCCAACAAGAGCAGCTCCCTTGGCTTCCAGTGCCTTTTTGGCCGCCATAAGGCCCATATCAACAACAAATTGTATGCTGCCCGCGACACCGGGCTCCGCATCGGGCCGGCACTCGATATGCAATTTCAGTGCGGCGTCGTTCGTGCCCGCGAAATCGGCGAAGAGCCGCAGCCACGACACGTTGGCCAGCAATTCCACATAAAAATCCGGATTGTTCTCTCCATCGAGCCCTTTCAGCAGTTCCAGCGACGACAATACGGCAAAAGCCCCGCCATCCCGGTTATCGAGCATGATTTCGATCGCGTGGCCGCCCTCCAGCGCCAGGGGAGCGCCCGCCGGCGCCCCGGGCCAGCTGGATTGCGTGAGCTGGGTGGAATGCGCGTCCATGGGGATATCGCCGCGCAAAGTCAGGATTCCGCGCTTCTCCACCACCATGCCATCCGCTAACCACCGGACGACAGGCACTGAACGGGAGGGGTTGGCCTCATTGACCGCATCACGAATTACCGGCCCGAAGCGCTGGTCGTTAATAAACGCCGTCACCGCGATGGATTGCGACTGGAGATTGGGAGCGAGGAGTACCGTGGCTTCATGGGGCAGGATCCGCTTCAGCAGCCAGTTGCTCGGGCGCTGCTTTTCAGGCAAAGCCGCCCGGAGAATGGCCAGCAGGTCTTCCCCGCCGTTTCCAGGCCAGAGTCCAATCTGCACCCGCGTATCCGGGGTCACGTAAGGCGCATGTGAGAATTTGGGGCTTGGAAACAGGCAGTATTTTCTATCGGCCAGCACCACAACGATCACGCCAATAACAACCAATAGAACCGCCGCCGTTATCACCCAGCGTTTCTTCAAAATTCATCACTCCCTTTCGAATCAGCGCCCCATTTTTGCACGAGACACACAATAGACTCGAGATCGTATGCGCCCGGGCCGGTTAAGTCAACCTGACGAATCGCGCCATCTGAGATCTTACCGGGGATGGTATCGTCCTGTCATTTGCGATCTTACCGAAATATGGAAGGCAAGACGATGTCAGGAGAACGGATTTTGGATGGATTGAACACGTTTCGGGGATGAAAGACGAGAGTCCACCCCCGGCCACGCGGGGCGCGTGTCCACCCCCGCCCGCGGGGGACACAAGAACGCGAACCGGCGGTGGCGGCGAAGCATACATCGTTGCTCCGTCAGCGGGGAATACAAGGGCCGGCACGGGCGATGGCTCCGCTGTCGGGGCCCGGTCCACCCTGTCCATTGGGTCCACTGGGTCCACCCCCGGCCACGCGGGGCGCGTGTCCACCCCCGCCCGCGGGGGACACAAG
>DAOSJS010000378.1:0-3889 GCA_035367355.1 Candidatus Hydrogenedentota bacterium
GCGCAGCACCTGTTCGACCTCGAGGCTGACGCGCTCGATGGTCTCGAGGTCGGGCCCCTTGATTTTCACACCCATGGGCGCGCGCATGCCGCTCTGCAACATCACCTGGCGCGCGGCAATGGGCTGGAGCTTGGGCGCCGTGGTGGTGCCGGGCATCTCGGCCGCGCGCACGATCTCGTCCCAGATGTCGTCGGGCGAGCGGATTTCATCGCGCCACTGACGGAAGGGCCGTCCGCCCGGATCGGGAATCAACTGGCCGTTGCCATCCCGGTCAAATGCGCCGCGCTTGCGGTCATACCGGAAACGCATGCGGCGTCCTGATGCGTCGCTGATGTATTCGGGTTTGTATTGGATGACGGTCTCGATCATGGAAACAGGCGCCGGATCAAGCGGGCTCTCGACGCGCCCGATCTTGCCGACGACCATATCAATTTCCGGGATTGCGGAGATGGCCTGATCCTGGTATTGAAGGACGTCCAGCGCCTCACCGAGCGATGCGTGCGGCATCGTGGTGGGCATGTACAGGTACGAACCTTCGTCCAGGGGAGGCATGAACTCCTTGCCGAAGCCGGGGAACGCATGGATTGCGGTGCTCCAGAGGCGGTTGGTGCGGATGCGTTCCTGCGGAACGCCTGTACGCCCCAGCACGGCCGGGACAAACCCGAATACGCGGTCAAATCCGAGCCAGGCCGTAGCGCCTGCCAGCACTACGGCCAGCGCCGCGACCAGATATACCGCTTTGTGGTCGAGAAACCACCGAAGGAGCCGGGCATAAGACCGCTGGAACACAAAGAACAGCGCCAGCAGCCCGCCAATGATAGCCACAACAAACGCGGCGTTTCGCACGAAACCGCGCTCGGGGCCCAGGGGATTCCAGGCGACCGTAAGCAGCAGCGCCACGAGCAGCACTGCAAACACGTTGGCGGCAACCGACGTGGCGCCGGCGGCCCACCGGGGCAGCGCGCCGCTCGCGAGCGAATATACACCCAGGGCGATGAGCGCGACGCCGGCCCACCCGGACGCAGATACGAGCACGGCGATGCCCGCCGCCACCGCCAACAATCCCAGGACGCGGCGGGCACGGAGGCTCAACGGCCGGCCGCCCATCAGCACATGCGCCATCGGCGGGATCAACACGACCGCGATGATGACGGATGCGAGCAAGGCAAACGTCTTGGTAAATGCCAGCGGCCGGAACAGTTTGCCTTCGGCCGCCGTCATGGTGAACACAGGCAGAAAACTGACCACAGTGGTGGCAACCGCTGTCAGGACAGCACTGCCCACTTCACTCGAGGCTTCGAACACGGCCAGGAGGCGGTTGCCGTCAGGACCGGCCTCCTTCAACTTGTTCAGAATGTTCTCACAGATGATGATCCCCATGTCGACCATGGTGCCCACGGCGATGGCGATGCCCGAGAGCGCGACAATGTTCGCGTCGACCCGGAACAGGCGCATAGCGATGAAGCACATGAGCACGGCCAGCGGCAGAAGCATGCTGATGAGCAGCGAGCTTCGCAGATGGCGCACCATAACGATCACGACGATGATCGTCACCAGGATCTCGAGCACAATCGCGGCATTAAGCGTGCCGAGCGTTTCATAAATCAGCCCGGTGCGGTCATAGAACGGCACAATCGCCACCTGGCTGAGAACCGCCCATTCCGGCCACTCGCCGGGGTCATGCGCGCGCAGCCAGGCCAGCCACGCGGGCTGATTAAGGTCTGCCCCGCGGTACGCCTCAAACCCCTGCTCCGCCGCAAAGGCTTCCACGGCGCTTTGGCTGACTTTCGACAGATCGATAAAGGCTTTGGTGGGCAGGCCGGGCGCGATCTCCGCGATCCTGGCCTTGACGTTTTTGATCACCTCAAGCGGATTGGCGCCGTAGCGGACCACCACCACGCCACCGACGGCCTCCGCACCGCCTTTGTCGAGCGCGCCGGCCCGCAGCGCAGGACCCAGCGACACCCGCGCGACGTCCCTGATGCGCACGGGGGTGTTGTCCACGACTTTGATGGCCGTTGTTTCAATATCTTCGAGCGTCTTGATGAACCCGAGTCCGCGGATCACGTATTCAACTTTGTTGACTTCGATGGTGCGCGCCCCCACATCCACGTTGGATGTGCGGACCGCCTCAAATACATCGCTGAGTGTGACACCAGCGGCGCGCATGGCATCCGGGTCGACGTCGATCTGGTACTCCTGCACAAAACCGCCCGCAGAGGCCACCTCGCTGACCCCGTGAGCGGATTGCAGCGCATAACGCACCAGCCAGTCCTGGATGCTGCGCAGTTCGGCAAGATCCCAGCCGCCCGCAGGGGCGCCCTGGGGGTCGCGCCCTTCGAGCGTGTACCAGAAGACCTGGCCGAGCGCCGTCGCGTCGGGACCGAGCGCAGGTTGGACCCCGTCAGGCAGGGTGTCCGGGGGAAGGCTGTTGAGCTTCTCAAGCAAGCGGCTGCGCGACCAGTAAAAATCGGCAGCCTCCTCGAAAATTACGTAGATGGTCGAAAACCCGAACGCCGACATGCTGCGGATGGTCTTGACTTCCGGCACACCCAGCAGCGCCGCGGTCAGCGGGTAGGTGATCTGGTCCTCAACATCCTGAGGTGACCGTCCCGGCCAGTCGGTAAACACAATTTGCTGGTTTTCGCCAAGATCCGGGATGGCGTCGACGGGCACGGGGCTGCGGGGAAGCGCGCCGGTGTCCCAGTCAAACGGAGCCGTCATAATGCCCCACACCGCGAAAAAGACGATGACCAGGGCAACAACCAGCTTGTTGTTGAGAGAAAACCACAGGATGCGGTCTATCCAGCCCATGTCGCGCGGCTGGGGCAGCGGTTTGGCCGTATTATTCATGGGCTGCTTCCCCGCCGTCGCTGTCATGGGCCGGTGCATCCAGCCGTCCGGTCAGCTCGCCGCATGCAAGCATCGCGCTCCCGTAATACGGGTTCCGGATGGGCGTGTCCGGCTGGAGCCAGTCGCCGCCTTTGCCGTCAAATGCCATGGGGCAGTGGGCGCGATAGACCGGTGGACCCTCAGCGATCCCATAGGCCGTAATGGCCGCGATCAGGCCGTCAGTACTCCCAGGCAGGGCGTGGCGCACGCCCTCAATGTCATCGGCCTGCTCCATGCTCGCAACGGCTGCCTGTATGGACTCGCTGGCGCTTGTCCAGGCCTGCCGGTGCGCGGCATCCAGGAGTCCGGCGTCCGTATCCGCGAATGCAGCAGACAGTTCGCCCACGCCCGCTTTTGCGGTTTCGAAGTCGTCGGATGCCAGCGCCTCTGTGAGCTTGCTGTAGGCGCTGTACAACGCGCGCAGGTGAACACGGAAAGCTTCCGGCGCCTCGTGCGCGGGCGTTGAATGGTGATGGGCATCCGGGCGTGCCTGCGCCGCCGCGCCGGCCTCTTCGCCGGACAGCATCATGCTGGGCCGGGCCTGAATCTGCAGCGCGCTGTCAATTTTGAAGTTACCCCGGACCACGACGTGCTCGCCTTCCTCCAGGCCGCTGCGCACCAGGTAGAAGTCGCCCGCGCGCGGGCCGAGCACGATCTCGCGTCCCTCGAAGGTGGGCCGGTCGCGCCCGGGCATCTCGACATACACGACGGCGCGCGCGCCCGTGATGAGCGGGGCAGACGCGGGGATCACCAGCGGTGCGGCAGCCTCATCGAGCCGGGCGGACACGTAACCCAGCGACTCGGCCTTGACCAGGGGCATGCCGCACACATCGCAGGTGCCGGGGCCGTCCTTGATGATTTCGGGATGCATGGGCGAGATCCACTTCCCCGCCAGTTCCGGGTCGATGACGCGGCCACCTTCGGCCAGCGGCGCGCGCACGATCGCCCGGACGAGCATTTCCGGTTTCAGCTTCCCGTCGGGATTGAAAACAGACAG
>DAOSJS010000379.1:0-3866 GCA_035367355.1 Candidatus Hydrogenedentota bacterium
TACGTCGTGTCGGCCGTGCGCACGGCCGTCGGAAAAGCCAACAAGGGCTCGCTGACCCAGTGCCGTCCGGATGAGATGGCGGCGGTCGTCGTGAAAGAGGCCATTGACCGCGCGGGCGTGCCCGCCGGCCGCATTCAGGACATCGTCCTCGGGTGCGCGTTTCCCGAAGGCAGCCAGGGGATGAACATTGCGCGGGTGGCTCAGGCACGCGCCGGCGTACCCGACAGTGTTCCGGGAATGACCATTAACCGGTTCTGCTCGTCCGGGTTGGAGGCGCAAGCCATTGCAGGCGCGAAACTCGAAGCGGGCCTGCTTGATGTCGCGGTGGCCGGGGGCGTCGAGTCCATGAGTTCCATCCCCATGGGCGGCCTGAAATATGAGCCCAATCCCGCGCTGACGCGCGAGCGCCCCGAGGTCTATATCGCCATGGGCCATTGCGGCGACAACGTGGCGCGCGAATTCAACATTCCCCGGAAGGAACTCGACGCCTGGGCGCTTCGCAGCCATCAGCGCGCGGTCAGCGCGATCGATCAGGGCCTTTTCGCCGAGGAGATCGTGTCCCTGGACGTGGCTACGCCCGCCGGTTCGATACGCTTCGATACGGATGAAGGCCCGCGCCGCGATACCTCGCTCGAGGTGCTGTCCCGTTTGAAACCCGCATTCGCCATGCCCGGCCGCGGATTCTGCACGGCGGGCAATTCGAGCCAGACCAGCGACGGCGCTGCGGCCCTCTGCCTGATGAACCGGCGGGCGATCGAGGAATTCGGGGTAAAACCGCTTGCGCGGCTGCGTGGATACGCCGTGGCTGCGGGCGATCCGCGTTTTCTCGGCCCGGCCCAGCTCGAAGCCATCCCGAAGGCCTGCGAACAGGCGGGGATCGCTGTGAGCGAGCTCGGCCTGATCGAAAACAACGAAGCTTTCGCTTCTCAATGTCTCTACGTCATCCGTGAAATGGGGTTTGACCCCGAAAAAGTCAATGTCAACGGCGGCGCGATCGCGCTGGGCCATCCCCTCGGCTGCACCGGCGCCAAGCTGACCGTTCAGCTGCTGCACGAAATGAGGCGGCGCGGCGTCACCTGCGGCCTCGTGACCATGTGCATCGGGGGCGGCATGGGCGCTGCCGGCGTATTCGAGCTCTGCGGATAGGCGTTCGGCAACTCACGGCGCAGCGCCCAGGATTCATCGTCTGAAAAAGGGCCGGCGCCGGCGCCCGTGCGCTCCGCATTCGACTGGATGCGGCGATTTCCCGATTGCGGCAAAACGTGGGGGAATGCTATACTCGACGGTGCGCTGCGAGCAGTAATCACACAGGGCCACGGGAGATACCGTACGATGTCCGGTCATTCCAAATGGAGCACGATTAAACGGAAAAAGGGCGCTTTGGATGCGAAACGGGGCAAGATTTTTTCGCGTCTGGCCAAGGAAATCAGCATAGCGGCCAAAATGGGCGGGGGCGACCCTGATATGAACCCGCGTTTGCGCACGGTCCTGCTGGCGGCACGGGCCGAGAACATGCCCAAAGACAATATCGACCGCGCCATCAAGAAGGGCACGGGAGAATTGCCGGGGGTGACCTACGAAGAAGCCCGGTACGAGGGGTATGGCCCCAGCGGCGTGGCGCTCATCCTCGACGTTTTGACCGACAACAAGAACCGTACTGTGTCGGAGATCCGGCACCTGCTCACCCGGTACGGAGGATCCATGGCCGAAACGGGGGCCGTTGTATGGAATTTTGAGCAGAAGGGCACCATTGCCGTCGAGCGCGGGTCCATGACCGAAGAGCAGATTTTCGATAAAGCCATTGAAGCGGGCGCGGAAGATGTCGATACCGACAGCGATGACGTGTTTGTCATCTCTACCGAGCCGCATGATCTGCACGCAGTAGCCGCAGCCCTCGAAGAGATGGGCATGCCCGCGAAGAGCGCAGAGCTCACGATGATCCCCAAGACCACGGTTCGGGTGGAAGGCAACGCCGTGTCGACCGTGCTGAAACTCATGGAAGCGCTCGAGGAACACGACGACGTGCAGAACGTGTTTGCGAATTTTGACATTTCAGACGAGGCCATGGCGGCGGCGCTCGAAGAGTAATGCGCGTCTTAGGCTTCGACCCCGGCACCGCGACCACCGGCTACGGTGTAGTTGAAGGCCGGGGGACACGCCTGCATCACGTTATCCACGGTGTGATTACTACCCCCGCCGGGATGCATTTCGCGGAACGGCTCCGCATCCTGCACAGCGAAGCGGCCGCATTGGTCGCGACCTACGCGCCCGACGCCGTAGCCATCGAAAAACTGTATTTCGCGCGCAATGTGACCACCGGCCTCAAGGTGGCGGAAGCGCGGGGCGTACTCGCGCTTGCCGCGGCGCAATCCAACCGCCCTATCGGGGAATTTTCTCCATTGGAAGTGAAAAATGCCGTGGTCGGCTATGGCAAAGCCACCAAGAAACAGGTGCAGGAAATGGTGAAGCTGCTCCTGAACCTGGACGCCCTGCCCCGGCCGGATGATGCCGCGGATGCTCTGGCCCTGGCCATTTGCCAGATTCATGCCGGGCGCCTGGACAGCGCGGTGCGCCTCCGGGCCTGACTGGTCTTTCGAGGCCGAAAAGAGTAGGCTTGATTCAGGCGAGTCTCGTGGGGAGGGTTGCCGGCGGTTTGCTCGATTCGAGATCGGCCATGCCATCACAACAATCGCCGTTTGTTCACAAAGCGCTTGCATGCCCGGCCTGCTCCGAAAAGACCGAGCATCGTTTCTTCCGCCGGCGCGTCTACGTCGTTGAGGAATCGGAGCCGGACCAGCACGCGCTGCGCTACCGCTGGGCCAGCGACCAGGTGCAGCGGGTAAACCCCCTGTATTACGCCCTCTTTTTCTGTCCGCATTGCTTTTACGCCGACGTGTCTGAAGATTTCGCCAAGCCGCCCGAA
Organism: Candidatus Hydrogenedentota bacterium; assembly: GCA_035367355.1. Taxonomy (GTDB): domain Bacteria; phylum Hydrogenedentota; class Hydrogenedentia; order Hydrogenedentales; family SLHB01; genus UBA2224. Next base: position 2,924 of record DAOSJS010000379.1, read on the forward strand.
ACGGAATCGCTCACGGCGACACTGCACGCGTTCAAAAAGGCCGGGCGGGATGATGTCCGGCTCCAGTTGGTTGGACGGCACATCGACTACGAGGACATCGATTTTGAATCGGCCTTGCGCCTGCATTTCCTGGCGGTGCTGATTCACTCGCTGGTCGACAAGAGCCAGCAGGACGCGTACAAGCTGGGGCGGCTCTATCTCCGCATCGCCTGGCTGTATCGCGAACACATGCAGGGTTTGCCAGCGGGGCTCGAGGACGCGACCGGAGCGGACTCCCCGCCGGAAAACATCCCGCCGGCCTGTGACTCCGGCAGCGCTCCGCTTCTGCTGGCCGCGGTCGATGCGGCACAGGAGGCGCTGAAGCAGTTTGAGCCGCACCGGCGGACGCTCGAGCGCCTGGCCGGACAACGCGCGGACGAGTTGTCCCGCGCCTCTCATGGCAATCCGTACCTGTCTTATCTTGCGCTCTTGATATCCGCCAGCGAGCAGCTCGGACAGGACCTGCACGCGTTGCGTGAGCTCGCGTTTCGTGATGTATCGGGCCTGCTGCACGGCGAAGGTGAGAACGCCGCGTCCAGCCCCGCGCAGGATGAAACCCCGAGGCAGGAGGAAGCGCGTTCACGCCGGCGAGCCCACTTTCTCCCGTCTGCCGTCTTCATGGAGAGTCTGGCCGCGCTCTGGGACGGCGTTCCCCGCAATGAGCAGGAAGCATTGGTGCTGGCACTCGAAGCATTTCGACGGGCATTGACCCATGATGTGCGCCTTGAAAACCCCCAGAGACGGCTCAAGGTTTCGACGCTGGTGGCCGAACTGGCGACGATCACCGAGGCGGTCGGCACGCGCTACGATGCGCTGATCGCCCAGCATGGCGACAGCGGCGCGACGGCGGTGGCCGTGCCCGATCAGGGCCAGCCGCGCGCGCTGGCGGCGGAACTGCCCGCGC
>DAOSJS010000380.1:0-3838 GCA_035367355.1 Candidatus Hydrogenedentota bacterium
GGCGGTGGTCGATGGATTCGAAGGCAGCGGTAAGAGCCTCCAGATTGCCGTGGATGTCCGAAATAATGGCGTAGTGCACGCGCACTGCCCCCCTCTTCACCTGGCCTGTCCACCGGCCAGCGCCTTCTTCGAAGCCTTGCGGCCTGCTGCGGGTGCCTGTGGAGCGCGCCCATGCGCTGCCCGCCTGCAAACGCGCGCGGCGGGCAGGAATTTGACGCACTCCTGCTGGAACTGCGATAAGAATGCATGGATGCGCCTGAAAGTGCAACCTGACCGCCGTTCACACCGTTCCGCGAGAGGAGTCCTGATGAGAGCAGCTGAGGCGATAGCATGGATTTCCCTGGTAATGGCATTCCCGGCCTGGGCGGGCGAGGAGCCGGTCTCTCCGGCTCGCGACGAGGCAGCCGCAGCCTTGCAGCGCGCCGTCGAATTCTTCGATGGCACCGTTTCGGTTGAGGGCGGGTACCTGTGGCGGTACGCGGCCGACCTGGTGTTGCGTGAGGGGGAAGGCAAGGCGAGCGCGTCTCAAGCATGGACGCAGCCTCCGGGCACGCCGAGCGTGGGCATGGCCCTGCTCCGGGCCTATGACTACACGGGAGAGGCCTATCTGCTCGAAGCGGCACGGAGAACCGCCCATGCGCTGGTGAAAGGCCAGTTACTCTCTGGAGGATGGCAGTATTCGATCGAGTTTGAGCCCGCAAAACGCAGCCGCTATGCCTACCGCGTGGATTCGGCTGAAGGCGAGGGCCAGAACACCAGCACCCTGGACGATGACACAACCCAGGCCGCATTGCGCTGCCTCATGTTGGCCGACAAAGCACTCGAATTTTCGGATGAGGGGATTCACGGCGCAGTCGAGTACGGCCTCGAACAGCTGCTGGCGGTGCAGTACCCGAACGGAGCCTGGCCGCAGCGGTTCAGCGGGCCGCGGGATCCCGAGGCGTTTCCCGTCAAACCCGCATCCTATCCCGATGAATGGTCACGGACCTACGAAGGAAAGGATTACCAGAGTTATTACACGTTCAACGACAACACGATCGGCGATACTATCGAGACGATGTTTCTGGCGGCAGAGCTTTACGGCCGGGGCGACTGCCGCGACTCCGCGGCACGGGCAGGGGACTTCATCCTTCTCGCGCAGATGCCGTTGCCCCAGCCGGGCTGGGCTCAACAATACGATGCCGATATGCACCCCGCCTGGGCCCGCAAGTTCGAGCCAGCCGCCATTACCGGCGGGGAGTCGCAAGGGGTGATGCGCACACTCTTGTATCTCTACAAGAAGACCGGTGAAGAGCGCTTTCTCGAGCCTTTGCCGCGGGCTCTGGCCTATTACGAGGCGTCCACGCTCCCAGATGGCCGCCTGGCACGCTTTTATGAACTGCGGACCAATACGCCCCTGTATTTCACCCTGGATTACAAACTCACGTACAGCAGCGATGACATGCCCACGCACTATTCATTCATTGTGGGATCAACGCTGCCGTCCATTCGGGAAGAATACGAGCGCCTCAAAGAGATTCCGCCGGAGGATCTGCAGGCGCCCTCCTCGGTGCCCAAACCAGCAAAACCCCGTCTGACGCCCAGTCTGGCTCAAAACGCGGCCAGGGTCCTTGCGGCGCTGGACGAGCGCGGCGCCTGGATCCAGGCGGGCGATCTGCGCTATCACGAGCCAGGTTCGGCCGAGCGGGTGATCGATTGTTCGACGTTCATTAAGAACGTTGGGATTCTGGCGGAATTTCTGGCGGCGACGGAATAATGGAATCGAAAGAGGCAGCGGCCTGAAGGCTGGATTGACTCGATCGTAGACGATGGACACGGGAAGGGAGCAAAGTCATGCGAGCAGCGAATATTCTGGTGTTCTTTGGGGCGATTTGTGTAGCGCTGGTTTTTCCGGCCGCGGCGGAGGGCGATACGCCTTCTGACTCAAAGCCGTTGCGGGCTGTGGTTCTTACGGGTGGCCACGGTTACGACAAAGAGGCGTTTGAGGCGATGTTCCGGGGGGTCGAAGGGATTGAGTTCGTCTTTCAGGAACAGCGCGACCACAGCGAATTGTTTGAAGATATCTCCGGTTGGGACTACGACGTCATCGTGTTTTATTCGATGACGCAAGAGATCTCGGAGAAACGGCAGCAGAATCTCCTGGCCCTGCTGGACCGCGGGGTGGGGGTTGTGGCGCTGCACCACATTATTTCCGGGTTCAATCAATGGCCTGAGTTTCAGAAGATCATCGGATCGCGCTTTTTGTTTGCGCCGGTCGAACAGGACGGCACGACTTTTCCCGTTTCTTCCTACAAACACGACATCACGGTCAATGTCACGATCGCGGACCCTGCCCACCCCGTAACAAAAGGGGTTACAGGATTCACGGCGGTGGATGAGACATATCTGGGCTGCATGTTCCAGCCGGACAACCAGGTGCTGCTCACCACAGACGAGCCCACCAGCGACAAGACGATCGGCTGGGTGCGCACGTACCGGAAGTCGCGGGTCTGCACCATTCAACTGGGACACGGACCGACCATTTTTGCAGACCCCATGTACAAGAAACTTGTGATGCAGGCGGTGCGCTGGACGGCACGAAAAACCGGTTGAGCGGAATCCACGTCCGGGCTAAAGCTGTGCGGGGAGTCAGCTCCGGCGTACGGCGGGAGACGAAACGGCGCGTGTACTGGCACGCGTGAGTACAGACAGGAGTCTCGCCCGCTGGCCGCGGGCCGGAGCGAGGCAGGCCGGTCTACTTGAACCGGTACGTGACACGTCCCTTACTGAGGTCGTATGGCGACATTTCGAGTTTGACACGGTCTCCGGGCAGAATGCGGATGAAATATTTGCGCATTTTTCCGGAAATGTGTGCGAGAACCACGTGCCCATTGTCCAGTTTAACGCGAAACATCGCGTTTGGCAGGCATTCAGTGACTTCTCCTTCAACCTCGATACACTCTTCTTTTTGCATAGACGCCTTTCCAGCCCGTTCCTTTGCCGCGTTTCGCCAAACCCTTCCATTTCCATGTCTTACATCTGCCGGGATCGGATGAGTGCCGTACTGATCCGGGGCAGTGCTCATCAAGCGGCATACACAAAACAGCTACCCTATGCTATCAGATTCCGGAGAGCGATGTCCACACGGGGCATGGGTTTACGGCCTCCCGGGCTATAAGCCGTCCTCGATCTGACGCTTCTCGAGGGCCAGGAGGCGGTCGCGGAATTCGGCGGCTTTCTCGAACTCCATGGTGTCCGCGGCTTGCTTCATTTTTTTTCGCAATTCCCGAATGGTCTTCTGAATATCAAAAGAGGATGAATAGAGCTCCTGTTCTTCGGCGGCCCTGGGCACGGTGACATAATCCCGCTCGTAGATGCTGGCCATGATTTTCGGGATGGATTTCGTGATCGACCGCGGCGTGATCCGGTGCTTTTTGTTGTAGGCGATCTGGAGTTCGCGCCGTCGGTTCATTTCGCCGATAGCGCGCTCCATGGAGCCGGTCATGGTGTCGGCGTACATGAGGACGCGCCCGTTGACGTTTCGCGCAGCCCGGCCGCAGGTCTGGATCAGGCTGCGTTCGGAGCGCAGGTACCCTTCTTTGTCGGCATCGAGCACGGCCACCAGCGCGACCTCGGGGATGTCGAGGCCTTCGCGCAGGAGGTTGATGCCCACGAGCACGTCGAACTCGCCGCTGCGCAGCGCCCGCACAATTTCAATGCGTTCGAGCGTCTCCACGTCGGAGTGCATGTAGCGTACGCGCACACGAAGGTCGGCGAGGTAGGCGGTCAGATCCTCCGCCATGCGTTTCGTCAGCGTGGTGACCAGTACCCGTTCGTTGCGGGCGACGACTTTGCGCAC
>DAOSJS010000381.1:0-3819 GCA_035367355.1 Candidatus Hydrogenedentota bacterium
CCAGGCTGGCCAGCCAGGAGCCCCCGGCCTCATAGGCCGTGCCGCCGCGGCTGGTCATGAACACGGTGTCGGAGCAGTCGCGCACGTAGCCGCTGTGCGCGCCCATGCGGCCCGCCATCGCGTCGGGGATGACCTTGCGCCCCGGCATGAACCGGGCGGGGGTGGCCACGTAGATGTGGGGGGCGCGGAAGTAGGGCTGGGTCTGGTTGGTATAGAGGTGTTCCTTCGGCGTATCTCCGAAGGTCATGGGCACGGCCTCGGTCCAGTTCAGAAAATCGGTCGAGGTCGTTCGGCTCACTGCACGGACGCCGTCGGCGAAAATGCGGAAATAGCAGAGGTAGCATTGTTCCACCGGCGACCAGAACACGATGTTGTGGGAATCGTAAGCGCCGCCGGTCAGGATGGGTTCCTCGCGCAGATGTTTCCAGTGGATGCCGTCGGGCGAAATGAACACGTGGAGACCGGTAGAGGAAGTCCCTGCCACCGCCTTGAACCGCTGTTCGGGCAGGGCCTCAGGATTTGCGTCGAGAAACGGGGCGAAATTGTGGGAATACGGCGCGTCATCGGCAAGAATGACGTTGTTGTCGAGGGTATCCCAGACCCGATGGATCCCTAAATTGGGTTTTGCGAAATGGATGCCGTCGACGCTCAGGGCCACGCAGGTCACTTCGGTCTTTGAGCCGTCGGCGCCCGCCACGGGCAGACCGCGGTAATAGAGCAGATACAGTTCGCCGTCATGAATGATGGTGGTATAGCCGCAAAACGCGCCTTCCCACGGTTTATCGAAATGCAGCACGGTTTCCCGGGTCTCAGGGGAATGAAGCCGGAGTTCGGCGTGGTCCAGCGAGCCGACCAGGTAGCTGTCAACGAAGAGCTCGCGGTTTGAACCGAGCGCGAGCGGCTCGGCTGTTTGCGCGATGGCGGCGCCTGCAAGGAAAATAGCCGCCAGTACCAGGATTTCGCGATGTCTGCTCATGGTTCTCCCTTTCGTACAGCCGGGCGTTTTCTATATCTCGGAGGCCGCATTGTAGACGATCCCGGGGAGAAGTGAAAGGACAGCTCCGCTTTGCCGCTCCGCTCATCGGGTTTACTGATGTCCGTACCGCGCGGGGCGCGCCAGGCTGCTTCGCAGGAGACAGCAGACCGGATATGCCGTGGGGCGCTCTGGCTGCCTATTGGCCCAAAACGCCGGGATGCTCAAGTGACTTGATTTGGCATCGGGTCAGACCAGTATGCTAAGGACAACGGCAGACTACCCCGCAGGGGATATGGAACAACCGATGAAGAGTATTTCTCTGGACGGAACCTGGTCGCTTACATTTTTCCAGGCGTCGCCGGTCGCGCCAACGCATCCGGCGCAATTGGCGAAGTTCGATGCGGCGTCCGTGCCCGCACAGGTCCCCGGCAATGTGGAACTGGACCTCGTGCGCGCGGGGAAGTTGCCCGACCCGTTTTTCGGCGGCAATATCCGCCTGCTGCGCCCGCTTGAGACGCACGAATGGTGGTATGCGCGGGAATTTGAGTTTGAGGGCGGCACCGGGTGCGAGGATTGGGATTTGGTCTTTGAGAGCCTCGACACCTACGCAACGGTCTGGCTCAACGGCGTGGAGATCGGCCGGAGCGACAACATGCTGATCCCCCACCGATTCCCGGCGGCGGGCGCGTTGCGGCCGGGCACCAACCAGGTGCATGTACGCATCGAACCGGCCATGCTCCGCGCGCGCCACTATCCGTACGACGCCTCGATGTTGAGCTGGGAACACCGCATGGAAGGGCTGCATGTCCGAAAAGCGCCGCATACGTGGGGCTGGGACATCATGCCGCGCGCGGTTTCGGCGGGGATCTGGCGCGGCGTACGCCTGGAACCCCGCCCTGCCTATGGTTTCGAGCAGATCTACTACCGCACTCTTGAGGCCGATGCCCGGATGGCCGTGCTGACAGCGATGTTTCAGGTGCGGGCGCCGGATCCCGATTTGCTCGGCTGCGCGGTCGAATTTGAAGGGGTCTGCGGCGACCACCGCTTCGAATATGCCTGGCCGCTGGAGTTCGCGGCCGACTCCTGCCGCATTTACGTGCCTGATGCTCGCCTGTGGTGGCCGAAAGGCTATGGGGATCCCAACCTTTACGCAGTCACCGCGCGTCTGGTGCGCGGCGGCGAAGTGCTCGCGCAGCGCAGCGATCGCATCGGAGTGCGCACAGTCACCCTGGAACGCAGCGCAAGCGCGGGGATCCCCCATGCCCTGGCCGCCCGGGGCCTCGACGTGTGCCGTTACGACGAGCCCCCCGACCCCGCGGGGCATTTCATGTTCCGCGTCAATGACGTGCCCATCCAGGTGCGCGGGACCAATTGGGTTCCCCTGGATGCTTTCCACAGCCGCGACGCAGGGCGTCTGCCCGATGCCATGACACTGGCGGACGATCTCGGCTGCAACATGATCCGGTGCTGGGGCGGCAACGTGTACGAGGATCAGGCCTTCTTCGATTTCTGCGACGAACACGGCATCCTCGTCTGGCAGGATTTTGCTTTCGCCTGCTGCCGGTATCCGCAGAATGAGGCGTTTCTCGAGCGTGTCCGTTCCGAGGCCGAGGCGGTGATCACGCGCCTGCGCAACCATGCATCCCTGGCGTTGTGGTGCGGAGACAATGAGATCGACGAATGTTACGCGTCGGATGGGCTTTCTCCGGCACACAACCGGATTTCCCGGGAAGTGCTGCCGCAGGTGGTGCATCGCTGCGATCCCGGACGCTGTTACGTTCCCAGTTCGCCGTATCGCGCGCCCGAAGCGCAAAGCGAGCTCCCGGAGCAGCACCTCTGGGGGCCGCGGGGCTATTTTAAGAGTCCGTATTACACCCGGCACACGGCGGGATTTATCGGGGAGATCGGATACCACGGCTGCCCGAACGCCGGGTCAATCCGGCGCTTCATCGAGGAAGACGCCTGGTGGCCGTGGGAGGACAATGCGCAGTGGCGAGTCCATGACGTATCGCACTTGCAGCACAATGCGGCCGACCGCAACCGGATCAAGCTCATGGCCAACCAGATCCGCGAGTATTTCGGCGATGTCCCGTCCACACTCGAGACCTTTGCGCTGGCGAGCCAGATCGTGCAGGCGGAGGCGAAGAAATATTTTATTGAGTCTACGCGCCAGCGCAAATGGCGGACCAGCGGGATTTTGTGGTGGAACCTGCTTGATGGGTGGCCGCAATTCTCCGACGCGGTGGTCGACTACTATTTTGAAAAGAAGCTGGCCTACTGGTATATCCGGCGGGTGCAACGACCGGTCTGCGTCATGCTCGGCGATGCCAGAGAGGGCAAGTACCTTCCCGTTATCGTGGCGAACGACACGCGTCATGATGCCGCGGTTCGGTTCGAGGTCGCCGATCCCGCGGGCGAAATCCTGTATGCGGGCGAAGTGAGCGTCCCGGCGGCACAGAACTGGCAGGTGGGACGCATCCGCACCTACGCCAGCGATCGCGCATTGTACCTGCTTCGCTGGGAGATAAACGGCGAAGCGTTCGGCAATCATTACATCGCCGGCTCTCCCCCGTTCTTGCTGGACGACTACCGCGGCTGGCTGACGCATATCGCCGCGCTGCCGCAGGCGTTTACGGCCGAGACCGTGGGGCAGTAGCGCCGCACGCAGAACGCTGCCGGACAAAGGAGGCTGTGATGCTCGAGTTTTTCGCGGTAGGACGTGACCTGCTGGACAAGGTGGAGCAGACTCAGGCCGCGGCCATTCGGGAAGCCGCCGCGATGATTGCCGAAAGCCTCATGGGCGGGGGCGTGTGGCACGTGTTTGGGACAGGGCATTCTCATTT
>DAOSJS010000382.1:0-3815 GCA_035367355.1 Candidatus Hydrogenedentota bacterium
AGGCTGGCGGGCGGGAGGTCTTCGCGCAAGGGCAATTTTTTGGGGTTGGTGGTGGCGTGAGCGGCTGGCCAGTTCTTCGGGTTCGCCTTTTTCCCTGAGGGCATCAGCAGGCCAGCGAAGCGGTAAAAACTGCCGCCAAAAAGCAGATTGAAGCCAGGCCCAATTCTTGATAAGCTTATTCCATGCTCGGCCAGTCCTGTAAACCAGTTCTCCCGTCCTCGCGTTGCGCCCAATCCGGAAGGGCGCGCATAGAGGCGGGTTCTGCCAGCTTTGGTGGATGATTGAGCGCGATTTTGATGTGCCCTTCGTGGCTGACCTGGCTTTGCGGGAAAAGCAGATCCAGCAGAACTACCGTCCAGTCGTGGCGGTTCACAAGTGGTTTGCGCGCCGACCTGGCACACTCTTTCGCGCGCTCCTCCTGTCGGAATTTTTAGAAGGGCCGCTTCGCGAGCAGTTTTACCGCGGGCAATCGCTTAAGCATCTCCGCGTGCTCGATCCTTTTATGGGTGGGGGCACCACCCTGCTGGAGGCCAACCGGGTTGGTTGCTCGGTGACCGGCTTTGATATTAACCCCATGGCCTGGTGGATCGTGCGCCAGGAAATCGGCGAGCTGAATCCCCGGGCCTACCGAGTGGCGGCGGATACGCTGCGGGACACGTTGGAAAGCGAGATTGGCCATCTGTATCGGACCCAGTGCCGGGAGTGCGGGGCCCGGGATGCTCACGTCAAATACTTCCTGTGGGTCAAGTCACCGCCGTGCGCCAAGTGCCGCCAACCTGTGGATCTGTTTCCGAACTATCTTGTTGCCGCGGATGTTCGGCATCCCACCAACCTCTTTGTTTGCCGCGACTGCGGCGAGCTCTATGACAGCCCCGCCCGCAAGAACCCGCCGGGGTGTCCTCACTGCAAGACCCGGTTTAGCGTCGAGTTCACCGCCCGCCGCAACCGCTGCAAGTGCAAGCATTGTGGCCACGTCAATGCCTACCCAACTCCCGAGGGCGGACCGCCTCCCCATCGCATGTTCGCCATTGAGTACCATTGCGAGCGTTGCCGTCCGGCGCACTCGGGGCGCTTCTTCAAGAAGCCCGCTCCGGCCGACCTCCGCCGTTACGACGAAGCCGCCGCCCGCCTGGCTGCCGGCGAGGCCCGGTTTATTCCCCAGGAGGAAATTCCTCCCGGTGATGAAACCGACCGGCTCCATCGCTGGGGCTACCGATTCTACCGGGAGATGTTTAATGCGCGGCAGCTTCTGGGGCTCGAACTCCTCTGCCATGCCATCAAGCGGCAGAAAGACTCCCGAATAGCCGACGCACTGGCGACGAACCTGTCTGACCTGGTTCGCTATCAGAACCTGCTCTGCCGGTACGACACAAAGGCGCTCAAGTCGCTTGATGTCTTCTCCGTGCACGGGTTTCCGGTCGGCTTGATCCAGTGTGAATCCAACGTGCTGGGTATTTCCGGGAAAGCGATGGCAGTGGGCAGCGGCGGCTGGCTTAACATCGTTGACAAATTCGCCAAGGCCAAAGCGTACTGCCGCCACCCGTTTGAAATCCGGCATGAAGGCAGGCGAAAGGTTCGGGTGCCCATCCTCACCGAGTGGATCGGCGACCAGAGGAACGACCTTCACCCTCCGGAGACAAAGGAAGTCGCCCTGGCGTGTGCCGATGCCTCCGAGGCTGATTTTACCGGCCGCAAGTTCGACGCTATCCTGACCGACCCTCCGTACTTCCAGAACGTCCAGTACGCGGAGCTAATGGACTTTTGCTACGTCTGGCTGCGTAAACTGGTCAAGGCTGCCCATCCTGAATTCGACGGTCTTACGACGCGCCACACCAACGAACTGACCGGCAACGTCAGTATGGGGCGCACCCTGGAGCATTTCACGGAAGGCATATCCCGGGTGTTTCGCCGCATGGCAAAAGCCCTGAATCCCGGCGCTCCATTGGCCTTCACCTACCATCACAACAGCCTCGACGCGTACCTCCCCGTAGCGGTCGCCATGCTCGACTCCGGGCTCGCCTGCTCCGCTTCGCTGCCCTGTCCGGCCGAGATGGGGGCTTCCATTCATATCAATGGGACCGTATCTTCCATAGTGGATACCGTTTTCGTTTGCCGTTCTACGGGCAAATTCCCCCGCCGCTGGCTGGCGGACACTCCCGCGGCTCTCGCCCGCGTTGCCGCCGGGGATCTCAGGTTGTTGGAGCAAGGGCAAATGAAGCCTACCCAGGGCGACATGCGCTGCGTCGTCTTTGGGCATCTGATCCGCCTGGCCGTATGGCGCCTGCGCCCGACTTGGGTTGCTACGCCCAAGGCGGCGGATCGTATGGCCGCCGTACGGCGTTGGATTATCAAGTTTGGTGGGGCCGATGCCGTTCTGCAAGAACTGGGGGATGCTTATGCCAGGGCCAGGGCTGAACAACAATGGGAATTGAACGAAGAAGATAAAGCCTTTCGAACCTCGACAGATGAAATATCCTTTTGAGGCCGATTACCAGGAAATCCTCGCCGATTCCGACCGCTTCGTTACGGCCATTGTCACCAGTCTCGCCTCTGAGTTCCTTACGCTTCCCAAGGGTAAAGGCTTCATCGAATATCCCCAGTTCGCAGCAGGCTACGAGGATTTGAAGAAGGTCACGACGGGCTTTTCCAAACTGCCTCGGCGGGAAATCGTGGACTTGGTTGCGTCAACGCCGGTCTGCTTCATAGTGATCCGCTCCATTCTCGGCTTCACGCCTTCCGAATGGGCGTACGTGGCCAGCCAGCGCAGGGGCGCCGCGGTGACGCAAGGCTTTGCCCGCACTCTCGACCGCAATATCCGGATGCAGCCGCTCAAGCCCTTGAAATGCCGCGGTCTGACCCGGGAGCGCCTGACCGCCCTGCTGGACGCGGCCTGCGATCTTTTGCAAGAGGGCTGTCCGAAACCCAATGACATCACGATCCATCGCCTCCAGAAGGCCGACACCAAAGAGGGGCTTCAATCCATCAAGTCACTCGCCCGCATGGGGGCCCCCTACGCCATGCTCCTTTACGAACGATTTCTCGGCCGTCCCTTTGCCGGCCATAGAGACTCCGTGAGCGAATTGGTCGGAGACAGCCTGGAGTCCGCCATTGAAGACGTTCTGAGCAAGGCCGGTGTCAGCTATCGAAAGACCAAGCGCGCCGAAAGGGTGCCCGGCTTCGATCAGGCGCCTGATTTCATCGTTCCCGACGAGTTTACTCCCCGTGTGGTCATCGAGGCCAAAATCACCGAAGATGACGGCACCGCGCGCGACAAGGTGACCCGCATCCAGCATTTGGGCGAGCTCAGCACGGCCGGCGCACCGGTCGGCCAGCCGAAATATCAAGTCATTGCGTGCATCGCCGGCAGGGGGTTTGGCGTCCGGCGCGAGGACATGAGGAAGATGCTCTTTGCCACCCGGGGCAAGGTTTTTACACTCAAAACGCTCAACCGGCTGGTCGAGTGTTCCGATCTCGCAAAATTCGCCACAAAGCCTTACTAATCAACCAACGCCTTGAATCCGTTATGACCTTTGCCCGCCTCGATCTTTGCAAATACCTGCATTCCAAGTGCTCCCGCGGGAACCGCGGTGCGCGTGATAGCGTTGCTGGCTTCCGCGCCCAGGCGGCCTCCGCTTGGGAGGGCCGCTCCGGCCGCGATGTTGGCTGGTGGAGGGGCGGCAAGATGCGCCTCCTTTCCCCGGGATTCGGAACATTCGCGAGCGGAGTGCGTAAGAAATTACCTGTGCAGCGTCCGGTTATCAGCGGGCGCGGCAAAGGCGGTTTTGGGGCGAGGGTTATGAGGCTTGGAATTGCAG
>DAOSJS010000383.1:0-3804 GCA_035367355.1 Candidatus Hydrogenedentota bacterium
CCTCGCGGCTGGCCATGCTGCCGGCACAAGGCACCGAAGTGTTCGCGCTGGAGACCTACCCCACAGACAATGCATTCATCACCGAAAACGATCCGCCCTGCCAGACACTGTGCGTGCGCCGGCATGATGATGCGCCGTTTGTCGCCGTGTGGGACGCATGGAAGGAGGCGCCCAATCTGGCCGCGGTCACGCCTGGGAGCGGGCCCAAATCGGTGAAGCTCGACACGCAATCCAACGTGTATTACCTCGTATTTGGAGGAGATGCCGTCTTTCCCGATGGCGTGACGCTGGCCACCGACGGAGCGTTCGCGGTTTACCAGGTCCCGAACGCGCTGCTTTTCGCGAGCGGAACCTATGCCGCGGTGTCGACGCCAGACGGCGCGCTGCGGGTCTCTTCGGATGGCCCGGCGTCGGTTTCGGTGGAACAGGCCGATGGTGTGGCCACGCTGGAGATTTCGGGGGACATACAGTACGACACGTGGGGGGGCGTGGATCACTATCGTGAACCGCCAGCCGTTTCGGTTGTCATCGACGGCACCTTGTGGAAAATTGACCGCCAACTGCGCCGGGATGTGCGGCTGCCGCGGTCTGCACCGCTTGAGACTGGAGCACCATGAGCCGGCGAGAGTCTGTGATGGAGCCTTTGACGCCGGCGTTATTGGACTCCGCCCTGTTTGGTTGTACACTGAGTGTCAGGACGTCGTAGCGCGGTTTTCCAGAAAGAGTCATCCGGGAGGCTGGATACCATGTGCAAGTGCTGTGGCTCAAACATGAATCGCAGGACATTTCTCGGCGCGGGGGCGGCGCTGGCCGCAGCCACCGGCCTGGCGGGCGTGCTCCCGCGCGCAGCCGCTGCGCAGAACGCGTGGGCGGAGAATCTGTGGGATCCCGAGCGGCCCTACGCCGTAACCGCCAAACCGCTCCGCGTGCAGCCGGTGCTGCTCTATCGCGTGGCCCAGCCGCGCACTCAGGCGTCCTACAAATCGTGGGGCGGCGTGCAGTCGCATGAGGCAGCCGCTGAAGAGACCGGGCGCATCGAGAAAGAGCTTGCGAGCATTGCGGAACAGGCTGATTTCCCGCTGCAGGTGTTGCCGGTGATGAAGGCGGCCTCCGTCGACGAGCTTGCGAAGCTTGAGCGATCGAAGGCCGACGCGACCATCCTGTACCCTGCTTCCGGCAGCGGGAGCCTGCTTCAGGCGGGCATGGACCTGCCCGACCCCGTGTTGTTCGTGCGGCACCGGTCGGGCCCGCTCTACTACTGGTACGAAGCATTGAGCGTGCAGTATCTGCGGAGCGACCGGCCAGATTTTGAGGCCCGGCGGGAAGGGCCTACGCCCGTGCTGTCGGTCCACGACGTGGTTGTCGACGATCTGGGAGAGCTGGCGTGGCGGCTGCGGACCCTCCACGCCGTTCACAACCTGCTCGGCGCCCGGGTCGTGGCACTGGGGGGCGCGCAGGGCAAATATGCGCCGAATGCGCCGGAGAAGGCGCGCGAACGCTACGGGATGGAGATCGTGGAGGTCAGCTACGACGATTTTGCGCCCCGGCTCGCGACTGCGCTGGAAGACCCGGGTACCGTGCGCTGTGCGGAAACCTGGACGGACCGTTATCTCGCGATGCCGGGTACTTCGTTTGAAACCGAGCGGGGATTCGTGGTCAATGCCTTCGTGCTCTACGGGCTGTTCAAGGAACTGATGGCGGAACATCGGGCGGCTGCGTTCACGATCAATAATTGCATGAGCACCATCATGCCCATGTCGCAGACAACGGCCTGCCTTTCGCTGAGCCTGATGAATGACGAGGGGACCCTTGCGTTATGCGAATCGGATTTTGTGGTGGTTCCGCCCGCGGTATTGCTCTATTACCTCTGCGGCAGCCCGGTTTTCATGCACAATTCGACGTTTCCCCATGGAGGGCTCGTGACCTGCGCGCATTGTACCGGCCCGCGCCGCATGGACGGCACACGCTATGAGCCCGCGCGCATCGTCACGCACTACGAATCCGACTACGGCGCGGCGCCAAAGGTCGAAATGCCTCTGGGAACGAAGCTGAGCTTTCTCAATCCCGAGTACGCGGTTGGGCGCTGGGTCGGATGCCGGGGCGAAGTCGTCGACAACCCCTTCCTGGAGATCTGCCGGTCGCAGCAGGACGAGCGCATCGAAGGCGACTGGAAACGGCTTCTCAACGAGGTCCGCGATTCGCACTTGCTCATGGTGTACGGCGACTGCCTGCGCGAACTGGGCTATGCGGCGAACCGGCTCGGCGTGACATGGGACAATATTTCGGACGTGACCGCGTAGTTTCCGGAAATCGGCGCTGCTGCTGTGCGGATTTCCGGCGGCATGGCGCAGTTGGAGAAGGGAACGGGGAGTGAAGAGATTGCCCGGTCTGATCAGATGGGAATGCAGAACCGCGAAAGATGGCGGGCTGAAATTTGCAAATGGATGCAGCAGGAGACAGATGATGATGACGATTGCGAAAACGGCGGTGGCGTTGCTGATGGCGTCCTGGAGTCTGGTGGCGGCCTGTGCGGGCGAGACTGCCCCGGCCTGTGCGTGTTGCGCCAATGCCGAATGCATGAAGCCGGACAAGGATGGGTTCATCTCGATGTTTAACGGAACCGATTTGACCGGCTGGGACGGCAAACCGGGCGGCTGGTGGGTCGAGGACGGCGCGATCACGTCGGAGAGTACGGAGGCCAATCCCTGCGTCCAGCATCATTATCTGTTTTGGAAACCAGCACAGCCGGGAGATTTCGTGATGCGGTTCCAATACCGCCTGACAGGCGGCAATTCGGGGGTGCAGTTCCGCAGCGAACGCCGCCCGGACTACGATGTATGGGGATATCAGGCGGACATGGAAGCGGGGACGGAGTGGACCGGCTGCCTTTTTCAGCATGATCGCAACGGAGTGGTAATGCGCGGTTACAAAGCGGTTATCGCGCACGACGGCACACGTCAGGAAGAGCAGTTTGCCTCATCTGAAGAGCTGCAGAAGCTGATCAAACCTGGGGACTGGAACGATTACGAGATCATCGCGGAGGGCCCCCGGATCACGCTTAAGATTAACGGGGCACTGATGTGCGAAGTGGTGGATAAGGATGCGAAGATGTCCCGATCCAGAGGGTTCATTGCCCTGCAGATGCATCCCGGTCCGCCGATGAAAGTACAGTTCAGGAATCTTCGCATCAAAATTCAGAGATAGCCAGACGCGCTCAGTCCACGTCAGGCAAATGCTCTTCCGAGTCGCGGGGCCGCGGTGTGGGAGCCTCAGGTTCTGAGCCATCACGCGCTTCTTCTGCCTGCTGCCTGGCGGCTTCCTCTTTTGGCGGAAGAGAAAGGGTGAAATCCACGACGCTGAACGCGAAAATGCGGGGGTCTTTGTCAACCACGCCGTCCAGAGCGCCCCAGTGCACGGCGTAGGTCCCGGGTTCGAGCGGCCCCGGCAGTTCCACTTGCCGAAGGAGGCCGTCCGGCTGGTCGATGGGCACGAGCCGCACGGGCAGTTCTTTGGTAGGCGCGAGGACCTGCGCCTCCTCAAGTCCGCCTCCCGGAAGCAGGACATACCGCTCGGTCAGATCCATGCGGCAGAGCCGGACGTCCCAGTCCGGCATCTTGTAGCAGAGCACGAGCGGTTCCGTGTCGGTTGTGTCCAGATCGGGCCAGCGCCGTGTGGCATAGGCGGCGTGCTTGTCTTTGGAGAGGAACGATTCGGGCGTGATCTTGGTGGTTTCGCGGTATCGGAAGTCTTCGTAGAGGTAGACGCCTTTATCGAGGGGAAGCTCCCACAGAGCGACGGTCTCGG
>DAOSJS010000384.1:0-3783 GCA_035367355.1 Candidatus Hydrogenedentota bacterium
GCCTTCGTCCGGCAGCGCGCTGGTCACAGGCAGCCGTGCTCCGGTGGCCCGCTCCACGTACTCCGCCAGGAGCTGTGCCGCCGCCTTCACCTGGCCCGAGGCGGACTCATCCACGACGACCACCGCCGCGGGCGCTCCCTCGCGGACGAGGTCCAGTGCATGGGCGGCGTTAAGCCATCCGCTCAGTGAGGCCGCAATCAAAATCGCGAGAGCGCAATGCGCGGACCGAGTTCTCAAAGAAACCATCGCATTTCTCCTTTTTTCACTCGCAGTCAGAGCTCTCCGGGGCCTCCGCCTCCACGTGTCGCGGGCAGGGTGGGATGCGCAGCGTGCTTATCCTCGCCGTGCCCGGGCGTCCGCCGCCCGGATTTCGCATCATTACAGCCCCGTTTCGGCGTCCATCAATTTGAACTGGGCCGCTGCATTCAAGAAATGCGCGGTGATCCAGAATACGGTCCAATCTTCGACGTAGCCGCCGCGCAGGCCGAAGGGGGTGTCGTATTTGCCCCGCTGAGCGTAGTTGGTCTGCTGGGGCTGCTCGCCCTGGCTCCCGTACGGGTCGATCAACTGGCCACAACTGCGGTACATCACGAGTGCAAGCCGTTTCAACTCGTCGCTACCGGTAATGAGGCCCAGTTTATACACATACGGTGCGATCAGGACGCCGTACACGTCGATGTGCATGTTCTGGACGGAGACGGCGGTCCAGCCGCGCGTTTTGAACGCGTGGTCGCGCAGGCGCCCCGGAGGGAGGTCGATGTCCCACACGACGACATAGGTCAGGGCTACATCGCAGGCGTGCCGGGCCCATTTCAGATACTGGGGCTCTTTCGTGACTTCGTGCAGAGCGAGGAACCCCTGAAATGCCGCAAAAGCGCCTTCCTTGTCTTCACAGCTCGCGTCGAGGGTTCCACCCCAGTACGGTTCGCGCATCGACAGCGACCGGGCGGCATAGACCTCCGCCGCTTTCGTTGCGGCGAGCAGGTATTCATCCTGGCCGAAGATTTGGTGCGCTGCGCACAGGGGGGCGATAAAAAAGCCCTCGTCCGTCGATGTGGGGTTCCAATCCTCCTTCAGGATGCGCCGTGCATGGAAATCGCAGGCTTTGCCGAGAAATATGCGCCAGGCTGAGTCGTCCAACCCGGATTTCGGGGCCGCCAGGATGGCGTTTGCGAAACTGAGCATCGCCTGGCCCTGCGACAGCGGTTCGTGGTGGTCCCAGGTATTGCTGTTGCAGTGATACCAAGTGTGAAATCCGCCCTCGTAAAAAACGGCGTTCGTCAGGAAATCGAGTGATTTCTGCGCCCGTTCCAGGGCTTCCGGTGCGCCCAGGCGGGGCCCCAGCACCTGGTTGGCGAATCCGAGCGCGGCCGCCTGCCCGCACCAGCCCATGACGAGAATGGGTTTATCGGGGTATTTCGTGTAACCGGCCGCATCCCGGGTTTCGTGCCAGCGGGTGTCGGAGAAGCGGTATTTTGCGCGAACAATCTCTTCGAAAGTCGGTAAGCCTTCGGTGCAATAGGGATCGAACAGGCTCAGACTGGTCCAGACCGGCCGCTGAAATCCCGCGCCCTCCTCGGGCACCGGGTACGCTTCGAGCCAGAAGGTCTTTTCAATGATCGAGCCCGGCGGCACGTTCAAACTGGCGTCGTTGTACGGTAGAAAGCCCGGTTGATTGGCCTTGACCACGCTGCGCTCCCCATTGGACGCGCAGGGGCCTGACAACAGGGCCAGTTCCGTGCCGGTGTCGAGCGCTCGCAGCCCCATCGACCACCATTGATCGGGCAGGTTCCCGAATGGCACGGGGGAGGGCAGCGCGTGCAGGGCAGCGCCATGGAAAGCGCCGCCTTCCTGCCATTCCAGGCTTGCGAAGGGCATGGGGAAGCGGTGTTCTTCGTAGAACGCTTCCTCGCCCGGCGCCCCCGTGTAGATTGGCGTCCGGCCGCTGCGCGCGCCCGACGGGTTGCCATGGTACAGGATGCCCGGGAGAACGGCCCCAATCCCCGTGCCGGGTGTCTGGAAGCGCACGGACAAGGTGACGCGGCCGGCCGCTTCGGCGCCTTCCCAGACATACCGGCGGACGCATTTGATCGCCCGGCCTTCCGGCCGGTAGGCGTCGGATACACGCCAGTTACCCTGAGGCGTCTCCACCAGGCCGCGCAGCAGAGTCCATTCCCCGCATAGCTCAGGTTCGCCCGGATGGGCGTGCTGCCACTCGGTGGGCCAGCCGTCGCGCCAGTCCATCGCCACCGACCACAGGCCTTCCGGTGGCGAGGCCAGCAACACGCGGTCGCCGGACAGCACCTCCACGACCCGGCCTTCGCCGGCCTCACGCACGCGAAACTGCGGCATTTCCTGGGCCGCTGCGGATCTCGCTCCCCAGGCGGCGAGCGCCGCGACAAGCATGATGCCAGCGCACCGAATGCACATGTACTTGCCTCCTAAAGCGGAGGCGGCCTCCGGAGAGGCCGCCTCGATACTGCAATTACGCCGCTTCATTCTCCGGAACCCGGGCGCTTACGGAAGCTCCTTCACACGCAGGTTGCGGAAATAGAGCACGTCGCCGTGCCCGCAGAAGCCGAGGCGTCCCGATTCGCGCAGCAAGCCGGGGTGTTCCTTGCCATCCATCGTGCCGTCTTTGCTCGCCTCCGCGATGTCGGCATTGACGATGACTTCGCCGTTGAGCTTCACAACGATATGGGGCCCGTCCGCGATGACTTCCTGCTCGTTCCACTCGCCGACGGGTTTGAGAAAGCCTTTCTTGGCGGGGACGACGCCATAAATGGACCCGTGATACTGATAAGGCTCCAGTGTGTCATATTTCTCGTGGGTATCGTCGAGGATCTGAAGCTCCATGCCGTCGTAGGCGGCATGCGCGGGCATGGGCACGCGCACGGCCAGGCCGTTGTTGGCCCCGGGCGTGAGTTTAAACTCGAGGCGCAGCACGAAATTCGCGTAGTCCTTGACCGTATACAGATTGCCTCCGGGCTTGCACACGAGCAATCCGTCCTCGGCCGCATAGCCGTCCGTATCGCCTTCCCAGCCGGTCAGATCGACGCCATTGAACAGCGACACAAAGCCCTCCTCCAGCGCAGCGTCCGCCGACGGCGCCGGAGGCGCGATGGTGGCCAGGTGCTCGTCGATCTGATTCCGCAGATCTTCGCTGTCGGCGCATTCCCGGGCCTTTTGGAGGATAGGCGCCACTTCCGGCGTTGTGAGGCCGGAGTCTTTTTCGTCCTGTGGACACGCGATCTGCACTGCGGCCAGGGCGGCATCCGCTTTCAGCTCATCTGCATCGAGGTATTGGGCTACGAGACGCAGCGATTCCAGCGTCCGGATGGCGGCCAGTCCCGACAATGCCGTGAGCCGCTCTTCTTTTCGGCGCGCCGTATCCAGGGCTTCCTGATATTGCGCCACTTTTTCAGGGGAGGTGATCGGCGCCGCCGGCAGCAGCCGGAGAAACCCGCTCAATGCCAGCACGTGATGCGTTTCATTATCTGTGGCTTTGGCAATTTCCAGGAGCCGCGGCATCGCCAGTGGCGCCGGCCAGTTGGACAGCGCCCGGATCGCCGCGTCTTTCACCGTGAGGTTGTCGCTGTCGACGGAGGCCGCGGCCGCATGATACGCCTCCTCAGTCCCCAGCTCGGGAAGCACCGGCAACAGGTCGGCACGATTCTGTCCGTCCTGTTTTGCAATCGCATTCAACAGCGGACCTGGCTTCTGTGAAGCCAACACCACCAATGCTGCCCGGCCGGCTTCTTTTTCCTGGTCCGTGGACGCCCC
>DAOSJS010000385.1:0-3750 GCA_035367355.1 Candidatus Hydrogenedentota bacterium
GATGGCGCATTACATGAGCAACCACATCTGCGTGGCGTATGGGGATATCTTCGGCGAGCTGGTGGCGCTGTGCCAGATGCTGGGGATCAAGGTGCGGATCCTGTCGTCGAAGCGGCCGGAATAAAGCATGATCGGAAAGGCCGTTGGTGCGCCGCCGCGGGACGCCGTTCCAGCGGCGGCGGCCACGGCGATTTCCTGGCCGGCTTGACACGTCTCTTGCGTCTGCTACACTGTCGCCCGAGCGGGTTGTCCGCAGCCCGCGCCCCTTCCCCCTTTTGAATCGCAAGCAGAGGAGCCCCCCATGGAACGCCCCGGCGCGATCACATTCAAAGGCGCCCCGATGACGCTGGTGGGCCAGCGGGAAGTCAAGGTCGGCGACCCGGCCCCCGACTTCACGGTCACTACCGGCGAGCTGAAGGACCTGACGTTGGCGGATCTGAAGGGCCAGCCGGTCGTCATCAGCGTCGTCCCGTCGCTCGACACGGGCGTCTGCCAGATCCAGACGCAGAAGTTCAACGAACAGGCGCGCGAGCACGGACTGCGCGTCGTCACGGTCAGTTGCGATCTGCCGTTCGCGCAAAAACGGTTCTGCGAATCGTTCAAGGCGAACAACATCACGTGCGTCTCGGACTACAAGAGCCGCAGTTTCGGCGAGGCGTTCGGGGTCGTGATCAAGGAACTGGCGCTGCTGGCCCGGTCGGTCTTCGTGCTGGACGCCGAGGGCAAGGTCGTCTACCGCGAGATCGTGAGCGAGGTGACGCACGAACCGGACTACGGCAAGGCGCTGGAGGCCGTGCGGGGGCTGTGAGCCGGCCGCCGGCGCCCGCGTCCCATCGAGGAGGAGTTGTTCGGATGAAAGCCGCCTATATCGTCCAGACGGGCGAACCCGATGTGATCCAGTATGGCGATCTGCCGACGCCGGAACCCGAACCGCACCAGGTGCTCGTGCGGGTGCGGGCGGTGTCGGTCAACCCGATCGACACGTACATCCGCAGCGGGATGATCCCGTTTGAACTGCCCAAGCCGTACATCATCGGCTGCGATTTTGCCGGGACGGTCGAGGCGACCGGTTCGGAAGTAACGCGCTACAAGCCGGGGGATCGGGTGTGGGGCTCCAACCAGGGGCTGCTCGGGCGGCAGGGAACGTTCGCGCAGTATGTGGCGGTCAACGAGGCGTGGGTCTACCGCACGCCGACGGGGGTCGACGACGAGGAGGTGGCCGCGCTGGCGCTGGTGGGCATCACGGCGCACCTGGGGCTGTTCGAGAAGGCCAGGCTCAAGCGCAACGAGACGATCTTCGTGGCCGGGGGATCGGGGGGCGTCGGCTCGGTCGTGATCCAGATGGCGAAACTGGCGGGGGCCCGCGTGATCACGTCGGCGGGCAACGAGGCGAAGGTGGAGATCTGCCGCGAGCTGGGCGCCGACGAGGTGATCCGGTACCGGGAACGCGACCTGGCCGAGGCGGTGCGCCAGCTTGCGCCCGAGGGGGTTCACGTCTGGTTCGACGTGCGGCGCGAGCCCGATTTCATGCAGGCGGTCCCATTGTTGCGGCCGAGCGGGCGGATGGTGATCATGGCGGGGCGCGACGCCACGCCGGCGTTTCCCGTCGGTCCGTTCTACACGCGCGACTGCAAGCTGTTCGGCTATGCAATGTTCAACGCGACGAGCGAGAAGCAGCGCGAATGCGCCGAGGATATCAACCACTGGCTGTCGGAACGGAAGCTGCGGGCGAACATCTGCAAGACGATGAAGCTGGCCGAAGCCGCCGAGGCGCACCGGATCCAGGAAGAAAACACAATCCACCACGCCGGCAAACTCTCGGGCAAGATCGTGCTGACGCCGTAAGCGGTGTCCCGCGAGCCGCAGAATCCCTGTGTTGACGGACGACAGGTGGCATGGGGCATCTTGCCCGTGTTCCCCTGTTGGCGCTACGGCGCGATCGTGGCAGTGGACGTTGTTGGGCGGTCCCACACCACCTTGGTGAGCGTGTGATCGATCAGTTGCTCGATCGCCCACAGGTCCTCCGGGCCGCGGTTGTCATAGTTCAGGATCACGCGCCGCTCGCCGTTCCTGACGGCGGTTGTATACACCCCCGAGGCATTGAGCGCGTCGCCAGAATACGTGCTGTCCAGCTCCATGTAGCCGGCCTTCACCAGGAACATGGCCAGCCGATTGAAGTCGGATGGGTGAATCTTTCCCGTGGCCTCTCCGAGTTGCTTGACACCTGCTATCCCTCGATATCGCACCAAGCCATCGCTCCCCATAACGGCAATATACATCGGGTGTAGGAATTTTCCTGGCTGACCTGCACGCTCAATGCCGATTTCCGTGACCCCATGTTCCACGGGCGCCAGCTCGGATCTGCTGCGGGAGTCGGGCGAAGGTCCTCGCTCTGATACCTGCAGCTTGCCGTGATGCTCCGCGATTTCACCGGCAATAGCCACAGAACAGATGCATGCAAGTGCAAGACAAAACCTATAATTCATGAACATATCTCCTCGTTACATTTCGCCTATCTGTAGATTTCCCAGGCTCTTTCAGCCACATAAGTCTTGTCTATGAGCCTATTTCTGTAATAGAAGAGGCCGCCCATGGGCTGGACCGAAGGTTGAATCCAATTCGCCGCAACAATATCTTGGTCGCCATCTTCGTCGACATCACCCGTGGCAATACTGATGGTGGCATAATTGACGCTTCCAATGGAGTCTACCCTGAATTGCAGCGGCGTCCCGCCCTCATTCTCTGCCCAATACAGTGTTCTATCATTGAGTCCGGACCCAACGATATCTAGCAGTCCGTCATTGTTCAGATCCACTGTGGCCAGACTCCTGGGCGCGTTATCTGATGGAATCGCGTCGACTGCATGAAGTGTGAATTCGGGCGGATTGCTGCCATTATTCTCCCACCACGACCGTCCTGCAACCAAGTCAATATCGTCATCTCCATCCAAGTCCGCGGCCAGGTTAAATGCGCCTCCGCTCCAGGCAGTTATCGTGGTAAATTCGGGAGGTGAACCACCGTCATTCTGATAGTACACAATATCGCTGTCAGTCGGCGCATTGGCCACCACATCCATATGGCCATCCCCATTCAGATCCACGGCCGTGACGAAAGAGGCGCCTGCCGCCGATGAGGATATTGTTTGCTCCGTGAATGTAGGCGGCTGTGTCCCGCTATTGCGCAACCAGCCAATATGGCTCTCCAAAAGAGCATCGCCGTTCTTTGCCCAGTAGACAGCAAGGATGTCCTGATGGCTATCGCTATCCATGTCCGCAACCGTGCAGGAACCGTAACCGATGTTCCCGATCCCGATTGCAAAGCTGCACACTTCGTGTCGCACAAAACTGGGTGGCATCGATCCGTTGTTCTCATACCAGGCAATGACCAACGAATATTGGTTCGAATCATACCGTGCAACAATCACATCTGTATCCCCGTCTCCATCCATGTCCGCTCCCCAAATCGATCTGACTATACCTGATCCCTCCTCCCCGACCGTATGGTACTCCGTGAAGGGTGGATTACCGTATCCCCCGTTCTCAAGCCATACGATTGGTTTGGGCCGCTGATAAAAATCGGTAAACGACATCACAAGATCAAGATCGCTATCCCCATCGATATCCGCAAGGGCGATAGGATGAAAAGGGCCCCCAATGACCCGGGGGTCGCCGAATAACGTATCGGAACCGGCAGCTCGCGTCGCCGTGGCCATGAACATGCAGAGCAATATCCCCCTAAGAACTCTTCCGC
>DAOSJS010000386.1:0-3747 GCA_035367355.1 Candidatus Hydrogenedentota bacterium
CTTCCGCTGGAAAAACTGTTCCGCAATGCGGAATTGGCTGCGCGGATATCCCTGCTCCCCCGGCGTATCGGTGTCGATGCGATTATTTTCTTCCAGGATATTCTCACGCCGCTCGCCCCCATGGGTGCACCGTTCATCTTCCGGCCTGGGCCTGTTCTGGAAGCTCCATTCGAAGACGCGAGCGATCTTGAGACGTTGCACGAATACGACGTGGCGCAAGAGCTTCCTTTTGTCCCGGAGACTATCCGGCTCACACGGCAGGCACTCGACGGCGAAATGCCGGTGCTCGGGTTCGCTGGCGCTCCGTTTACACTGTTGACCTTCCTGCTCGAAGGTGGCAGCTTCGGGACTACTGCGCCGAAGACCCTGCGTTACCTGGCGGAACAGCCTCAGGCAGCCCACGACGTGCTCGAAAAGCTGGCCCGAATGACGACTGACTACCTGATGCTGCAGATTACGGCCGGTGCGGATGCCGTGCAGCTCTTTGAATCGGCTGCCCCCGTCCTTGATGCCGTGGCTTACCGTGAGTTCGCATTGCCCTACCAGCAGTTGATCTTCGATGCCATCCGCGGCGCCGCACCCACCATCGCGTTTGCGCGCGACATCGAGGCGGTAGAACTGCTGGATGCTTCTGGAGCAGATATTTTGAGTCTGCCCGCCTCAATTTCGATCGCAGAGGCCCGGAACCTGACAAGCGCCGACCGGGTAATGCAAGGCAATCTCGACAATAAGCTTCTCGTTGAGGGCCCTCTCGATGCCATCACCCGCGCCGCGCACGCCATCATTCAAGCCGGGGACAGCCGTGGCCACATTTTTAACCTGAATCACGGACTCCTGCGGCAGACACCCTTTGAGCACGTGTGCCATCTCGTGGACACCGTCAGGCGCTGGGGAGACGCCTGAGATCTGAGTTAAAAGGGAAGGGTGCTGTTTGGGCAAGGCGTCGCGGTTGATGCGCGCGTGAAGTCGAGGCTTGAGGAGGTGGCGCTGATCCTTCTGCCGAGGGTTTATTCTGTGTTTAAGTGGGCCAGTGCGGCATTGCTGCTGCTGGGCTGTGGGAAGCGCGAACCAGGCTCTAAATTTACCCTCAAAATCCACCCCCGAACCGGCTGCCGCCGATTCACCCCCGCCAGCGGGAGACACGCGCGCCGCATCTAAAATTTCTCGGGCTCCGGATTTTTGTGTCCCGCGCTGGCGCTGGCGGTCGTCGCGCTATGCCTCCATGCATCCGGGGCTCCGCATCTGTTATGATGGCGTCTCCCGGGTTGCGGATGCCGGCGATTCGAGCGCGACCAGCACCACGGCGTCACGCCGTGCGCGCGCGCCAATGCCGCACCTGAGCCGGCGGCACAACACGGCGCGATCCGGATTACGGTTGTGGGAGCTGACGAAAACCAACAGCGAAACAGGGATGAAAACCATGGCGGAAATCGGGTACGGCATTATCGGTTGTGGAAACATTGCACCCATGCACGCGGAGGCCATTCAGAAAGTTGAAGGGGCGCGGCTGGTCGCGGTATCGGATGTGGTCGAGCAGAATGCGAAGCAGTTGGCCGAGCGCTTCGGCGCCACCCCGTACAGCGACTACCGCGAGCTTTTGGCACGGGATGACATCCAGGTGGTAAATCTCTGCATTCCCAGCGGCATGCGGGCCGAGGTCGGCACCGAATGTGCCCGCGCCGGGAAACACATCATCTCCGAAAAGCCTCTCGAGGTGAATACCGAACGGATTGACGCTCTGCTTCAGGCCGTCGATGAGGCTGGCGTAAAACTCGCGTGCATCTTCCAGAACCGCTTTGCGGATGGCGCGCAGCGGGTCAAAGAGGCGGTCGAGGCCGGACGCTTTGGCAAGCTCGTGCTGGGCGATGCCTATATCAAATGGTACCGTTCGGATGAATACTACAAAAGCGGCTCCTGGCGGGGCACGAAGAGCCTGGATGGCGGCGGCTGCCTGATGAATCAGGGCATCCATCAGATCGATCTGTTGTTGTGGTTTTTTGGCCCGGTCAAGAGCGTTTTCGCCCGCACCAGCCTGGTGGGCCACGAAGGGCTGGAGGTGGAAGACCTGGCTTGTGCCATCCTGGAGTTCGAGAACGGTTCCATGGGGGTCATCGAAGGAAGCACCGCCATATGGCCGGGCCATCCTGCGCGTGTGGAAATACACGGCGACCAGGGCGGCGCCGCGCTGGAAGACGGCATCCTGCGCTTCTGGAAATTCAAGGAGGAAGGCCCGGACGATGAGTCCATCCGCGCTCAGATGCCCGTGGCTGCCCCCGGCGCAGGAGCTGCAGATCCGATGGCCAACGTGACGTGTGAGGGTCACCGCCGGCAGATTGAGGATTTTACGGACGCGATCAGGCATAATCGTGCGCCGAAAATCGACGGGAAGGAAGGCCGGCGATCCGTGGCGCTTATCGAAGCCATTTACGAATCGTCGCGTACCGGCCGCCCCGTCAGTTTGTAACCAAGAGTCCGTATCCGTCATTAGAAAACGGCCAGATATCGACAACCGGCCGCCCATCGAACCGCTTTCGGTATCGCCAGGGTTCCACAGGAACCAGGAGACAGAGCAATGCGTGCATGGACTGAAGCGAAGAGCTGGACCAGGGTGCCGGTACTGGGCGCGATGCTGTGCGCGGCGCTGGCGGCGCCGACGGTATTCGCGGGTGAGATGGACGCACCGGTGTTGAGCGCGCCCAGTCTGGAGAGCCAACCCCAGCCCATCCCGGAAATTGTGGCGAAAATTGAAGATGAAGTGATTACAGGGCTGGAGCTTCAGATGGCGATGAACACCGCCATGCGCGCGAAAGCCGCCCGGGACGCGTCCAACCCCAACCGGGATCCGAACGCGCCCCCAGAGCCCTTTGATCGCGATGACGCAGAACGGGTGCTGGAGTCCCTTATCCGCGGCAAGGCCATTTATGTGCTGGCAAAGAAAGCCAAGACCTCCGTCACGGATGAAGAAGTGGACGAGGGGCTTGCGGAAGCCAAAAAGAGGCTGCCGGAAGGCGAGTTTGAACATTTGATGGAAGACCGGGGCATTACGGCGCAAGAGCTGGATGCAAAGATGCGGGAGCAGCTCACCTGCCAGAAATTCTTCGATGAGAAGACCAAAGACGTTGAGGTTACGGACGAAGACGTAGAGCAGGTGTATCAGAAACTGAAAGAAGCGGGGCGCATGCAGAAACCTGAAACCGCCGATGTGGCTCACATTTTGATCCTGGCGCCTCGCGAGGGTACGGATGAAGCTATCGCGGAGGCAAAGGAGCGTATCGATGCGGCGCGGGACCGGGTCGTTAATGGCAAGGAAGACTTTGGCGAAGTCGCCAAAGATGTGTCCGAAGATCGATCGTCCGCGCCTCTTGGCGGTCTGTACGAGAATGTACCGCCCAACATGATGGTGCCGGAATTCGACAAACTCATGTTCGAGCTTCCCATAGGCGAGGTCAGTGAGCCGTTTCAGACCCGTTACGGGTGGCATATCATGAAAGTCAGTGAGCGCGATCCGGCCCGGACCCTGGAATTTGATGAAGTGAAAGACGGCATCCGGAGGAACCTGGAAGCACAGGCAAAGCAGCGCGCTTTTGGCGAATTTCTCGAAACGGCCATCGGTGACGTCAAGATCGAGATCTTGCTCCCCAGGAAAGACGCCGCAGCACCGTCACCTGACAGTTCTGCCGGAATTCCAGCTGAGGGGAGCAAAGCAGGCGAGGAACCCGAGCTTCCCGATGAGCCGTCGTGACGGCT
>DAOSJS010000387.1:0-1347 GCA_035367355.1 Candidatus Hydrogenedentota bacterium
TGTGACCTCGTAACGAGCGTTCATGTGCAGGCCGGCAGGATGACCGGCAGGTTATAAAAAGACCTGATTACAACTGGTGAATGGAGGCCCACCCAATGGATATGCGGACGCTGTGCTTCGGCATCGATTATGTGGAGTTCCCGGTAATGCGGAGTTGATTGAGAGAGGCGGTCCCGGATGCCCGTGCTGGGGATCAAGGACACGCCTGGCCTTACGTTTTACTCCGCATTATTCGGCGCTTCATTACAGGGATTCCAGGAACGCGATGAGTTCGTCGTTGGGTTGGAAACGGAACTTGCCGGGCGTCGGCGATTGCAATGCCTGGAGCGCCTTTTCCTTCATCGCCAGGTCGGTGGTCATGTAGATGTGCGTCGTCTCGATGCTCTCGTGACCCAGCCACATGGCGATCAGAGTGATGTCCACCCCGGAATGCAGCAGGTGCATCGCTGTCGTGTGGCGCAGTGTGTGTGGCGAGACACGTTTGCTTTTGAGTGAGGGGCATTTCTCCCGCGCCGCCCGTACGGCTTCGCGCAGCCGTTTCTCCACGCCCGAACGCGTCATGTGGGCGCCCCGCGCGTTGGCGAACAGCGGAGCGTCGGCCTCGAGCCGGTTGCCTGCAATCCATTGGCCCAGGTTCTTGGCCGTGCTTTTCCATAGCGGCAACACCCGATCCTTGCGGCCCTTGCCATGAAGGCGGAGGGTCGCGCCCGGATTGAGTTTGACGTCCGACACCTTCGCGGCAACAATCTCCGAAACACGCGCGCCGCTGTTGTACATCACGGTGTATAGGATGCGGTCGCGCTTGCCGCTCCATGTGGCTTCCTGCGGCGCGGCCAGGACGGCGTCCAGTTCTTCGCGCGTCAGGAAGTCGAGGACGCGCCGCGTGTCGCGCTTAACGGGGATCGCCAGCACGGCCTGCAGCTCACTGGTCAGCGCAGGCTCCAGCAGCAACAGATAGTTGACGAACGAGCGAATGGCCGCGAGACGGACGTTGCGGGTGCCGGTCCCGTTCCTGCGCGAGGCTTGGATTTCATTGAGAAACTCCATGATGTTGCCGGCCGAAAGGTCCCGCACGGCCAGTTTGGCCGGGGCGATCTTCTTGCGCTCACGCAGATACACCAGGAACAGGCGCAACGCGACGCTGTAAGAAGCGATCGTATGAGGGCTGCAATTTCGGTGGCTGGGCAAATACTCCGCGAAGAAACGCTTGATGTAATGCGCGATGCTGAGCGGCTGGTTCTTCATGTCCGACCTCCCTTGACGTCGCGAGCGGCCTGGGCTTCAAAGCGCTTGGCGCATTGTTCGAACAAGGCCGGAACGCCGGTCAGATACCAGTAGGTGGACTTC